>NZ_JBIVXC010000020.1:0-103184 GCF_044769005.1 Pseudomonas sp. NPDC090755 | reverse complement strand
GCACCTTCGGCGTAGCCGAAGAGCGCGAGCCGTAGACTTGGCGAAGCAAGTCGTAGGCCGCGTGGCCCCGGAAGACGCCGGAGCGAAGGGACCCGGAGCGCAGCGTAGGGCCGGATGCAGGAGCAGGCGGTTTTGGTTCCTTTTGCCAAGACAAAAGGAACCCGCCGTAAGGGCGGAAGGGGCCGGCAGCATCGCCACAAGAAATGGATAAGCACACATTCCAAGTGCCCCAATCCAGCCCGGCAGGTGGATAAGGCCGTCGGTCATGGTGGAGGGCTCCTGTCAAAGAGCCTCCATCACAACCAGGGGCTCAGAGTTCCAGGCGCGCATCGGGCGCCCTGGCCGGGACTGCCTTGCCAATGGCCACCTCGACCCGGCGAGCAGCTGCCGGGTCATCAGCGAACGGCATCAGGCTGACGTGCTCGTCCACCTCATGGCTGTGCCCGCGCAGGCAGGCGCTGGTGACCAGGTAGAAGAACAGCACGCCGGCCAGGCAATACAGTGCATACCACCACTCGTCCATCGGCCTGCTCCTTACGCCATGCTGGCATTGGAAAATGCCAGTTTTTCATCGGCCACCCGGACCGTGCGCCAGGTGTTGTAGGCCATCAGCAGCATGCCGCTGAGGAAGCACACGCCGCCAATGAAGCGCACGATAAAGCCCGGATGGCTGGCCACCAGCGCCTCGACGAAGGAGTAGGTCAGGGTGCCGTCGTCGTTGGTGGCGCGCCACATCAGGCCCTGGGTGATGCCGTTGACCCACATCGAGGCGATGTACAGCACGGTGCCGATGGTGGCCAGCCAGAAGTGCAGGTTGATCAGGCCGACACTGTGCATCTGCTCGCGGCCGAAGACTTTCGGGATCATGTGGTACAGCGCACCGAAGGTGATCATCGCCACCCAGCCCAGGGCGCCGGCATGCACGTGGCCGATGGTCCAGTCGGTGTAGTGGGACAGGGCGTTGACGGTCTTGATCGCCATCATCGGGCCTTCGAAGGTCGACATGCCGTAGAACGCCAGGGACAGCACCAGAAAACGCAGGATCGGGTCGCTGCGCAGCTTATGCCAGGCCCCCGAGAGAGTCATCATGCCGTTGATCATGCCGCCCCAGCTCGGCGCCAGCAGGATCAGCGACATGGCCATGCCCAGCGACTGTGCCCAGTCGGGCAGGGCGGTGTAGTGCAGGTGGTGGGGGCCGGCCCAGATGTACAGGGTGATCAGCGCCCAGAAGTGCACGATCGACAGGCGATACGAGTACACCGGCCGACCGACCTGCTTGGGCACGAAGTAATACATCATGCCGAGAAAACCGGTGGTAAGGAAAAAGCCCACGGCGTTGTGGCCGTACCACCACTGGACCATGGCGTCGGTGGCGCCGGAGTAGACCGGGTAGGACTTGAACCAGCTGACCGGGATCGACAGGTGGTTGACCACGTGCAACATGGCGATCACCACGATGAAGGCGCCGAAGAACCAGTTGCCGACATAGATGTGCCTGGCCTTGCGCCGCATCAGCGTGGCGAAGAACACGATGCCGTAGACCACCCAGACAATGGCCATCCACACCGCGCCGGTGAATTCGATCTCGGCGTATTCCTTGGTGGTGGTCAGGCCCAGGGGCAGGCTGACCAGCATGATGACGATGGTCGCCTGCCAGCCCCAGAAAGTGAAGGCAGCCAGCTTGTCGCTGTACAGGCGCACCTGGCAGGTGCGCTGCACCGCGTAGTAGCTGGCGGCGAATTGCGCGCTGCCGGCAAAGCCGAAGATCACAAGGCTGGTATGCAGGGGACGCAGACGGCCGAAGCTGGTCCAGGGCAGGTCGAGGTTGAGGTCCGGCCAGACCAGTTGCGAGGCGATCCACACGCCCATGGCCATGCCGACGATGCCCCAGACCACGGTCATGATGACGAATTGTCGGACCACCTTGTAGTTATAGGCCTGCGCCTGTTGATGTGAGCTCATGGCTAGTTTCCCTGGTTCCTTGTAAGGCTCGTCTTGCCGAAGGGGCAAGATGCAGGCGCAGACTGTAGGAAGCTGCCGGCAGGCAAAACAGACTCAGAATCCAGGAAGAACAGCGGATCAGATAAACGCCCCGTATTCATGGAGCCTTCGCTGCACTGATATGGGTGCGGTGCGACAAATTAACCCTGCTCTGTAGGAAAACTCATACAGCGCTGTGTCCTTGTGACGCAGCGCGCAGCCCATGGAATTACCTTGACATCACTGCCAAGCCGGTCGCAAAATTTCGACAAACTTTGCGCGCAAAGTTTTTGGCTCGGTCTTCAGATCGTGTCAGTGATGCGCAATCCAGATTGACGCCAATCCGCCATAGGGCTTGTGCGACGGTGCTTACACGCCAGGACCGAGCCAGCTGCCTGGGCGGCACACTATAAGAACGATGGGAGCAACAGAATGAAGCTTTCCAAGGAACTCGTCCTCCAGGCAAAAGCGACGTTCGGGACACCGACCTACCTCTACGATGAAACCGTGTTGCGCAGTAGCTTCAGCGAATTGCGCAACGCGTTGCCGGACTGCGTGGACATCTTCTATGCGCTGAAGGTCAATCCGAACCTGTCCCTGGTCAAACTGATCCGCGCCTATGGCGGCAATACCGAAGTCTGCTCGCTCGGCGAGCTGGAGATTGCCCTCAAGGCCGGGGTGGCGCCCCAGGACATCATCTTCCTGGGCCCCTACAAGAAGCCCGAGGAACACCGCCGGGCCCTGGAAGTGGGGGTGTTCGCCATCGTCGTCGAATCCGAGAGCGAACTGCGCAAGTTGTCGGCCCTGGCTGGGGAGCTGGGCTGTGACGCACCGGTCGCGATCCGCATCAATCCGAATTTCTCGGCCGCAGGCTCACCCTGGAAGATGGGCGGGCGGCCAACCCACTTCGGTATCCAGGAAGATACCGCCGTGGCCCATTTCGCCGAGTACCTGGCGCTGCCCAACATCCGTATCAAGGGCATCCACGTCTACAACGGCACCAAGATCCTCGATGCCCGGTCGGTGTACGACAATGCCGCCTACATCCTTGAGCTGTTTCGCAGCCTGTCCCGTCGTCATCAGTTGGACATGCGCATGATCGATGTCGGCGGTGGCCTGGGCATCAAGTACTACGAGAACGAGCAAGAGCTCAACACCGCCGAGCTCAAGCAGTTGCTGGCGCCACTGTTCAACGCCTTCCACCAGGAATACCCGCGCACCCGGATCATTCTCGAGTCGGGGCGTTTCATCGCAGGCAAGTGCGGCGCCTTGCTGGTGACGGTGGACAACATCAAGGAAAACCACGGCAAGACCTTTGCCGTCACCGATGGCGGTACCAACTGCCATGGTGCGGCGGCGGGCAGCGGCCAGGTGCTCAAGCGCAACTTCCGCATCGTCAAGGCCAGCGGTACCTGTGGCGCGCCGCTGCGCGAGTACCATGTCTCCGGGCCGCTGTGCAGTCCGGACGATTTGCTCGGACGCGATGTGCAGCTCGAAACCCTGCAGGAAGGCGATCTGCTGGCCGTGGCCGCGTCGGGTGCCTACGGTCCGACGGCGTCGCCGACCCTGTTTCACAGTCATGGTCATCCGGCCGAGGTACTGGTCAGCAACGGCCAGTTGTTCCTGGTCCGTGCGCGGCAGAGCGCCGTGGAGATCCGCGACAGCCATGTCGATGTGCCGCTGCAGGCCATGCTCAGTACGCCTGCCGAGCCCCAGCCGTGCGCGGCGACCCAGGCGGCGACCCAGCGCCAGCTCGCTGACATCCTGCGGGTGGTGTTGAAGCTGCCGGAAAGCACGGTCGTCCATGCCGATTCCCATCTGCGTGACGACCTGGGCCTCGACTCACTGACCTCCATGGAGCTGTTGATCAGCCTCGAGGATGAGATCGAAGGCTTCTTCGTCAACCCGGACACCATCGTCCCGCGGCATTTCAATACCGTGGCGACGCTGGCCGGTTATATCGATGCTCACCGCCAGGTCAGCGGCGTGCAGCGTTCCCTGGAGGTTGTCGAGGTGCAGCATGAAAGCGTCTGAAGTGCTGTTGCAGGATGTGCTGGAGACTCGCAGCGGCCTGCATCCGGACAAACCGGCGATTATCTATGCCGATGAAACCTACACCTATGCGCAGCTGGACGAGGCCAGTGCGCGCCTGGGCGCGGGCCTGCAAGTCAACGGCCTGGAGCGCCAGGAGCGGGTGGTGGTGTGCCTGGGCAACCGGGTGGAGACGGTCTGCGCCTTCTGGGGCATCCTCAAGGCCGGTGGCGTGGTGGTCAATGTCGGGCTGGAAACCCCGGCAGACACCCTCGACTACATCGTGCGCGATGCCGAGGCGTCAGTGTTGATCACCACCACCGACAAAGTCGCCAGCCTGCCCACCAGCATTGCCGACCTTGCCCACCTGAGGCTGATCGTGCTGCTCGACGGCGCCCCGGGCTCGACCGTGGCCCAGACCTTCGAAAGCCTGTTGGGGCAGGGCGCCGGGATGCCGCTGCCCAGTGGCAACCTGGACCTGGACCTGGCGGCGATCATCTACACCTCAGGCTCCACCGGCATGCCCAAGGGCGTAATGCTGACCCATCGCAACATGCTGGCGGCGCTGCAGTCACTGCACACTTACCTGGGCTACAACGAGACCGATAACGTTCTCTGCTCGCTGCCGTTGTCATTCGACTATGGCCTGTACCAGATGATCATGTCGATCAATGCCGGGGCCACCCTGGTGCTGGAGAAGGAATTCACCTGGCCGATCTTCCTGATCAAGAAGATCCGCCAGTACCAGATCACGGTGATTCCTTTCGTGCCGACCATGCTGACCCTGCTGCACGAGTATGCCTGCAAGCGCGAGGCGGTGTTTGCCGATGTACGCATGGTCACCAACACCGGTGCCGCTCTCAAGCCGTCGCATATCGCCCAGATGAAGGCGCTGTTCCCCCAGGCGCTGATTTACTCGATGTACGGCCTGACCGAATGCAAGCGCTGCACCTACCTGCCGCCGGAAGATATCGACAACAAGCCCGGCAGTGTCGGCATTGCCATTCCCAATACCGAGCTGTGGCTGGTGGACGAGCAGGACAGGCGCATCGATCAGCCGCATCAGGTTGGCCAGCTGGTGATTCGCGGCGCCACGGTCATGGCCGGTTACTGGCGCAACCCGGCGGCGACCGCGCTCAAGCTCAAGCCTGGACGCTACCCGGGCGAAAACGTGCTCTATACCGGCGATTACGGCAGCCTGGATGAAGACGGCTATCTGTATTTCCGTGGGCGCATGGACCACATGATCAAGTCGCGGGGCATGAAGGTGAGCCCCAGCGAGGTGGAGCACTTCTTCTATACGATCGATGGCATCGAGGCTGCGGTGGTGGTCGGCGTCGAGCAGGCGGCGGTCGGCGAGGGGTTGTGTGCCTTCGTGACCCTGGCCCAGGGCATCAGCATCAGCGCCGAGTATCTGCTCGAGCGCTGCCGGCAGGGCCTGGAAGCGCACAAGGTGCCGCTGTCGATCAGTATCGAGGGCACCCTGCCACGCACGCCCAATGGCAAGTTCGACCTGCAACTGCTGCAGCACATGGCACGCAGCGCACAGTTGGCGGTCGCCGGATGAACCGCCAGGGAGGACCAGGCATGAGTCCGATCAACGCCGGACGCGACCAGTCGCTGGACGTCAACGGCAATCATTTTGCCTTGCGCACCTGGGGCAACGAGGGGGGCTATCCGGTACTCGCCCTGCATGGCTGGCTGGACAACGCCGCGTCCTTCGAACGCATCGCGCCCTTGCTGCGCACCTGTTTCGTGGTGGCACCGGACCTGGCCGGGCATGGACGCTCTGAACACCGCCGGGCCGACAGCGGCTACTACCTGTGGGAACACGCAGATGACATGAACGCCCTGGTCGAGTGCCTGGGCTGGAAGCGCTTTTCGGTGCTGGGCCACTCCATGGGCACCGGCGTGGCGTCGATCCTGGCGGCCATGAACCGCACCATCGACAGCATGGTGTTCATCGACGGCATGGGGGCGCCCTTCACCCTGGCCGAAGGCGGCACCGTCGAACACCTGCGCAAGGCCCAGCGTCTGTTGCGCCTGGCATTGCGCACCCGCCTGCACGGCTTCAGCGGCCCTGAGCAGGCACAGTTCAGCAGCCTGGAAGCGGCGATCGACGAGCGGCGCAACAGCATCGATGGCAGCCTCTGCACCGAGGGCGCCCGTTTGCTGGCCATGCGCGACCTGATCAACCTGGGGCAGGGCTATCGCTGGCGCCACGATCCGCGCCTGGTGCTGCCCGAACCGCTGCAACTGACCGAAGGGCAGGCCTGTGAGTTTCTCTCCCAGATCACCTGCCCCCTGCACCTGATGCTCGGGCGCCAGGGCCTGTTTGCCGGCGGCGCATTCGACAAACGCAAAAGTGCCTTGCCGCCCGATGCCCGGGTGTCCTGGCATGACGGCGGTCACCACTTTCACCTGGACACGCCCCAGCCTGCGTTGATCGAGCAGATCACCAGCGCGCTGGGGCAGGGTGAGGCAGGGCCGCGACAACGACTAGTCAATGAGTAATGGAGTACACGCGTGAAAGAGTTCTGGATTGCACCTTCGATTCTGGCGGCCGACTTTGCCCGGCTGGGTGAGGAAGCCGTGCATGTGCTGGCTGCCGGCGCCGATGTCATCCACATCGATGTGATGGATAACCACTATGTCCCTAACCTGACCATGGGCCCGCAGTTCTGCAAGGCCTTGCGCAGTCACGGCATCACCGCGCCGATCGACGTGCATCTGATGGTGACGCCGGTGGACAGCATGATCCAGGCATTCGCAGAGGCTGGTGCCGACTATATCTCCATCCATCCGGAGGCCACGTTGCACCTGGACCGCTCGGTGCAGCTGATCAAGGACCTGGGCTGCAAGGCCGGTCTTGTGTTCAACCCGGCCAGTACCCTGGACGCTGCCCGCTACCTGCTGGACAAGCTCGACCTGATTCTGTTGATGTCAGTGAACCCGGGCTTTGGCGGCCAGCGCTTCATCCCGTCGGTATTGCCCAAGATCGCCGCAGCGCGCAAGCTGATCGATGACTGTGGACGCGACATTCGCCTGGAAGTTGATGGTGGGGTCAACCTTGAGACCATCGGTCAAGTCGCCGCAGCGGGTGCCGATATGTTCGTGGCCGGCACGGCGATATTCGCCCAGCACGACTACCGCGCCACCGTCTCGGCCCTGCGCCGCGAGATTGCCGATGCGGTATCCCGCCGCCACTGACCCGTGGAGATTTCAACCCATCTCGCCAATCCAGCATGAGTGATGTCCTTGCACACTAATTCCTTCATCAAGGCCTTGCTGCGTCAGCCGGTAGTCCGCACGCCGGTCTGGCTGATGGGCCAGGCCGGTCGCCACTTGCCGGAGTACCGGGCCCTGCGGGCCCGGGCAGGCAGCCTGTTGTCGCTGTACAAGACACCCGCGTATGCCAGCGAAGCCACCGTGCAACCGGTGCAACGGTTCAGGCTGGATGCGGCCGTTGTCGCCAACGATATGCTCATGCTTGTCGATGCCATGGGCCTGGGCCTGTACTTCGTCGCCGGCGAAGGGCCGCGGCTGCGCCACCCGTTGCGCGATGACGCGGCCATCAAGCGCCTGCGGGTACCTGAGCCCCAGGCCCTTGAATACCTCTGCCAGGCGGTGGCGCAGTCGCGGCGGGCACTGGCTGGGCGGGCAGCGTTGGTCGGTGTGGCGGGCACGCCCTGGAGCCTGGCCTGCTACATGGTCGAAGGCGGGCCGCCGGGGGATTTCCAGCTGATCAGGAAAATGCTCGACCGGCGGCCTGAATTGCTCCATCGCTTGTTGCAGACCACCAGCCGGGCAGTGGCAGCCTCACTCAACGCTCAGATAGAATCCGGCGCCCAGGCGGTGATGCTGCTCGATCCTTTTGCCGGCGCCCTGGCCGATGGTGCCTACCAGCGTTTCTCGCTGTTCTATGTGCGCGAAGTGCTGGCCCGCCTGCACAAGACCCACCAGGGCCAGCGGATACCGGTGATTCTCCATGCCCACGGCGCCAGCCAATGGCTTGGCAGCATGGCCGACAGCGGCGTCGATTGCCTGGGGCTCGACCCGCGCTGTGACCTGGGCATGGCCCGGCAACGGGTAGGCAATAGCGTGGCGCTGCAGGGCAATCTCGACCCGGCCGTGCTGCTGGGCGACGAGGCCTGCATCCGCCGGGAGGTGCAGCGCACCTTGCAGGCCTTTGGCCCGCCCTCGGCGGGCTTTGGCCACGTGTTCAATCTGGGCAGGGACCTGCACCCGGCAACTACGCCAGAGGCCCTGGCCGTTGTGGTGGACGCAGTGCGTGCGTTCAGTCACGTCAAGGGAGGTGTCTATGCTTGACCCGACGTTCGACTTCGACAAGATGCTCTGCTTTTCGCTGTATTCGACGGCCAATGCCATGGTGCGCGATTATGCCGAGCCGCTGCGCCAACGCGGGGTTACCTATCCGCAATTGCTGGTGATGGCCGGCCTGTGGGGCAAGGACGATGTCTCGATCAGCACCCTGAGCGAACTGACCCTGTTCGACCTGGGCACCCTGACGCCTATCGTCAAGCGCCTGGCCGACAATGGCTTCATTACCGTCTACCTGGACCCGACCGACCGGCGCCGACGCAATCTGCTGCTGACCGACAAGGGCCGCGAGCTCAAGGCGCAGGCGGCCCAGGTGTTCAACAACATGGCCTGCAAGATCGACCTGGCCGAAGGTGAGGTGCAGCAGGTGTTGAGCGTGTGCCACCGGATACGGTCGCGGTTGCGTTGAGGCCATCGCGGGGCAAGTCGGATCGCCGCGATAAGGCCCGGCTCAGCGCTGAAGAAACTCGGGACTGTTGAAGTTGCTCAAGCGCCGATCATCCTCGGCATAGTCCAGCGCCCGCACCTGGTAGCGGTGCAGCACCCGCTGCAACCCACGCTCACCCTGTTGCCAGGCCTGCTCGAGGTCACCCCGCAGCGTGCAGGGAATCAGGCTGAACATCGGTTGCCAGTAACCCGCCTGGCGCGCCATGGCCGGTTGGTTCTGGTCGTTGGCCTGCTGCATCAGGTCGAGCACCAGGGCCCGGTCGATCAGCGGGGCATCGCAGGCCAGCACCAGCAGCCAGGAATGCCGGGCCACCGCTAGACCCGCCAGCACCCCCGCCAGGGGACCAGGGTAATCCGCCTCGGCATCGCTCACCAGCTGATCGGCATAGGGCCGGTACAGGGGGTGATTGCGGTTGCAGGAGATGATCAGGTCGTCGGTCAAGGGCCGCACCACGGCTTGCACGTGGGCAATCAGCGGTTTGTCCTGCCAGGGCACGAGGCCCTTGTCCTGGCCGCCCATGCGCTGGCCGCGCCCGCCGGCCAGCAGCAGGATGGAGCAGGGGGGAGGGGTGGCGGTCATGGGGCGGCTCCTGGCAGTGTCAGCCAATCACCTTCCCATGCACGCCGTGCGCTGTCCAGATCAGTGTTGTTCCAGCACTGCCGGGTCCTGCTGTGCCCGGGCCCGGCGCTTGCCGGTCAGGCGCATGACCACCACGAAGAACACCGGCACGAACACCACCGCCAGGGTGGCGCTCAACATGCCGCCGATCACCCCGGTGCCGATGGCCTGCTGGCTGGCCGAGCTTGCACCGCTGGCGATGGCCAGGGGCACCACGCCGAGGATGAAGGCCAATGAGGTCATGACGATCGGTCGCAGGCGCAGGCGCGCTGCCTGCAGCGTGGCCTCGACCAGGTCGTGGCCTTCATCGACCAGGTGCTTGGCGAACTCGATGATCAGGATCGCGTTCTTCGCCGACAGGCCGATCAGGGTGATCAGGCCGACCTTGAAGAACACATCGTTGGGCATGCCGCGCAAACTCACGGCGATCACCGCGCCCAGCACCCCCAGCGGCACCACCAGCAGCACCGAGGTCGGGATCGACCAGCTCTCGTACAGCGCCGCCAGGCACAGGAATACCACCAGCAACGACAGGGCCATGAGCATCGGCGCCTGGCTGCCGGACAGGCGCTCCTGCAGCGACAGGCCGGTCCACTCCAGGCCCATGCCCAACGGCAGTTGGTTCACCAGGCGCTGGATTTCCTCCATGGCCTGGCCCGAGCTGTAGCCCGGTGCCGGCTCGCCCGAGATGGCCACCGCCGGGTAGCCGTTGTAGCGCGTCAGCTGCACGGGGCCGGTGATCCATTTGGCCTGGACGAAGGCCGACAGCGGGACCATCTTGCCGCTGCTGTTGCGCACATGGATCTTGAGCAGGTCGTCGACCTGGCTGCGCTGGTCGCCTTCGGCCTGCACCACCACCCGTTGCATGCGGCCCTGGTTGGGGAAGTCGTTGACGTAGTTGGAGCCCACCGCCGTGTTGAGCACATTGCCGATATCGGCAAAGGACACGCCCAGGGCATTGGCCTGCTTGCGGTCGACTTCCAACTGCACCTGCGGACTTTCGGCCAGGGCGCTTTCGCGCACGTTGACCAGTACCGGGCTCTTCTCGGCATTGGCCAGCAACTGGTCACGGGCCGCCATCAGCGCCGCATGCCCCAGGCCGCCACGGTCCTGCAGGCGGAACTCGAAGCCGCTGGAGGTGCCCAGGCCGTCCACCGGAGGCGGCAGCACCGAATAGGCGATGGCGTCCTTGAGCTGGCTGAAGGCGGCATTGGCGCGGTCGGCAATGGCTTGCGCGCTGTCGTCGGCGCCGCGCTCGGACCAGTCCTTGAGCGTGGTGAAGGCCAGCGCGGCGTTCTGGCCGTCGCCGGAGAAGCTGAAGCCGAGCACCAGGGTGCTGTTGCCCACGCCCGGTTCCGTGGCGTTGTGCGCCTCGATCTGCGCCGCCACCTGTTCGGTGCGGGCGCGGCTGGCCCCCGGCGGCAGCTGGATATCGGTAATGGTGTAACCCTGGTCTTCGGTGGGCAGGAACGAGGAGGGCAACTGGCTGAAGCCGTACACCAGCCCCGCCACCAGCACCAGGTAGACCAGCAGGTAGCGCCCGGTACGCTTGAGGGCCTGGCTGACCCAGTGCTGGTAGCCGTTGGTGAGGCCCTCGAAGCGCCGGTTGAACCAGCCGAAGAAGCCGCCCTTGGCGTGATGCGCACCCTTGGCGATGGGTTTGAGCAGGGTGGCGCACAGGGCCGGGGTCAGGCTCAGGGCCAGGAACGCCGAGAACAGGATCGACACCGCCATCGACAGCGAGAACTGCTGGTAGATCACGCCCACCGAGCCCTTCATGAAGGCCATGGGCAGGAACACTGCGACCAGCACCAGGGTAATGCCGACGATGGCGCCACTGATCTGGCCCATGGCCTTTTTCGTGGCGTCCCGTGGCGACAGGCCTTCCTCGCTCATGATCCGCTCGACGTTCTCCACCACCACGATGGCGTCGTCCACCAGGATGCCGATGGCCAAGACCATGCCGAACAGGGTCAGTACGTTGACCGAGAACCCCATCGCCAGCATCACCGCAAAGGTGCCCATCAGCGCCACCGGCACCACCAGGGTCGGGATCAGGGTGTAGCGGATGTTCTGCAGGAACAGGAACATCACCGCGAACACCAGGGCCATGGCTTCGAGCAGGGTGGTGATCACTTGCTGGATCGAGACCTTGACGAAGGGCGAGGTGTCGTAGGGGATGTCGAACGTGGCGCCCGGCGGCAGGTAGCGCGACAGCTCGTCGAGCTTGGCGCGGACCAGGGTCGCGGTTTCCATGGCGTTGGCCCCCGGCGACAGCTTCACGCTGAAGGCACTGGTGGGCTTGCCGTTCAGGCGGGTGCCGTACAGGTACTCCTGGCTACCGATCTCGACCCGGGCGACATCGCCGATGGTCACCCGCGAGCCGTCGGGGTTGGCACGCAGGACAATGTCGGAAAACTCCTGCACGGTGCTCAACTGGCCCTTGATGATCACATTGGCGGTGATCTCCTGGGTGCCGGTGCCGGGCAGGTCGCCGATACTGCCCGGAGCGACTTGGGCGTTCTGGGCGGCAATCGCTTCGTTGACGTCGTCGGGGGTGAGGTTGAAACCGATCAGCTTGCGCGGGTCGATCCAGATCCGCATGGCCCGCTCGGCCCCATACAGCTGGGCCTTGCCGACACCCTTGAGGCGGCGGATCTCGTTCATCACGTTGCGCGCCAGAAAGTCGCTCAGGGTCACTTCATCAAGGCTGCCGTTCTCGGCGGTGAGGGTCACCATCAGCAGAAAACCGGTAGACACCTTTTCCACCTGCAGGCCCTGCTGGGTGACCGGCCGCGGCAGGCGCGACTCCACCACTTTCAGGCGGTTCTGCACGTCGACCTGGGCCAGGTCCGGGTTGGTGCCCGGCTCGAAGGTGGCGGTGATCAGGGCACTGCCCAGGCTGCTCTGGGAGCTGAAGTAGAGCAGGTTGTCGGCACCGTTGAGTTCTTCTTCGATCAGGCTGACCACGCTTTCGTCGATGGTCTGCGCCGAGGCGCCGGGGTACACGGCATAGACTTCCACCTGCGGCGGCGCCACGTCGGGGTACTGGGCCACCGGCAGCTGCGGCACCGCCAGGGCGCCGGCCAGCAGGATGAACAAGGCGACCACCCAGGCGAATACCGGGCGGTCAATGAAAAACTGCGGCATGAATCAGGCCCTCACTGGCCGGTGGTCTGAACGATGGAGGGGGCGTCCTTGCCCGCGTTGTCGACCTGTACCTGGTCGCCTGGATTGACGTGCTGCACGCCTTCGACCACCACCCGGTCGCCCGGGGCCAGGCCTTGGCTGACGATCCAGCGGTCGTTCTGCACGCCACCGAGCACCACCGGGCGTTCCTCGATGCGTTGCTGGGCATCGACCAGCAACACCCGCGGCTGGCCGGCACTGTCACGCAGGATGGCCCGTTGCGGCACACTGATGCCTTGCTGCTTGATGGCCTGCTCCAGGCGTACGCGGATGAAGCTGCCCGGCAGCAGGTCGAGGTCCGGGTTGGGGAACTCGCTGCGCAAGGTGATCTGCCCGGTGCTCGGGTCGACGCTGATATCGGAGAACAGCAGCTTGCCCGGCAGCGGGTAGACGGTGCCGTCATCCTGGATCAGGGTGGCGCTGGCCTGGTCCTGGCCGACCTGTTGCAGTTCGCCGGCGCGCAAGGCTCGGCGTAGGGCATTGAGCTCGCGGGTGGACTGGGTGACATCGGCGTGGATCGGGTCCAGTTGCTGGATGGTCGCCAGCGGCGTGCTTTCGTTCTGGCCCACCAGTGCGCCTTCGGTGACCAGGGCACGGCCGATGCGCCCGGAAATCGGTGCCGTCACCGTGGCATACCCCAGGTTCAGGCGCGCGCGTTCAAGGGCGGCCTTGGCCTCGGCCACTGCCGCGTCGGCGTGCAGGGCGGCGGCGCGGGCGTTGTCGTGGTCCTGGCGGCTGACGGCGTTGATGGCAATCAGTTCACGGTAACGCAGGTCTTGCAGGCGCGTCTGGTACTGGTTGGCCTCGGCCTTGGCCAGCACGGCGCGGGCGCTGTCGTAGTCGGCCTGGAACGGCGCCGGGTCGATGCGGAACAACACATCGCCCTGCTTGACGTCGCTGCCTTCGCGGTACACCCGCTTGAGCACCACGCCGGCCACCCGGGCGCGGACTTCGGCTGTGCGCGGGGCCAGGATCCGGCCGTTGAGTTCGGTGCTGATGGCCAGCGGCTGGACGCGTACGGTCTCGATGCGCACGGCGCTGGGCGGGGCTTTCTCTTCGACCGATGGGCCGTCATCGCACGCGCTCAGGGACAGGGAGACGACGAGCAACGCCAGCAGGGCGCGCAGACGAGCGGGGCTTGTACTGAACATGCGGATCTTCCATAAATGATCCGGCAATGCTAAGGCAGGAGGCTTGCGGGTAACTGTTAAGCTATGTAGCTCGAATGTGAAAAAGTGTGAAGGCTTGCGCTGGCTGAGCACAAGGTTCTATATCCTTGCCTGACTTTCCCAGCCTGTCAAACTACCCATGCCGAACATCCTCCTGGTCGAAGACGACTGCGCCCTGTCCGAACTGATCGCCAGCTACCTGCAGCGCAACGACTTTTGCGTCAACGTGATTGCCCGCGGCGACCATGTGCTGGCCGAAGCCCGGCGGACCAAACCGGACCTGGTGATCCTCGACCTGATGCTGCCCGGACTCGATGGCCTGCAGGTCTGCCGCCTGTTGCGGGCCGAGTCCCAGGCCCTGCCGATCCTCATGCTCACCGCCCGCGACGACAGCCACGACCAGGTCCTGGGCCTGGAGATGGGCGCCGACGACTACGTCACCAAACCCTGCGAGCCACGGGTGTTGCTGGCCCGGGTGCGTACCTTGCTGCGGCGCAGCAGCATCAACGAGCCACGCCTGGAGACCGACCTGATCGTGATCGGCGGCCTGCGCATTGACCTGGCCGAACGCAATGTGTACTGGCGCGAGCAACTGGTGGAACTGTCCAGCGGCGAGTACAACCTGCTGGTGGTGCTGGCGCGCAACGCCGGCGAGGTGCTCAGCCGCGACCGTATCCTGCAGCAGTTGCGCGGCATCGAGTTCAACGGCACCGATCGTTCGGTGGACGTGGCCATATCCAAACTGCGGCGCAAGTTCGACGACAACGCCGGCGAGGCGCGCAAGATCAAGACCGTGTGGGGCAAGGGCTACCTGTTCAGCCGCCTGGAATGGGAGTTCTGAGGCTGCCATGCTCAAGATCCTCGTTCGCCTGTACCTGGTGACCATCGCGGCCTATGCTGGCGCGCTGCTACTGATCCCCGACGGCATCGTCGGCGCCTTCCACGAGCGCTTCATCGCCTACAACCTGGACCAGGCCAAAGGCGTGCAGAAGCTGATCGTCGAACGTTTCCACCAGGTGCCGGCGGCGCAGTGGCCGGAGGTCGAACGGCAACTGGCAGCGGATTTCGCGCCGCTGGAGATCGAACTGCGGCGCCAGGACCAGATCGGCCTGTCCCATGCCGACCGTGCCCGCCTGAACGCGGGGCAGAATGTCGTCACCCTGGGCGACTGGGGTTATTACAATGCCGCCCTGGCACCGCTGGATGGAACCTGGGCGGTGGAGCTGCGCAACCCGCCGGACCCGCTGGACATCAACCTGCTGTCCTGGGGCGTCACGGTACTGATCGGCGCCGCCTTGCTTGGCTGCCTGCTGCTGTGGGTCTGGCCGCACTGGCGCGACCTGGAGCGGCTCAAGGAAACCGCCCGGCGCCTGGGCCAGGGCCAGCTGTCGGAGCGTACGCACATTCCGGCGCGGTCGAACATCGGTGAACTGGCGCAGGTGTTCGACACCATGGCCCAGGATGTCGAACGCCTGCTGACCCAGCAGCGCGAACTGCTCAACGCGGTTTCCCACGAACTGCGCACGCCGCTGACCCGCCTGGACTTCGGCCTGGTGCTGCTGTTCGACGAAGTGCCGCCGGGGTGCCGCAAGCGCTTGCTGGAACTGGTCGGGCATGTGCGCGAGCTGGACGAACTGGTGCTCGAACTGCTGTCCTACAGCCGCCTGCAGAATGCCGACCAGGCCCGGGAGCGGGTCGAAGTGTCATTGCTGGAACTGGTCGACAGCATCCTTGGCAGCTTTGCCGAAGAGCTTGATAGCCGTGGCATCGAATGGCAGGTGCGTGCCGACGACAAGCTGCCGCGCTTCATCCTCGACCCGCGCCTGACCGCCCGGGCGCTGCAGAACCTGGTGCGCAATGCCATGCGTTACTGCGACCGGCAACTGCTGCTGCGTCTGAAACTGGATGCCGAAGGGCATTGTCTGGTCACTGTCGAGGACGACGGAATCGGCATCCCCCATGACCAGCGCGAGCTGATTTTCCAGCCGTTCTACCGCCTGGACCGCAGCCGTGATCGTGCCACCGGCGGTTTTGGCCTGGGCCTGGCAATCAGCCGCCGGGCGATCGAGAGCCAGGGCGGGACCCTGACCGTCAGCCAGTCGGCCCTGGGTGGGGCGCAGTTCAGGATTCGCCTGCCGCGCGGGTAGAGGGTAGTTGCGACCGCTGTGCGGTCGGTCGCCGGCGATGGGGTCAAAGGTTGGCTTGCGCCTGCGCCTGCCACAACACATACCGATCCTTGCCCCCATGCTTGGCCTGGTACAGGGCCTCATCCGCCTTGACCAGCGCATGGGTCAGGTTGTCATCCTGCAGGATCCGGGTCAGGCCGATGCTGATGGTCACCGGGTGTTCGGCGGCGTCTTCGCGCACACGCTGGCACAGGGCGGCGACGCGCTGCTCGGCGTCGGCCTGGCTGAGGCCCCAGAGGTAGATGACAAACTCCTCGCCACCCAGGCGCGCATACTCGAACTCGGTCATCGAGGCCTTGATGTTGGCCGCGGTGCGTTTGAGCACCAGGTCGCCGGTGTCGTGGCCGAAGCGGTCGTTGACCTTCTTGAAGTTGTCGATATCGACCATCGCCAGGTAGCGGTTCTGGCCATTGTCTTCCTGCAGGTGGGTCTGGGCCTTGGTCATGAACGAGCGGCGGTTGGGGATTTCGGTGAGGACGTCGACATAGGCCTGCTCCAGCAGGAGCTTGGACATGTAGAAGTTGTACAGCTTGGCGCGGCGCATCTTCAGGTAGGTGTAGAGGATCAGGCCGTTGAGGAACAGCCCATAGCAGACGAACAGGGTACCGCGCAGGTCCAGCACATGCAGGCCCGGCACCTGGAAGGGCTGCAGGTTGATCCAGGTGACCAGGATCGCGGCGAAGAACGACCAGCGTCGCACCGGCAGCACCGAGATGCTGTACAGCACGCTGGAGGCGCCCAGCATCATCCAGGCCGGGCGGATATCCACCGGCAGGCCTTCGATCACCAGGCGCATGGCCAGGGTGATGACCGCGACGAACACCAGGTTGAGCAGGTCGAAATGCCCGGCCTTGCGGGTGAAGGCGAGGACAATCGTGAGGATCGCCATGACGGTGATAAAGATCATCGACAGGTAGGTAAACCCTTGCCCGCCCCGGTAGCTGACGATCAGGTCGAAGAGTATCCAGATGCCGATGCTGACGCAGAAGATCAGCAGGCAGAACGAATGCAGGTTCTCGAAGTCATGCTGACGGAATTCCCGGCGAAGTGCCGGTGGCGCGATGTGTTTGCGCACTTGTTGTTCGATGGTCTTGTACATGGTGGCCGTGCGGATCCGAAAGGGTCTGTTATGCGACTCAGTTGTGGCTCAAGGTTAGCAGGCCGCCGGGCAGCACACAGAGGCCCGGAAATTGACTATTGTCAGGCTCAGGGCGCATCGGGCTCGCCCGTACGTTCCTCCAGCCAGCGGCTCAGTCGTTCGGCGATCCGCTCGCTGGCGCGGCCGTCGCCATAGGGGCTGAAGACCCGGCTCATGCGCTGGTAGGTGTCGGCGTCGTCGAGCAGCAGGCTGGTTTCCTTGACGATCCGTTCGGTCTGGGTGCCCACCAGCTTCACCGTACCGCCTTCGAGCACCGTGTGCCGGTCGGTGACCTTGCGCAGCACCAACAGCGGTTTGCCCAGGGCCGGCGCTTCTTCCTGGACACCGCCGGAGTCGGTGAGGATCAGGTAGGCGCGGTCCATCAGCCAGACGAAATGCTGGTAGTCCTGGGGTGGCAGCAACAGCATGTTGGACTGGTGTGACAGCAACCCGTACACGGCTTTCTGCACCTGCGGATTGAGGTGCACGGGGTAGACGAACTGCACATCCGGATAGCGCAGGGCCAGTTCGGCCAGGGCCAGGCAGATGCGTTCGAAGCCCTGGCCGAAGTTCTCCCGGCGGTGGCCGGTGATCAGCACCATGCGCTGGTCGTTGCGCAGCTGCGCCAGGGGCGAATCGGCGGCCGGCTTCCAGCCGCTTCTGTTCAGGTGCTCACGCATCCACAGCAGGGCATCGATGACGGTGTTGCCCGTCATCTCGATCTGCTCCTGCGGTACGCCCTCGCGCAGCAGGTTGTCGCGGGCGCGGTTGGTGGGCGGAAAATGCAGGTCGGCGATCACTGCGGTCATGCGCCGGTTCGCCTCTTCGGGCCAGGGTGCCTTGATATTGCCGCTGCGCAACCCGGCCTCGACATGGCCGATGGGAATCTGCCGGTTGAAGGCGGCGAGGGCGGCGATGAAACTGGTGGTGGTGTTGCCATGGACCAGGACGATGTCCGGGCGGATGCGCGCGTAGGTGGCGTCCAGTTGCTCGAGCAATTGCCGGGACAGGCCGTTGAGGGTCTGGTCCTGGGTCATCACATGCAGGTCTTCGTCGACGCTAAGGCCAAAGTCACGCAGCACCTGCTGGAGCATTTCCCGGTGCTGGCCGGTGGAGCAGATGTTCAGGTCGAGGTCGGGCCATTGTCGCAACACCTGGGCCAGCGGCGCCATCTTGATTGCTTCGGGGCGCGTACCAAAAACCATCATGACTGTGTAGGCCATCGTCGCGATCCTCGTCCCGTCCTGGTGAGCGCCGTTGTACGATCCAGTGGTGGTGTAGACGTTAGATACAAGCAGCAGACAAGGGGGTTGTCCAATGGTCGAGCAACACCTGTAGCCTGGCGGCAGCGGCTACAGGGAATTGGTGTTCAGTGGCCATCGCCGGCGCTGCCGGCTCCCACAGGGTTTCGGTGTAAACCGCCCCCTGTGTGGGAGCTGGCGAAGCCTGCGATCGACTGCGCAGCAGTCGCAATGCCTCTACGACCGCTTCGCAGCCTGGCGGCAGCGGCTACAGGCTCAGCGCTCCACCTGCGCTTGCAACCAGTCGAGAAATGCCCTGATCGCCGGCTCGCGCTCGCGTCCCGGCAGGCACACAGCGCTGTACTGCGCCGCCTCCAGGCGAATGTCTGGCCGCCATGGCTGCAGCAACCCCTGCGCGAGGCTGTCGGCCACCAGCACGTTGCTGGCCAGCACCAGTCCGTAGCCGGCGCTGGCTGCCTGCAGGGCGTAGTGCTCATCGTCGTAATGGTGAAAGCGTGCCCGTCGCAGCCAGTCCTCGCAGCCCGCCAGGGCACACCAGTGCGGCCAGTCGATGATCACGCCGCCGACCGACGCCCAGGGCACCTCGATCAGCGACAGGGGGTGGTCGGCCGGCGGCTCCTGCCAACCCGGCGGGGTGTAGACAGAGAAGTACTCACGTAGCAATGGCCGCCGCAGCAAGGCCGGGTCAGGGGTGAATTCGGCCCGCAGCGCCAGGTCGAAACGGTGGTCGCGGTGCAGGTCGACCAATTCGCTGCCGGTCATCACCCGCACCTGGATATCACCATGGCGCCGATGAAAATCCCCCAGGCGCGGGATCAGCCACAGGCTGGCGAAGGCGGCGGTGGTGGTCAGGGTCAGTTGCTGGCGCTCGCACGGCGGACGCAGGTCGGCCAGGCTGCGCTGCAGGTCGGAAAACCCACTGTGCACCTGCTGGTAGAGGCGCTCGCCGGCTTCGCTCAAGGTCACCCGCTGGGCGCTGCGCTGGAACAGCAACAGGCCCAGGTGCGATTCCAGGCGCTTGATCTGATGCGAGACCGCCGCCGGGGTCACGCTCAATTCGTCGGCCGCAGCCTTGAAGCCGCCCAGGCGAGCCGCTGATTCGAAGGTGCGCAATGCCGTCAGGGGCAGCTTGGCGAACATGACGTTCAACCTGATTGGGGGAGGCTCAATCTAGCTCAATTGAACCCCGGTCTCAACGCGACTACGGTGTGGGCTCATTCCTCGATCGGAGCCGGTGATGCAAGGCAAGGCGCGCAAAGTGGTCCAGGCCATTCTCTATGAAGCCATCGCGGTGCTCTGCGTGGCCCCGGCGCTGTCCTGGGCCTTCGACGCCGGCATGGCTCACTCCACGGTGCTGTCGCTGATTCTCTCGGCCGTGGCCCTGGGCTGGAACATGCTCTACAACTGGGCCTTCGAATACTGGGAAGCACGCCAGGCGCAACGGCGGCGCACCCTGTGGCGGCGGTTCCTGCATGCCCTGGGCTTCGAAGGCGGACTGGTGCTGATCCTCCTGCCGGTGGTGGCCGGCTGGTTGCAGATCAGCCTGTGGGCGGCGCTGCTGACCAACCTGGCGCTGTTCCTGTTCTTCTTCGTCTATGCCTTTGTCTTCCAGTGGAGCTTCGACCGGGTGTTCGACGTACCGGATTCGGCCCGCGAGCCTGCTTGACTTTGCCTGCACCGCTGCGCTAGTTTCGCTGCCATGAATACATTCCTGCAGTCGCCTCAGCACAGCATTATTACCGCCATTATCGTTTTGGCGGGCTAGCTGGCACTTGCACCGAACCCGCCCTGGAGGCGGGTTCTTTCTCTCTCTCCTGGGCACATTTGAAAACCAGGAGTCATTGATGACCAGCCTTGCCGTTAGCCCTCGCACCCCGTCCGCGTCGCTGAACCTGCTGTCCGACTACGTGCGCCGCATCCTTGCCGCCCCGGTGTACGACCTGGCGATCGAAACCCCGTTGCAAGTGGCCCCGGCCCTGTCCCTGGCCCTGGGCAACCAGGTGCTGCTCAAGCGCGAAGACCTGCAGCCGACCTTTTCCTTCAAGATCCGCGGCGCCTACAACCGCCTCAGTCGCTTGAGCCCGGCCCAACGTGCCCGGGGAGTGATCACCGCCTCGGCCGGCAACCATGCCCAGGGCGTGGCCCTGGCTGCCCGGGAGCTGGGCATGCGCGCCACCATCGTCATGCCGACCACCACCCCAGAGCTGAAAGTGGCGGGCGTGCGTTCCCGTGGCGGCGAGGTGGTGCTGCACGGCGACAGTTTTCCCCACGCCCTGGCCCATGCCCTGAAACTGGCCGACAGCGAAGGCGCCACTTTCGTCCCGCCTTTCGATGATCCGGACGTGATCGCCGGGCAAGGCACCGTGGCCATGGAGATCCTGCGCCAGCAGCCCGGCGCGCTGGATGCGATCTTTGTTCCGGTGGGGGGCGGTGGCCTGATCGCCGGCATCGCCGCCTACGTCAAATACCTGCGCCCCGAGGTCAAGGTGATCGGCGTCGAACCCCAGGATTCCAACTGCCTGCAGGCGGCCATGGCTGCAGGCGAGCGGGTGGTTCTGGCCCAGGTCGGCAGCTTCGCCGAGGGCGTGGCGGTGGCGCAGATCGGCGCCCATTGCTTCGAACTGGCCCGCCACTATGTGGACGAGGTCATCACCGTCAGCAACGATGAACTGTGCGCGGCAATCAAGGACATCTACGACGACACCCGTTCCATCACCGAGCCGTCCGGAGCCCTGGCGGTGGCGGGCATCAAGAAGTACGTCGCCCGTGAGAACGCCCGGGGCCAGACCCTGGTGGCGATCGATTCGGGCGCCAACGTCAACTTCGACCGCCTGCGCCACGTGGCCGAGCGTGCGGAACTGGGCGAGCAGCGCGAAGCGATCATCGCCGTGACAATCCCCGAACAGCCCGGCAGCTTCCGTGCCTTCTGCCAGGCCCTGGGCAAACGGCAGATCACCGAGTTCAACTACCGTTATTACCCGGGCAAGGAAGCGCGCCTGTTCGTCGGCGTGCAGACCCACCCGCAGCATGACCCGCGCGAGCAGTTGCTGGCCAGCCTGCGCGAGCAGGGCTACAGCGTGCTCGACCTGACCGACAACGAACTGGCCAAGCTGCACGTGCGCCATACCGTCGGCGGCCATGCCGGCCCGGGGGCGGATGAGCGGGTGCTGCGCTTCGAGTTCCCCGAGCGGCCGGGCGCCTTGCTGGGCTTTCTGGAGCGCCTGGGCAAGCGCTGGAACATCAGCCTGTTCCACTACCGCAACCACGGTGCGGCCGAAGCGCGGGTGTTCGCCGCCCTGGAGGTGCCCGAGGAGGAACAGGCCGGCTTGCCACAGGCCCTGGATGCCATGGGCTATCGCTACTGGGACGAAACCGACAACCCGGCCTACCGCCTGTTCCTCGGCTGAGCAAGGCTTGCCCCAGATCAACACGGGGCAGGGCACTTAGGCGGATCCTCAAGGCAATGGAATATTGCATGAGGATTTCGCCATGAGCAGCACGTTCTTCATCCCCGCCGTCAACATCATGGGCATCGATTGCCTCGACGAGGCGATGGCCGCCATTGCCGGCTACGGATTGCGCAAGGCCCTGATCGTCACCGATACGGGCCTGGCCAAGGCCGGGGTCGCCGAACGTATCGCCGAAATGCTGGCCATGCGTGACATCGACTCGTCGATCTTCGATGGCGCCAAACCCAATCCCAGCATCGCCAACGTCGAACAGGGCCTGGCCCAACTGCAGCGCGAGCAGTGCGACTGCGTGATTTCCCTGGGCGGCGGCTCGCCCCACGACTGCGCCAAGGGCATTGCCCTGTGCGCCACCAACGGCGGTCATATCCGTGACTACGAAGGCGTCGACCGTTCGGCCAAGCCGCAGCTGCCGCTGATCGCGATCAACACCACGGCCGGTACGGCCAGTGAAATGACCCGTTTCTGCATCATCACCGACGAAGCCCGCCATGTGAAAATGGCGATCGTCGACCGTAACGTCACACCGCTGCTGTCGGTCAACGACCCGGCGCTGATGGTCGCCATGCCCAAGGGCCTGACCGCGGCCACCGGCATGGATGCGTTGACCCACGCCATCGAGGCCTATGTGTCCACCGCGGCCACGCCGATTACCGATGCTTGCGCGATCAAGGCCATCGAGCTGATCAGTGAAAATCTACGTCAGGCCGTGGCCGACGGCAGCGACCTGCAGGCGCGGGAGAACATGGCCTATGCGCAGTTCCTGGCCGGCATGGCGTTCAACAACGCGTCGCTGGGTTATGTGCACGCCATGGCTCACCAGCTGGGCGGTTTCTACGACTTGCCCCATGGCGTCTGCAACGCCGTGCTGCTGCCCCATGTGCAGCGCTTCAATGCCAAGGTCAGTGCCGCACGCCTGCGTGATGTGGCCAAGGCCATGGGGGTGGACGTTGCCGGCATGAGCGACGAGCAGGGCAGTGATGCGGCGATAGCGGCCATCGAACGTTTGTCCCGGGCCATCGACATTCCGTCCGGGTTGGCGGTGCTGGGGGCGCGGGAGGCGGATGTGCCGGTGCTGGCCGGCAATGCGCTGAAAGATGCCTGCGGCCTGACCAACCCGCGGCCGGCCAGCCAGGCGCAAATCGAAGGGATCTTCAACGCGGCGTTCTGATGCACTGATACCCATCGACAACAGCATGATGAAGATGATGCCGACCACCGACAGGATGGTCTCCATCATGCTCCAGGTCTTGAAGGTCTCGGCCACGGTCATGTTGAAGTACTGCTTCACCAGCCAGAAGCCGGCATCGTTGACGTGGGAGAGAATCAGCGAGCCCGCGCCGGTTGCCAGTACCAGCAGTTCACGGTTGACCCCGGGGATCATGCCGATCACCGGGGCGACGATACCGGCACCGGTAATGGTCGCCACCGTCGCCGACCCCGTGGCGATGCGGATCACCGCCGCCACCAGCCAGGCCAGCAAGATCGGCGAGATCTGCGCCTGCACCGCCATCTGGCCGATGACGTTGCCCACCCCGGTGTCCACCAGCATCTGCTTGAAACCACCCCCCGCACCGACAATCAGCACGATGGCCGCCGTAGGCGCCAGGCTCTGGTCGAGCAGTTTCATGATCTGCTGGCGGGAGAAGCCACGGGCGGCGCCAAAGGTGTAGAAGGCCAGGAGCAGGGCGGCGAGCAGGGCGGTGATCGGGTGGCCGATCAGGTCCATCCACTGGCGCACGATATGCTCGGCTGGCAACACAACGTCGGCAAAGGTTTTCAACAGCATCAGGAACACCGGCAGCAACACGGTGATCAGGGTCACGCTGAAGCTGGGCAGGTTCTGTTGCGACGACTCACGGGCGATCTGGTCCATCAGCTCCTGGGACGGCGAGCCTGGGATGTAGCGCGAGATGAAGTTGCCATACAGCGGGCCGGCAATAACAGCGGTCGGCAGGGCGACGATCAGGCCGTAGAAAATGGTCTTGCCGATGTCGGCATTGAAGATGCCGATGGCCAGCAGCGGGCCCGGGTGCGGCGGCACCAGGCCGTGGACCACCGACAGCCCGGCCAGCAGCGGGATGCCGATCTTGATCAGCGACACGCCTGAGCGGCGGGCAACGATGAACACCAGCGGAATCAGCAGCACGAAGCCGATTTCGAAGAACAGCGGAATGCCCACCAGGAAGGCGGCGAACATCATCGCCCAATGCACCTTCTGCTTGCCGAAGGCGCGGATCAGGGTCTGGGCGATCTGGTCGGCGCCGCCGGAGTCGGCCATCAGCTTGCCGAGCATGGTGCCCAGGGCCAGGACGATACCGACGAAGCCCAGCACGCCGCCGAAGCCGTCCTGGAAGGATTTCATCACCTTGGCCACCGGCATGCCCGACGTCAGGCCGAGAAAGCCGGCGGCCAGGGTCAGGGCGACGAAGGGGTGGACCTTGAAGTGGGTGATCAGCAGCACCAGACCGATGATGGTGACCACTGCATCGAGCAGCAGGTAAGTATCAGTTGCCAGACCGAACATGGTTCAGTTGCCTCGTCTTGTCATTTTTGTGGGCGAAACAATTGCAGCGTTTGCGGGTTGAGATAGCGCTATCTTTGGTGAGCCGGAAAACCGCCTGGATCAGGCCGTACGCGCCAGCACCGGTTCACCGCAGGGCTTTAGCCAGTTGTCGACACGCACCGCGAGCTGGTCCACCGGCAGGGTGGCATCCAGCAGCAGGACCAGCGCCTCGCCTTCGGGGCGTTCGAGGGTGGCGAACTGACTGGCGATCAGGCTGGCGGGCATGAAGTGCCCGGGGCGGGCAAGCACCCGGCGGCTGGCTTCGTCAGGCGACAGGTCGAGGAACACGAAGCCAAGGTCGGGCACGGCATGGCGCAGGGCGTCGCGGTAGCGCTTCTTCAGCGCCGAGCAGGTGAGGATCGGACGATCACCGGCCTTGAGCGTGGCTTGCAGCTCCTGGCCCAGGCGAATCAGCCAGCCTTCGCGGTCGTCATCGTCCAGGGGGATGCCGGCACTCATCTTCTCGATATTGGCAGCGGGGTGGAAGGCATCGCCTTCGATCAGGCGGCCGCCGCTATGGCCGGCAATGGCGGCACCGACGCAGCTCTTGCCGCAGCCAGCTACGCCCATTACCACGATCGCGGACAGGGGTGGGTTCATCGGTACCTCCTGCAGGGAAAGATAGCGCTATCTTCAAGCGAGACGGCAGGCGCCTCGGGCGCTATCCACCCAGATGTTATTGGTCTTGTACAAGCAGTCTGGATGCTCATTTCAGGCGACCTGCACTTATGCATTGCCTGGGGGGTGAGACAGCGCTACCTTAGTGCCCGTTCCCTATTCTTGGCAAGTCGAAAATAAAATTCACCATGACCCGCATCGGCTCCCGCACCACCGGTCGTCCCACCCTGGCTGAAGTCGCCAGGCTTTCCGGGGTTTCCCCGATCACCGCCTCCCGCGCCTTGCGTGGCGTCAGCACGGTTGCCCCGGAGCTGGTCGAGAAGGTCAAGCAGGCGGCCACCACCCTGGGCTACGTTGCCAACCCGGCGGCCCGGGCGTTGGCGTCGGCGCAGAGTGAATCGATCGTGGTGCTGATTCCGTCGCTGTCCAACCATCTGTTCATCGAAACCCTGGAAGCCATTCACGAGGTCATGCGACCCCGTGGGCTTGAGGTGTTGATCGGTAACTATCACTACGATATCGCCGAAGAAGAGAACCTGATCCGCAACTATCTCGCCTATCAGCCCCGGGGTATGCTGCTCACCGGTTTCGATCGCAGCGAGGCGTCCAAGCAGATGCTCAGTGCCAGTGGCGTACCCTGCGTGCACATGATGGAACTGGGCGATGGCGAGCAGGGCATGTCGGTGGGCTTCTCCCAGCAACAGGCGGGCGCTGCGGCGGCGCGTCACCTGCTGGAGCGCGGATGCCAGCGCCCGGGCTTTATCGCCGCCCAGCTCGACCCGCGGGTGATGCAGCGCGCCGAAGGCTTCCGCCAGGCCCTGGTCGAGGCCGGCCGCTATGCCAGCGAGCTGCAAGTGCTGGCGCCGCAGCCGTCGTCCATCGGCCTGGGCGGCGAGTTGTTCAGTCAGTTGCTGGCGCGTCACCCGGATGTCGATGGCATCTTTTTCTGCAACGACGACCTGGCCCAGGGCGCGATCCTCGAAGCACTGCGCCTGGGTATCCCGGTGCCGCAACAGGTGGCCATGATCGGCTTCAACGACCTGCCGGCATCGGCGCACATGGTGCCGCGCCTGACCTCGATCCGCACCCCGCGCGCCGCTATCGGTCGCTGCGCCGCCCAGGCCTTGCTGGGCCTGCTGGACGGCAAGCGCGCCACCGTGCAGAACCAGGACCTGGGCTTCGAACTGGTGGTGCGCGAAAGCAGTTGATGCCCCGGATCGGGCGCCGATGAGCAGTGATGTCATCGTGCTTGCACGGCGCTGCGGCCGATCTATGCTCAGCAACACCTGAGCAATGAGGGCGGTTCGATGTTTGATTTTCATCGCAAGTCCGATCTGGTCGCAATCGAGCAACACACCCGGGAACTCGCCGGGATCACCGCCAAAATGGCCGCCATCAGCCGCTCCATGGCGATGATCGAGTTCAGCCCCGACGGCATCGTTCTGGAGGCCAACGAGCACTTCTGCAAGGCCATGGGCTATCGCCCGGAACAGATCATCGGCCAGCACCACCGGATGTTCTGCACCCAGGAGTACGCCAACAGTGACGCCTACCGCCAGCTATGGCGGGACCTGGCCCGCGGCGAGGCGCAGAGCGGCACCTATGCGCGGGTCGACCGGCAGGGGCGCGAGGTCTGGCTGGAGGCCAGCTACATGCCGGTATTCGGACCGCAGCAACAGGTCACCAGCGTGATCAAGCTGGCCTGCGACATCACCGCCCGGGTCAACCATGAACACGAAGATGAAAGCTTGATCAATGCCATCAGCCGCGCCATGGCGGTGATCGAGTTCACCCCAGAAGGCCGGGTGATCAAGGCCAACCAGAATTTTCTCGACACCATGCACTACCGCCATGAGGAAGTGGTCGGCCAGCATCACAGCCTGTTCTGCCACAAGAGCGAACGCGAATCGGCGTCCTACAAGGCATTCTGGGCTTCGCTCAACCGCGGCGAATACCATTCGCATCGGTTCGAACGGGTCAACAAGCTGGGGCAGCGTGTTTATCTGGAAGCGTCCTACAACCCTATTTTCGATACCCGTGGCCGCCTGTACAAAGTGGTCAAGTTCGCCAGCGATATCACCGCCCAGGTCAGCACCCAGCAGTGCGCCGCCGAAGCGGCCCATGCCACCTCGGTGCAGAACGACGCCTGTGCACGTAAAGGCTCGCAGGTGGTGCAGCAGGCCGTGCAGGTGATCGAAGAGATCTCCCACAACCTCAATGACGCTGCCCGCAGCATCGATGCGGTCAGCAAACAGTCGCAAGTGATCGGCAAGATCGTCCAGACCATTGGCGGCATCGCCGACCAGACCAACTTGCTGGCACTCAATGCCGCCATCGAAGCGGCGCGGGCGGGTGCCCACGGACGCGGTTTTGCGGTGGTGGCCGATGAGGTGCGCAGCCTGGCGGCGCGCACCAGCAAGGCCACCCTGGAGATCGTCGACGTGGTGCGCCAGAACCACGACCTGTCGCTGACCGCCGTGGCCAGCATGCAATCGAGCCTGAGCCGCACGGGCCTGGGGGTGGAGCTGGCCAATGAGGCCGGTGAGGTGATCCTGGAAATCCAGCACGGCTCCCAGCATGTGGTCGATGCCATCAGCCAGATCAACTCGACCTTGCAGTTGCACTGACCCCGCTCATCACAGGTCCGCCGGTTGTGCCAGTTGCCTGTCCAGGGTCAGCAGGCTCTGCTCCAGGACGCCCAGCAATGGCTGTAGCTGGGTGTCGCTGGCATCGCCCAGGCAGGCCTGCTCCAGGGTTTCGCAGTGGCGCACCAGGGTACGGGCCTTGAGCATCTTGGCCCCCCCTTTGATCCGGTGGGCCACCTCGCGCAGCGCCTGGCGATCCGGCCGGGGGCCCAGCGCCTGCAGGCGCTTGAGGTCTTCGCGATTGCTCTGGGCCAGTTCGTGCAACAGTCGCTCGACCAGCCTGGGATCGCCCTGGGTCAGGTAGTGCAGGTTGTCGACGTCGAAACCAGTGGCCGGATCGTCCTGCGCGGACGGCTGCGCAGTGACGGGCGCGGCGTTCGCCGCCTGAAAGAAGCGTTGCAGCTGCCCCAGGCCGATCGGCTTGAACAGGCAGTCGTTCATGCCACTGGCCAGGCAACGCTGGCGCTCCTCGGCCTGGGCGTTGGCGGTGAGGCCGAGGATCAGGCAGGGCGCTTGCGCCTGTTGATGCTCCAGGGCACGGATCTCGCGGGCCAGTTGCTGACCATCCATACCGGGCATGTGACAGTCGGTGATGACCACGTCGAATCGCGCCTGCTGCCACAACGCCAGCGCCTCATGGCCATGGCGGGCCTGGCTGACGCGGTGCCCGAGTGTGGTCAATTGCCGTTCCAGCAGCATGAGGTTGGCGGGGTAGTCATCCACCACCAGGATCGATTGACCCGGTGCCTGGGCATCGGCCATCACCGGTGTGTCCTGGCCGGCTGCCACGGGCTCGGCCAGGGGCAGGCGCAGGACGACGTCGACCCGTGTGCCGTCCCCCACGCGACTGTGCATGTGCAAATGCCCGCCCATGAGTTCGCACAGGGTGCGGCTGATCACCAGGCCCAGCCCCGTGCCCTGGCGGGTCGAAGGCTGGCCGACCTGGGCGAAGTTGCGGAACAGGCGCTGTTGGTCCTGGGCGCTGATGCCGATGCCGCTGTCCTGTACCGAGAGCTTGACCTGCATCTGGCCAGGCAGGCTGTCATCGAGCTGCAGGCTCACCGTGACGCCCCCCCGTTCGGTGAACTTGATCGCATTGCCTAGCAGGTTGGAGAGGATCTGCTTCAGGCGCAGCGGATCGACGGCCACCAGGTGGGGGCTGCACTGCAGGTCGGTGGCCAGGCTCAGGCCCTTGAGCCTGGCGCTGCCTTCGAAGACCCGCACCGTGGCACTGACCAGGGCACCGAGATCGGTCGGTTGCGGGGTCAGGGTCATGTGCCCGGACTCGATGCGGGCAATGTCGAGGATATCGCCGATCAGTTCCAGCAGGCCATTGGCCGACTCATAGGCGACCTGCAACGATGCCTGGTCGGCCCGGCCAATCCCGGCATCCTTGACCGCCAGCTCCAGCAGACCGATCACCGCGTTCATCGGTGTGCGGATCTCGTGGCTCATGGTCGCCAGGAAGGTGCTTTTGGCACGGCTGGCGTCTTCGGCCTGGTCCTTGGCCAGGCGCAGCTCTTCGAGCAGGCGTTTGCTGAAGCCCAGCTCGTGTTGTAACGCCTGTTCGGCCTCGCTGCGTTGCCGTACCAGTTTGCGCAGGTAGCGGTTCCAGATGATCACCGCGGCCATGAGCACGCCGGCCCCGAGCAGGATCTGCAGCACCAGTGCGCGGTAGTTGTACCAGGGGCTGTCGCTGACCAGCACATTGGGGCGCCAGCGGCCGGTCAGCTCGGTCATTTCGTCCGGTGGGATGCTCAGCAGCGCCTTGTCCAGGATCGAGTGCAGCAAGCTGGCATCGCGGGCCACGGCGAAGGCGGCGGTGCCGGGCTGGTCGCCGTAGATCGAGGCGATACGCAGCTGGCCCTTGAACAACCGGCTGGTGAAATAGGCAGCGTTGATCTGGGTGCTCAGCCCGGCATCAGCCTTGCCCTGCATCACATTCTCCATCAGGGTCAGCGGGTCTTCGGCTTCCACCAGCGCGCCGAGTGCCAGGCGCCGGGGCAGTTCCTCCACGAGCGGATAGCCGCGGATCACGGCCAGGCGCTTGCCCTTGAGCTGCAAGGGGTCATTGAGCGTCTGGTTATCGCTGCGGGTCACCAGCACCCGCGGCGAAATCAGGTAGGGGCGGGTGAAGCGCAGGGTCGCCTCGCGCGCCTTGCCCCGAGCCAGGGTGCCGGCGATCTCGGCGCTGCCTTGCTCGACCCGGGTGATCAGCTCAGGCACCGAATCGACCGGCAGGATGTCGAACTTCAGTCCCGTGCGCAGGCTGATCTGCTCAAGGACGTCGGCGGTAATGCCGCGGAACTGTTGGTTGTCGTCATAAAAGCTCAACGGCGCGAAGTACTTGTTGACCACCACCCGAACGCGCGGATGCTGTTCGATCCAGGCGCGCTCGGCAGCGGTCAGGGTCAGGGTGCTGCGATCAAGCAGCACCCGGGTACTGCCACTGGTCCAGCGGCGCAGGATGTTCAGGCGGTCGTTGTCGCCGATTTGGCTCAGGGCCTGGTCGACCAGGCGCTGCAGCACCCGGTTGTCACGGGCCATGGCGAAGGCGAAGGTGCCGCGCAGGTTCTTGATGAAATGGCCGATCTGCACGCTGCCCGAATAGTTGCGGGTAATCAGGTAGTCACTGCTGACCGCGTCGCCGAGAAAGGCATCGGCCTGTCCCATGGACACCGCCGACAGCCCGGCCACCGCCGAGCTGTAGAGCAACAGCCGGGCCTGGGGGTACAGCGCCTGGACCACGGCGGTCGGCAGGTAGTGGTCGACCATCGCCAGGCGGCGGTTTGCCAGGCTGTCCTCCTGCCCCAGGGAGGCGCCCGAGGCCGTAACGATCACTGGCTGGTCATCGGCATAGGAGCGGCTGAGGACCAACTGGGCGTCGGCCGCCTCGAAGGCGTTGGAGCTGCCCAGCAGGTCGATGTGTCCGGCGTGCAGGGCGGCAATGGCATCGGCGCGGCTGGCAAAGCGGCGAATCGCATGGCTGTAAGCCACGTAGATACTGGCCTGGAGCGGTATGTTGATTTGAGTTACCACGCCAGTTACCACTGGTCGGATGGGCCTACATCGCTGTAGGCCCTTGTCGTTTCGGGTCGGGGTAACAGGGGAATTTCAATGCAAGCGCGGCTTCGGCCCGCCCAGCGCCAAACGCTGGTACTCACCAACGGCAACAAATAGCGCTTCCGCTTCCAGGCGCAGCTTCTCGACCTCTTCCGCAGGCTGAACCCCTTGCGCCTCGTGGTAGCGGCGCAACGCCTGCATCGCCTGCTGCATCAGCGACTCGCCTGCCTTGATCTTTTCGCTCAGGCCTTCCTTGTTATCTTTATCCATCGAATCCACCGTTTTCGATTTCTTGCCCGGCTATTCCTGTGGCCATTCATTTGACTGGTAACCGCTACCTGTTTCTCGCAAGAATTCAGCTTCAAAATTTCTAATGGAGACAAATAGCTCTTCGTCACCAAAAGCCTTTGCTACCAAACTAAAGGCCACAATGCCACGATAGAAGTAATTCCAAAGGTCTGCTCTATGCTCCGCTTGCCTCTCGGTTCCATGCATGCCGCGCATCTGGAACTGTGGTGGAACACCTCCATACATATCCATGATTTGTGGTGAGGCGGCATGGACAAAACCTGAGTACGCCTTGCTGACGGTTTTGGATGCGTCCAAATTCTTGCTTGAGCCTTTTGGACCGTTTAAGCATCGATCCAGGTACGCCCGAATTTTTTTCCTCGGAACCATCGCCCGCTCCTTGGACGACACGATAACGTCGTTGGGATCGAACTCCTCCTGATAAAAATAATCTAGGTAATTTTTATGCGACGGTTCTGAATTACCAAGTATTATCGAGAAGGAGAGGAATGATACATCTTCGGTTATCTCGTCAAGAATTCTTTGCAGAGCAGCCTGTTCTTGGAGAAAGCCTGTTTCCAAAAGAAGTCTTGCGGCATGGAGCCCGCTGACCAATCTAGCGAGTTTTTGCACCAATGCTTGATGTACCGTTTTCTCAACATAACGATAAACAAAGGAGCCCTTGTACGGCTCGCGCCTTGGTCCTGGGACGCGCGCGGCTAAGCCATTAACTGTGCGTTCCATATGCTCTAATGCTTGCTCGTAAAAATCGGTACTTATCATAGTGAATATGTTATCAGGTGGGGTTATCAGTAATGGGCGGGATATTTATTGTGTTTGTGCGATTGCTGACGTAGTGTCGTGAAAGATTCGATTTATTTATATTCTTATCGCGCAATTTAATTCTGATATTGTCCCACTCAAAAAATATTAGCACAACCTCTTCAGGGGGCTGTGCAGCAGATAAATAACGGTTGGCGTGTACCATCTTGGTTGGTGATTCACGGTGGTCATTGTAGTTCTTAAGTGTTTCCTCAAGTGAGGCGCGAGCAGCTTCAACTGATACTTGAATTTTATCGCGAATTTTATCGTGAATTCGAGAAATGCAGCCGATGTAAACCCTGATTGCTGTTGTTAGTTCCACCTTTTCAGGCATATTATTCAGAACATATTTCTTAAAGTCCGGATTCCCACTGAGTAGTTTCTTGTCGGTGAAAACCAGAGTGCGGTTTTCCCAAAGACGTCCGCCGTCCTCCGCCGGATAATTTTTGTTGTCTAACGTCACTTGGCTAACGCATAGGCCTGCGTGCTGAAGATGGTTCCTCAAAGCTTCGAGAAAAGCATACTCAAAGTTCGCGTCGTATTCCCCGCTCGTGAGTCCTTTTAGAAACGACTCTAGATCAACTTTATCCTCGGCTGGCAAGCACTGTTTCAAGTGTCGCGGCATGTGGTCCATGTACATGCGTGTCGAAGTCAGTATATTAGTTATCCGTCTATTGAACCTTGTGATTTCATCAAACATATCAATATAGTCATCGGAGAAACGCACCTGATGTGCTAGAGCGCAGTTCAACAGGTCTTGCTCGTACTCAACGTAGTTGCAAGTGATAAGCTCGTACTTCTCCTCAACGGCTAATGCGGCACTCAGTGTTGCACGGCATCGCTTAATATTTTCAAATTCATCCTTTGATATTTCAATCTCAGGATTTAGATCAAGAGTGTTAATTGTCAAGCAATATCTTTCTTGATTAGTCATCATGCATTCCTTCGCTACAGATAAGGCAATAATATTATCAGGACCCCATTGTCCGTGCACGCAAAAGTTTGAGTCTAGTGCTGACTTTCATGATGTGCCTGGGATGAAATAATAAATTGCTCTGTCGCAATGACGGCCTTTTCACAGCAGCTCACTGCGCCGCCGCATCCGGTCGCGTGCCGCTGCTCGCGCATCACCCTCATCGGATTGACGCTGGGCTGAACTACCAGGCTGTTCGCGCTCCGGGTCTTCCACCGGCTCTGGCTGGATCACCGGCAGCGGCTCAGGTAGAGGCTGCCAGCGGGGTACGCCAGTCGGCGTGATGTCACGAGGAACCTTGGAGGGGTCAGAGTGCAGGGCAGCAGCAAGGGCATAGGCGACTCGCCGCGCAGCCTCAACGGAGTTGGAATCAAAGTTAAAATTATTTTGCTGCACAAAATCGGCGTCATCCTTCTGAGGCGCTGGGAATAAGCGAGAAAGTCCTTGTCTTAAAAATTCAGCAGGGTTGTCCTGGGCAAACTTAAGCAGCCACTTAACACCGCCCAGTTTTTTATATACGGTCAGTAAATCTGAAGCCATTTCCGCAGTGACAAGTTGGCGCTGGCCTTTATCCAAACTACCTTTAGTACGTCCGCCAGTTTTACGCGCACCAATTCTTGCGGTCATTCTTCACCAGCCTCACCTGTAAGCGCGGTCGATACAGAATCCAGCGTGCCATCTGGCCGATAGCGAAAATCTGCCTTGGCGCCCGTTATTGGGCAATTAGTAGGTTGTTGCTCTTTCAGCCATATATTAAGTGCCTCAACTAAAACTATTGCCTGAGCTTGTGAATCTTCGTCGCTATCAAAGACTAGGGTAGCCATTTATTGCCCCTCTGGATCGTTGCCATAAATTTTTCTTGGCTGATTAACTTTGGCCGGTGCAACGGCAGACGGCATGGGTGCTACATCAGATGGAATTAGCCTAACGACCTGGCCTAATTCATTTCGCTGGCAGAAGAAAGTTAGATTGCCACAGTGCGCTGCACAAATTCTCCCGAACTCATCCCGATCAAACGAAATATCACGCATCGGCGGCGCGGGTGTTCTTGGCGGTGTTGGAACTTGCTTAAAATTTACAAACGTCTGGTGTCGGTTACATTGTTGATCGAGCAGCCGTTGCACCTGCGGCGGCTGTTTGACTGGCTGCTGTTCAAGTGCCTGTTCCACACGCTGGTCGATCAGCCGTTGAATAGCCGTCGTTAAATCGTCATCAGCAGGCGTGGGGGCTTGTGCTTGTTCCTGCCGAAGCATTTTTCGCTCCAGCATTTTTAATTTAGGTGACATTTTTTGCAGCCTCGATCAGATTAATCAGCTTGGCTTGTTCTGCTGAATGAAGACTTTGCTTGCTCAATAAGTCATCCAGCTTGGCAAGCAAGCGTTGATTGCCACCAAGGGCGGCGACCTTTTTCCGGAGTTCACGGGCTTCAAGGATCAGTGGGTTACTTCCGGTGATTATGTCGCTCATTTTATTCCTTCCTCAGAAGAGCCAAATCGATATGCAGTAACTTGATAATCTCAAGGCCTACAAAACGCCGCCCCTCGGCAAATGAAGTATCACGCTCGCTGTTGGGTCGATACGACATGTCATACGTTGCACAAGCGGTTTCAATCAGCCATTTCAAAGCGCGTTGTTGCTGTGCGGGCGAAGCCGTACCGGCTGCTACGCCCTTGAGGGCCGCAGCGTCTGCCAATTCATAATGCGGCGGGTACCATGGCGAGGATTTAGCGTCCATTATGACAACCCCAACTTAATGGTCCGTGTTGCCGCTTGTGCAACAGCGACGCCTGCCGTTGTCATCGACACCAGCTTGATCGCCTGCAACCCTGCAAACGGGTTCTCGCTAGCGGTAAATACCAATGTACGATTGGCACTAGTGATGTAAGTCAAGTTGTCGCCGGCAGTATTGAAGACCCCTTGATATGTTGTCGTTCCAGGCACCACCGCCTGAAATCCGATCCGCGCGTCACTCCAAGCAGCAGGCATGCTGATACTGGTCAGGGTCAGGCCGGTGAGGTCTATAGGTTCACTTTCCCCGGTACTGGTGGTGCTCATGGTGATACTGGCGAAAGTTCTATTACTAGGTCGAGGTCGCAATACGTTTGCCATTTTACTTCTCCTTCTTTTGCCGTTTCTGGCGCTTAAGAAACTTGGCTCGTTCTTTTGCCAGTTGGGCATCGATCTTTTTTAACTTCTTAGGTTGCATGTTAGCCACCATCCCGCAACGTAATTAAGTGCCGATATCGGGCTTGACGAGCGTCATCCGCAAGCCACTGCTTCCGGTTAGTGCGCATGCAGCGCTCGCACTCTGCAATTTCACGGACGATGCCGGGGCTGTCTTTCGGGATCGAATTTGCACCGATGGCGCTTTCGAATAAAAATGTCAACGCCTGCACAGTATTGAGCATGACGCCCTGATTGGTTATTTGACTTAAGTGCCTGACCTCATTAGCCGGTAGCTGGTTTAGAAATTGCTGAGCGACTTCCATGTTTGCGGAATATGCCGAACCCCAACGCTGTCTTAGCGTGTTTTCGGTAGCTATTTTCAAGGCTTCATTGCGGCGGTTAAGTTCTTCCCATTCCGCGTCTGTTAGCTCTGAAGTAGATGGCGCGCGTCCCTGCGCTGGGGTACTGCCAACAGGTTTGGTATTGAGCTTCTTGTTAGCTAATACCAGCCATTTCAAGCCAGCGTCTAGGAACTGCTGGCGTTGTTGTAACGTACCACTTAAACCTTGCAGGTGATTAGCGAATGCTTCGGCCAACCAATCACCCTGCTGGTCCTTGGGAAGTTTGAACTGGTGTTGCCGCCTTACTTGTCTTGGTGCCTTGGTGGCGTTATCCATGAAAAATGAAATAGCGGCTTGGATTAAACTCGATGGATAACCCAGTTTGGTAAAGTCAGATAGAAATACACCCGCGATTTCACCTAAAACCGCGTTGATCTGCTGGTTGGTTGTTCCGGGCGGCAGTGGTGAGCCGAATAAAGTCGGGCCGCTACGTTGCCCTTGGTACTCATCGATTTCCCGGTTGCTCAAAGTATCAGGGGAATCGCGCCACGGCGCTGGCGATAGCGGCGCGAGCACAGGCATTCCTTCGCTGTAAGGCTGGATATCGCCGCCACCATCATAAAGATCAAGGTCATTGGCCACGACGCACCCCCGGTCCCCACACGGTCACGTAATCTTCACAGGGGTGGGTTATTTCGACTCCTATCCTTTTCAAAGCCCCCAGCAGACCAGGCAACCGGGATTTTATTTCTTCTACGCTGTCTCCATTAAAGGGCAGATCGGTAATTTCAATAATACGTTCGATCAACGCAAGTTCGCAGGCGCAGTAAAAACCGTAGGGTTCTTTTTCCGTGATGGAGTACAAGGCCGCGATAATCTGTTGTGACAGGGACATGGTATTTTTCCTCGCAATTGCGGAGCGGATATAGAGTGGTAGGCATTGAACGGCAGCTAGCAGTGATTGGTAGAGGGTCATTTTTATTTCCCCTCGGCAATCAACTTGAGCCGTTGCCAGTATAAGGAGCACCGGGGGTGAACTCTTTCTATAGGGATCGGTTGCCCCACTGGATCTGTGGCCACGACAAGTTCGATGGGGGCATAGCTGTTTTCCACCAAAGAACAAAAAGCGCAGGCTTCGCGGCTGTTAATCAAGCGTCTAGTGACTAACGTTTGGGCATCGTTAGCGTTGTCAGGTAGCGCAGTGCAAATAAGAACGTACTGGCCGCTTACATGGCGATAAAGGAGTGTTTCCCAGTTAAGCGCCAATTCCTTTTGCGTTGATTCTCTACGCAATATGTGACTGATAGCAGCCTTGTCGACTTTTTCACCACGCCAGCCCAGTTCGGTGATCGAATCCAGTGGCCTGCGAATGGCCTGGACCTGACGAGCCAGCTTCTGCATAGCCCTAAGGATTTCTTGAACTTCCATTTTATTCGGCCTGAAAACTTGGGTGGGCTTTTAGTTCCTCGATTGCTTTTTCTTTGGAGCTGGCATTAGTCACGATTAAAACATTGTCGGACAGCCTGCGCGCACAGTAGCCATCCATTTGAGAATAGAAGATCTCAAAATTGATCAAGGCTTCCGAGCCATCAGAGATAATTCCAGGTAGTTTTTTATAATCAAGGAGCACCAGCGAGGTGAAACTCTGTGAAGCTTCAATAATCATCAACTCGGCCACGGCTGACCTGTCTTCCCAAATGACGGTGATGCGATCTAGCGCATGCAATCTATGAGCGACCGATAACCATTGACCGGATTCGGTCAATGCCGCCAGTTCCAAGTCACGCGGTACTATCGCGCAATGGCGCACAAACCTATAGTCTTCAAGCGACAGGCGACTTGGTTCCAGTGGCGGGAACTTCTTCTTGGCTTCTGCGGGGAATTCCGGCGAGACTTCTGCGCTGACTTTGCTCATATCGTTCACTCCTGTTAGTGATAACTGGAGTGTGCGCCGTAGTAGCAGTAACGCAATGGCTAGCGGGTGTTACGGATGCTGGTTGTGGTCACAACATAAAACCGTGTTTAACCATGACCTCGCGTATCTTCGCCCGGCTGGGTGCCTTCTCGATGTCGTAGCGTTTCTTGGTATTGCCGTGGTCTTCCTTGTAGTAATTCAGATGCTTTACGACCTTATCGACGCGGAAAGCGTGGTTTACCGCCATCACATCAGATAGCAATGTCGCGTTAGAAAGCGCCAGCAGCACCAGGGCTTCAATCTTATCGGTACGGCATCGGCGAGCATGGGCCGGGTCTGGTTGGGCTGCGCGCAGGCGTTCAAGCTCATCCTCGTAAGCCAGCACCGTGTGCAGCAGGTCGGGTGGCAAGCGGCGGGCAAGCTGGGCGTCGTCGTAGCTGGTAGATCCAGCGGTAGTGTTCATAACTTAAACCCCCTAATCTTGCGCTGCCTTATGCCGTTGTAGACTTTAGAGCCGCGTGGTTGCCAGGGGGTGTCGCGGGATGGCTCACACCGTTCCCAATCCAACAGCGTAATAAGTCGTGCAGTTCTCATTTTGACCTCCCAGGATCGCGCCAGGGCGGCGATCTACCTGCTGGATGAAGCTACCTATTGTCCTTGAGTAGCGCGTCTCTTGCGGCCTAGCTGGCGGTCGGTTTCTTTCGTCCAGGCTAAAAAACCATCATGCCGTGGTAAATCCACCGTGGTAACTCACACTTCGATTTTGCAACATGTTGATTATGTTGGACTTACTTCATTAGTGTGGCTGCTTGCCTAGCAGCGGTAGTGATTTTCGACATGCCCAACGAATGCGATAGCGCGCCGACCTAATGCGACAATCGCGTCTGTTTTTGGGCGGTACGCAGGCAACCAGCCTGGAGTTACTATGCTCGCCAGTTTTCCAATTCAGTTTGTCCACCATGCAAATTCGTTAGAGCAAACTTTGTTTGCGCACTAAGCGAATTAGCAGATCGGCATAGCTCTCGCCCTGGCGCAGTGCAGCCTTCACCAGTGCCGCTTCTTCAGGGGGCAGAAATAACAGCAGCGATTGCCAGCCAGCTGCGCGCCGTTGCGCCCGAAGCGTCCTCATCCGGGCTGCCATCGCTGTTCTCGGTTTCGCTTTCGCCAGCAGCCAGCCCATGCCCAGTAATCGCTCGACCTCTTCGGGTGAGGAAATGGTCCTGGCGTAGCTGCCGTGCACAAGAAGTTTCGCTCTCATTTTTTGCCTGCCTCCCATCAGGTTTATCAGGTTTGAACCCTCAAACCTGATCAAACCCGCGTACTAGAGCGGTCGCGGTCAAAATACCGCGCCGCCGCCGTATACCCTCAAACCCGATCCACAGGCTCTAGGACGGGCCTTTCAGGGCATCAGGTTTCGGGTTTAACCCCTAAGTAAGCGAGTGCGCTAACCTGAGCGCGCACACTCACTCACTTACTGTCCATCAGGTTTAGCCGCCCAAACCTGATAAACCTGATCTGCTAAAACCCTTGATCTAGAGCCTGTGGATCAGGTTTAAGCCGCCAAACCTGATCAAACCTGCTCGGTCAGGTACCACGTTTCGGCTTTGCCGTTACCGCCCCGGCAGGGAACCTGCCTGTGTGTGACGTGCCCGGCGTTCTTCAGCATTTCGAGCATCACCCGCACAAGGTCCTGCTTGATGCCATGCTTCTTGGAAGCGTCGCGGATCTTCGTGTAGGCCATTCCTTCGGTGGGCACGTTGTCGCGTAGCCACTCTAGCAAGCGGTCACTGTGTGCCTGCCGTTCATTGGGTCCAGCTACGCGTTCCATATGGCCGTCCTGCATCACCGCCAGGTAGACCGGCTCCTTCATCTTGTCGCCGTAGTTAGCCTTGACGTGGTGGTAGGCGAGCACCGGTCTACCCAACGCCACGGCGGCATCGCCTAAGCCGATACACTTCTTGCGCACATCCTCGGCAGGTACATCAACCAGCACGACCATCGTGCGCATGGCGCCTGTGAAGGAACCGCCGCCACGCCCGACATAGGCGTCCACGGTCTTGTTGCGCGCCGCGTCCTTCGATACATGACGGACCGTCACCACCGCTGCGCCGGTAGCGTTCGTGATCAGCTTCACCGCCTTGGCAAGCTGTGCCAGATCCTCGTTAAGCTCATCACCGCCATGCATCAGGGCGGCCGTTTCCAGCATGACCAAGATCGCGCCCTGGCAACGCTCGGCGATCAGCTCGATAGCCTCTTCCCGCGCGCTGCAAGTGCCGAATGACTTTGTGGTGAGCATCAGGTCGATTTCATCGCAGCCAAGAACGATCAGGTTTTCGGCAATCGCTCGCTTGGCCTTGGCACGTTCCATAGGGTCTTTGATGTTGCGCAGCCAGGTTTTCACCCGGCGCATGATCTGCGAGCGCGGGTCTTCCCAAGAGGCAAATACCGCCTTGCCCTGCATTGTTTTCAACCCTTGCCAGTCACACCCGGCGCCGACGCAACAGCATTGTTCGACCCCGTTGATGCTCTTGCCGATTCCATGGGCACCGGCGAATTCCCCCGGCACGCCAAGCGGATAAATGGGCTCGATCACGTATTCCTGCGGTAGGTCTTCCGCGTCCAACTCGTCAAGCGTGGTCGGCCTGGTGTCGAAGCGAATGGGCATGGGCGAGGAGGAGGGGATTGGTATGCCCGCGAACGCCCGAATGGTTACGGCGTCGAGCTGGGCCCAGGCCGGGTTATAGGGTGCCAGCCCCGCGAGGATGCCCTGCCAGGACTTGCCCCAGGCCTTTTCCAGCTCTTTCTGGGCAAACTCGGCAGGATCGTGAGGATGCTTGCTGATGCAGTAATCAACCAGTCCCGGCTCTTTGTGCAGCGTGGCCAGCACATCGTCACGCGGCTGGCCGTCGTCCAGCAGGTCGCGCAGCAGGGTGATCATTACATCCGAGCGCTTGCCCTTCGCTAAGGTGCCAGCCACAAGCGCGGCTTGATCATCCGACAAGCCGTAGTCGTCCAGGCGAATAGGTGTGCCGATACGGGGGGGTGGCATGACTGCCTTCGCTTTGGGTGCAACGGGCGGCAGGAAGTCGAAAGCATCAGGGCTGTAGGCTTGATCGTTCTGTTCCAACAGTCGCGCCGGTACTGGTACGCGGCCCTTTTTCAGCTTGCTGGCAGTGGGCAGATTGACGGTCCCCGGCAGCCTCATGATCCGGTCGAGGTTGTGGCAGGCATCGCCGCCCAAGGCCAGCGCCAGCCGTTTGTTGGTCTGCTCCAGGGCATTGGTATTGCCGTCGTGCTCGATAGGTGCCTTGAGCCTGTAGAACACGCCCAGGCCGTTGCCACTATCGATCACGGCGCTGGGCTTGACCGGGAAGGCGTCCAGCGCCGCCAGCAGGCGTTTCTTCGCCACGTCCGGTGCTTCACCGTCACGTGGATCAAGGTCAACGTGGTGATAGCACAGCGCGGCCACGTCGGCCTTGCTGGCCTTCTTGCCAGGATCGCGGATCAGCGCGTTCACAGTGAAATACAGGTTCGCTTTGCCGTTGTGCTGGTCGATGAACTGGGACAGATCGTCGATCCGGTCCGGATGCACGGCGAGGGCGTTGATAGGTCCGTCCAACTCGATGGCGAAGACCTGCACATAGCAGTCGGGCGACCAGTATTCGCTGTGCCGTTTGAGGAAGTCGATAGCTTGCTTACTATCGCTTTCGGGATTAATCTGACCTTCTAGTGTGCTCCCCTTAGCCCCCTTCGCCGCGTCACCGGCAGGGGGCTTTTTCATGCTGGTCATAGCATGCCCCCTACAACAGTGCCGCAGCTTTCGCGGCTTCAGCGGCTTTCGCGGCCAACTGCTTGGCGCGACCGGCCTTGCCGCCAGCAACGGTGTGTGCGGGCGCATCACCACGCGGCTGACCACGCATGAAGGCGCGCACCTCGCCAGCCTTCCAGGCAACCGCCTTAGGGCCGATGCGGACGGGTTGTGGAGCATGCCCAGCCCGCACCCAGGCGAACCAAGATGAGCGGGAGCACTGGCACAGGGCGATGATTGAAGGCAGACGCAGCAGGGCACTATCGGGCAGCGCGTCGATATCGGGCAGGGTGACGGGGACGTGGTTCGGGTAGGTGGCCATGGCTGGCGTCCCTCCTACTAATGAATTAGGAAGTTCGCCCGCCTCATGTTGCCGGGATCTGCTCAAGCGTCCCTGCCTTTGCGGCGTTGGGACGTTCGGTCTGTAACTGAAGTATGTGATACCCCAAAATAGTCCGATGAATCAATACAGGCAAAATGCCTTATAAATAAAACAGTGATTGTCACTGGCAATCACTGTTTTGCAGATTATTTAACTGGCTTCCAATCCTTTCTTGGCCGTTTCATCCAGGAAGTCCGCCCACCATGCCATAATCCTCCTGCGCTGCGGAAGATATTCGGCTTCGTTGTAAATGTTGCGGATATTTTCCTTTACGTGTGCCAACTGGCGCTCGATGGCATCAGCATGGAACAACGGGCGACCTTCGGTATCACATGCTTCATTCAATGCCGTGGAGGCAATTCTTCTAATCCCATGTGTGGTCTGTATGCCGCCGTAACCCATCTTGTCAAAGGCGTGTAACAACGCTCGGCTAGTTAGTGGTTTTTCATAAGAGCGCCCCGGAAAAACGAACTCGCTGCCGCAACCGATTTCTTTTAGCTGTTTTAAAATTTCTATGGCTTGTGGTGTAAGTGGCACTAACAAAGCCAAGCGCTTTTTCATCCGGTCGGCGGGGATACGCAACAGGGCGTTGTCAAAATCGATTTCTGTCCATTCGGCTTTTAGCATTTCATTAGCGCGAAGGAATGTCATGAACGCCAGTTTTACGGCTAACTTTACTGGCTGGTTTTCGTAGGTGTCGATTTTGCGCAGCAAGGCCGGGAGTTCATCAGACGTGACGGCTGGTTGCTTTTTCGCGATATGTACTTCCAGTTCGTCGTCGCTGATATCACCGCTGATGATATGCGTACACAGGTTTCGGGCCTTGGCGTATTTGAAGATCCGGGTAAACAACGCCAGCAGGCGCCGACCGACAGTGCCGGGGCCGATCCTTTCAATGATCGCGATCAAATCAGCGGAGGTAAGGTCACCGATGGGTCGCTTGCCAATGCTTGGGAATACGTGATTCTCGAAAATCGCCCGGGTGTCGTGGGCGTATTTCGGCGTCAAGTGCCGTTGCTTGGCCAGCCATGCCAGCGCTACGGCTTCAAATGCGTTGCTAGTAGCTACTACCTCGGCCTGTTTTTCTGCCTTGCGCGTTGCGCCGGGGTCGGGCTGCTGGCGTAGTTCAGTGGCCTTGAGTCGAGCCTCAGCCAGGGTGGTAGTGGGGTAGGTGCCAAGGCTCAGCAGCTTTTCGACCAATCCCGGTTTTCCGGCATCGGGGCCTATACCTTTGCGGATGCCCATGACCGTGTAGCGGTAACGCCAACGCTTCGCGCCATCGGGGGTGACAAACAGGAACAAGCCGCCGCCGTCAGCCAATTTTTTTACCTTGGCCGGGGCTTCGCACTTGGCGTTCTGGCACTGCGGGTCTTTCAGTTTTTCAATGGCCATGGCGTGGTAACTCCTGCGCTTACCGTGGTAGCTAGGATCAGATTTACCACCAAAACTTGTTGGTTACCACTAGATTTGCTTGGACTGTTTTGGGCTGAAATTTGGGCTGAAAGCCTTGTAATACGTGGCCTGTATGGATACTGCTGGACTTGCTTGGATGCAGGGTGCGCGAATGGCAAAGCGGCGGACCTCGATGCGCACGCCCAGCAACTCGCCGATCAGGCCGGCAAAGTCGGCGGTGAGCCCTTCATATTCCTTGCCGCCGATATTGATGTCGAAGGGCGGGTAGTCCGGCACCGAGGTGCCCAGCAACAACTGGTGCTTGCGCTTGAGCCAGTGTCGGTCGGCGGGCGCCAGCGCCGGGGCGGCGCTGCTGCTCACCGAGCGCGCCAGCAGCTGGCGCACCTCACCCGCTTCCACGGCCTGGGCCGAGAGTGGACACAGGCACAGGAGCAGGACGGCGAGCAAGCGGTTGAGCGCATTCATGGCTGGCTCAGAGCGCATGGCGCCTGGAGAATTCGAGCAGTTCCACCAGCGAACCGACTTCAAGTTTCTCCATGATCCGGGTTTTGTAGGTACTGATGGTCTTGGCGCTGAGGTTCATGCGCGCGGCGATGCTGTTGTTCGACTGCCCGCTGGTCAGCAAGCGCAGCACCATGATTTCCTGGTCCGAGAGCTTGGCCAGGCGCTGCTCTTCGCTCATCAGCGGACTGCGCTGGGCCGACAGGTCGGGAAAGGTTGAGTAGCCCTTGACCATGGCCTTGAGCACGAACAACAGGGCATCGAGGTCTTCATCCTTGTGCACGAACGCCGAGGCGCCGGCATCCAGGCAGCGCCGGGAGAACAGCTCTGCCGGCTGGCCGGTCAGCACCATGATGCGCGGGCAGGGTTCAAGCAGGCGCAGGCGCTTGATTACGCCCAGGCCGTCGACACTGGGCAGGCCGATGTCGAGGATCACCACCTCCGGCTTCAGCTCGCGGGCCATTTGCGCGGCAACGGCACCGTCGCCGGTCTCGCCGACTACGGTGTAGCGTTCGCGCTCCAGCAGCATGCGCACGGCAAGCCGGATGGCGGGGTGGTCATCAACGATCAATACACTGGTCAATGCGCAACTCCTGTCGAGTATGTAGGCAAATTCCCGAATCATTCAGGAGGGCGGTTCCGGCCTGGGCCAAAAAGGGCGCCAACGATACGTCGAATCAGGGTGCGTTAGTACGGGAAGTATAGTGCTGTTGAAAAAGCTGGATGCAGTTGTCGAAAACTCCTACATGTGACTTGTTTTCGACGGTGCAGGGCGGGGTTCAGGCCGAGACGCGCTCGGCCTGGCGAGGGGTCAGAACGACGTGGTGAAGGAGGCGAAGTAGGCGCGACCGGCTTCGTTGTAGGTCAGGGCACCGGCCTCGTCGGAGTTGCCTTCACGGTACAGGCGTTTATCGAACAGGTTGTTGACGCCCACGCGCACACTCAGGTGCTGGTTGAACTCATACCCGCTGCTGATGCCCACCAGCCCGTAGGGGTCGACATCCTTTTGTACGTTCGGGTCCAGCGCTTCATTGGCCCGGGCGTTATAGCCGGGCGCTTCTTGCTTGCCGTAGTAGGTGCCATTGAGCTGGAACGACAGTTTATCGGTGGCGTTCCAGTCCAGGGTGGTGTTGACCGTGTACTTGGGGATGATGCTCAGCGGTTCGCCGGTCTTCTTGTCTTCGGACTCGATCATGTAGGTGAAGTTGGTGTTCCAGTCCAGGCTCGGGGCCAGGGCAATGAACAGGTTGCCTTCCACGCCTTGCACCACTGCCTTGCCGGTGTTCTCCCAGCGCAGGATGCGTCGGCCGTTGGGCAGGCGGAACAGGGTCTGGTTGCCAGCCTGGATCTTGTTCTTGTAGTCGTTGCGAAAGTAGGTTGCGCTGGTACGCCAGGTACCTTTGTCATAGGCCAGGCCCAGTTCCTTGTTGACGCTGGTCTCCGGGTCCAGGTCGGCGTTGCCCAGCAGGTAGCAGCCGCCGTTGTTGATTTCGCTGGAGTTGCAACCAGCGCCACGGCTGTAGAGCAGATAGTTGGGGTTGGCCTGGTACATGTTCGGCGTCTTGTAGGCGCGGGCGATACCGCCCTTGATGCTCAGCGCCTCGGTGAGCTGGTGCGAGGCGTTGAGGCTCGGGCTCCAGTTGCTGCCAAAGTCCTGGTGATGGTCCAGGCGCAGGCCCGGGGTGACGATGGTGGCGCTGCCGACCTCGATATTGTCTTCGCTATACAGGGCGTAGCTATTGGCGGTGCTCTTGGTCTGGGTGCGGTCGAATCCTTGCAGTTCGGCGCCCGGGTCATAGCCTTGCGGGCGCAGGGAGCCCGGGTCATTGAGCGATTCGTAGAGGTACTCGGCGCCCAGGGTCAGCACCTGCTCCAGGCCTGCGCTCAGCGGCAGGTTGACCTCGCCGGTGGCGCGGGTGTTGCGCAGGCGTGACTCGAAACGTCCGGCACCGTCCGACGGCGCACCTTCGCCCCAGCCGGCCAGGCCTTCGTTGAGGCGGTCGTTGCGGGTCAGGTCGTAGGACAGCGAGGCCATGCTGCTGCCCCAGGCGTAATCGCCGCGGTGGGTGGCGGCGAAGCTCGAACGCTGCATGACGTTGGTTTCCTTGCCCACCTGGCTCTCGACGAACTCGCCACCGGCATTGAGCATGGTGTCACCGGCAAAGATGTTGCCCTGGCGGCTGTAGCTGGACTCCAGGTCCAGGGTGTTGGCCGGGTCGATGGTCCAGCTCAGCAGGCCGCTGATGTCCTTGTTGCGCACGCCTTCGCGGCCGGCCATCAAGGAGTCCTCGAAGGCCTGGTGGGCGCTGTTGATCTGCATGTCGTCGGCATTGGTCTTGTTCAGGCTGCCGTAGACCCGGAAGATCACATCATCGCTGATCGGCCCGCTGAGGCTGAAGTTGGCGCGCTTGCTCATGCCTTCGGCGTCGTCCTCGGGGAAGGAGCCGAACAGGGTCATGGAGGCGCGCAAATCCTGGGTCGGGCGTTTGGTGATGATGTTCACCACACCGCCCATGGCCCCCGAGCCATAACGGGCGGCGGCCGGGCCGCGCAGGATCTCGATGCGCTCGACCTCTTCTGCCGGCACCCAGTTGGTTTCGCCGCGGGTATCGCGATCGCCGCTCCAGCCGTAGCGCACGGCATTGCGCGAGGTGGACGGTTTGCCGTCGATGAGGATCAGGGTGTTTTCCGGGCCCATGCCGCGCAGGTCGACCTGACGGTTGTTGCCACGCGCACCGCTGGTGCTGTTGCCGGTGAGGTTGACGCCGGGTTCGCGGCGGATGATCTCCGAGAGGTCGTTGACCGGTGGGCGCTTCTTGATGTCTTCGGCGGTGATGATCGATACCCCGGGGGCCTGTTTGAGTTCTTCTTCGGCAGTGCCCAGGACTCGGGTGTTTTCCAGTTCGATGGCCTGGCGGCTGCCGGCGACCGGCAGATCGGTGGCCTGGACCGGGACTTCGTCGGCTGGCAGGGGGGCAGCGGTGAGCGGGGTGGCGCCCAGGGTTGCCAGCAACGCAATACTCAAGGGGCTGTAGGTGAAGCGCGACGCCATGTCAAAGTTCTCCATGAACAAACGAAGCGCCGAATGATAAGTATTAGCATTCGCATGTAAAGTGTCAGGGAGAAAAATAAAATATTAACAAGGGCTCTGGGGTAAGGGTTTCAGGGGGTATGGGTCTTTGGCTGGGTGTTTAAGGTGCGAGCTTATCCATTTGGTGTGGTGAGGCTGCCGGCCCCTTCCGCCCTTACGGCGGCCTACTTTTTTCTTGGAAAAAGTAGGCAAAACCGCCTGCTCCTACATACGGCCCTACGCTTCGCTTCGGGTCCCTTCGCTCCGGCGTCTTCCGGGGCCACGCGGCCTACGACTTGCTTCGCCAAGTCTACGGCTCGCGCTCTTCGGCTACGCCGAAGGTGCTACGCACCGGCCCCTACAGACACCTCCACTCAGCCTCCTGAAGTCGCAAAGTTACGGGCGGCGTCTGGAATGGCTTTATCTTCGAAAACAGATTGTGCAGTGGATAATTGCCACCGCAAGACAAGCTTCGCACGCGAAGCGAACACAACGACTTGCTGTCGCTTTTGCTCTGGCTTTTGCTTTTGCTCTTCATACGCGCAGGTTCAGACGCCACAGATCTGCGACTTCAGAAGGCCGAGTGGAGGCACCTGTAGGGGCTGGTGCGTAGCACCTTCGGCGTAGCCGAAGAACGCGAGCCGTAGACTTGCGTAGCAAGTCGTAGTGCCGCGTGGCCCCGGAAGGTGCCGTAGCGAGGGTACCCGAAGCGCAGCGTAGGGCCGTATGCAGGAGCGAGCGGTTTTGGTTCCTTTTGCCAAGACAAAAGGAACCCGCCGTAAAGGCGGAAGGGGCCGGCAGCGTCGCCGCATCCAATGGATAAGCTCGCAACCTGAACACCCAAGCCCAAGCCCAAGGACCTGATCCCCCAAAATCCCGAGAAGAAAAAAAAGGACCGCAACCACCCCCATCGGTAGTTGCGGTCAAGCGGGAAAACGAAGGAGAACCGCGGTTGCTGTGTTACCCATCGCAGGCTACGCCAGCTCCCACAGAGAACACTGCAAAACCTTGTGGGAGCTGGCGTAGCCTGCGATGGACGGCCAAGCCGTCCTGTTATTGCTGCAAGACGGACGCCTGGTTGCCATTGCCAAACTGCTGGACAGTGGCGTTCATGTTCGCGCCGCTCTGGTCGACGACGGCCTGGTTGTAGGAACCGCCCTGGGTCACGTAGGAGACATTGGCACCATTGACACCATCGGTCTGGGTGATGGTGGCCTTGTTGTTGTCACCGTACAGCTGCCAGGTGTAGCTCTGGTTGCCGGTACCGGACTGGTCCAGCAGGATGCTGTTGGTGGATCCGGTGCTGGAGCCGGTGGCGTAGTTGTTGGTCCCACGCTGATCGGCGATCAACAGGTTGTCGCTGCCGTTCTGCTCGAAGTACAGCTCGTTGTTGCTGTCGGACTGGGTCACCTCGGCCGTGTTGGTATAACCGGTCTGGTTCAACCGGGCCAGTTGGTTCATGTTGTTCTGGGTCAGGTTGGCACTGTTGCCGGTGCCGTTCTGGTTGATCTCGGCGCGCTGGTTGCTGCCGAACTGACCGCCGGATTTTTCGCCTTTCCAGTTGCTGGCCAGCACCTTGTTGCCGGTACCTGTGGAGGTGACCGAAATGACATGGTTGTCGCCATTCTGGTAGGTGAAGCTGAGGTTGTTCTGGCCGCTCTGGACCAGGGTGGTGGTCGACTGCAGCGACTCGAACTGGTCGGCGTAGAGGGCGTTCAGGCTGCCCACCTGGAGCACGCTGGCGATGTTGCCGTCACCGAAGCTCTGGTCGACGATGGTTTCGTTGGTCTGGCCATATTGGGTGATCGACGCCTGGGCGCCCAGCTGGGTGTCCTGCCAGACCTCGGTGGAGTTGCCCGTGCCGGACTGGGAAATGGTCACGGTACCGCCCTGGCCCTCGCGCTGGTCGCCATAGGCCCAGTTGTCGTCACCGGCCTGGTAGATGCCGATCTGGCCGTTGTTGTGGTTGATGTGCTCGGCGGCGCTGTAGTTGTTGTTACCGGTCTGGACGCTGGTGGCAGTGTTGCCGCCGCCACTGAACAGCTGTTCGACGTACGCCCGGTTGTCTGAGCCGTACTGCAGGGTAGTGCCCTGGCTGCCGGTCTGGCTGTCCTGGTAGACGAACGAGAAGTTGCCGGTGCCTTGCTGGGTCTGCTGGGCGTTGTTCTCGGTGCCCAGGGACTGGCTGGCATGGGCGACGTTGAGGGCGCCGGTCTGGTTCTGGTGGATTTCACTTGTGAATTCGTACAGTTGCTCGGCGTAACCGGCGTTGTAGTCGCCGGCAGCGTCCTGCCAGATCGGGCTGTTGCCGCCTTCCTGCTTGATGGCGTGGTTGTTGCCTTCACCGTACTGGTTCTGGGTAGCGGTGCTGTAAGGCGCGGCAGACTGCTTGACCTCGGCGATGTTCTCGGTGCCGGCCTGGTTCTGGGTCGACAGGCTGTCATCGGCCATGACCTGGCCGGCAACGGCCAGGACAATGGCGGCGCTTAGGGGAGCGAGCTTGAACATGGTGGTGCCTCCAGGTTTCTATCGGTATTGATTGACTTGCACGCGCTGGCCGTTGCCGGCCTGGACCACGGAGCTGGAAAGCCCCGAGCCGGACTGGGCGATGCTGGCGCTGTTGCTGTTTCCGTACTGCTCGATCTGCGCACGGTTGTTGCTACCGCTCTGGGTGATCGATGCGTTGTTGCCATACCCCTGTTGGTTGATGGTGGCCATCAAGTCGTTGCCTTGCTGCAGGATGTAAGCCTCCTGTGCACCACCGGACTGGACGATGCGGCCCAGCAGGGCCTGGCCGTCCTGGCCGATGGCGGCGCGGTTGGACTTGCCGTCCTGTCCGATCAGTGCCTGCTGCCCGGCGCCGGCCGGCAGTGGCTGCATGGACAGCGGTTCGCCCAGGTCGCCGCCAGGGCCGATGTCGGCGTTATCCATCAAGTCGTCGGCCAGGGCGGCCTGACCGATCAGGGTCAGGCAGAGCAGCAGGGTGGTCAGGCGCGCCATGGTCGTTTCTCCTTGGGTTACTGCACGGTGACCGGCACGGTGCGGACGGTGCCCTGGCTACTGCGGATAGTGGCCGACGGCGCCGCGGTCGGAATCACCGTGGTGCTGTTGCTCACCGCCAGGCGCCAGCGTCCGGTCAACGGCACCGTGGTACTGCCCAGGGTGACCAGCCCGGTCGGGGTGGTGACCTGCACGGTGATGGTGTTGCCGGTGGTCACCGACGAGGTGCCCGAGATGTCCCAGTTGTAACGGTTGTTGGAGCGCGCCGTGACGGTGGCGGCGGTTACCGCGAAGGTTTCCGCTGCCGGCCGTGGCGACACCTGCACGCTCACCGTGGCCGGTGCCGAGAGGGCGCCGAGGCTGTCCTGGGCGATGTAGGTGAAGGTGGCGGTGAAGGCTGCCGTGATGACGGCCGGTGGGGTGTAGATGACCTGGGTGCCATCGGTGGTTACCGTACCGCGGCCGGGTGCTGGCTGGCCGACGCTGGCGACGGCCAGGGGGGTGTTGCCTTCCGGATCGCTGTCGTTGGCCAGTACGTTGATCGGCAAGGTCACGCCCAGGGTCGCTGCCGTGTCGTTGACAACGGTGGGCGCCTGGTTGGGTGCGACGTTGACGGTCACCGTGGTGACTTGCGACTTCATCCCTTTCTTGTCCTGGGCCCGGTAGGTGAAGGTGGCGGTCATCGGCGCGGTCACCACCGGTGGCGGGGTGTAGACCACGGCGGTGCTGCCGCTCAGGGCGACGCTGCCCAGGCCCGTGTCCGGTTGGGTCAGGTCGGCGATGCTCAATGGCACATCACCGTCCGGGTCGCTGTCGTTGGTCAGCGGGTTGAGGGTCAGCGGCACGCCGAAGCTGGTGCTGCCGGCGTCAGCCTGGGTCACGGGCGGCTGGTTCTCGGCCTCCACAGGCGCGTTGCCGACCACCACGACCGCCTCGGTATCGCTGCCGCCGGCAGCGGACTTGATGGTCACGGTGGCCGGAGGCTGGGGCAGGTCGTTGACGGTCAGGGTCTGCACGGTGCCGGACTTGGACAGGCGGCCATAGCCCTGGGCAACCAGGTCGGGCACCTGCACTTCGTCACTGGAACTGGCTTCGATGCGCAGGCGCTTGTTGGCCCAGTCGTACCGTGCGGTGGTGACCTTGACTACGTCGCTGAGCTTGCTTGAGAGCGCGGTGGGGCGGTTGACGCCGGTCGGGTCGGTGGCGGTGACCACCACCACCGGTGGCGGCGCGGCACTGCTCAGGTGATGGGCGAAGAACAGGCCGTTGTTGTCGGCCAGCAGGTTGAACTGGCAAGGCGAAGGCGGGGTGCCAGGCACCAGCGCCAGGCTTTCACGGAAGCACAAGGTGGCGTTGTTGGGCGCCTTGGCGAACACCTCCACGCGGGTGCCGGCCGAGGTGCGCCGGTAGCTGGCGCGCTGCAGTTCGGCGGCGACCTGGTTGCGTGGGTCCAGGACCTTGCCGGAGACGGTGAACAGGTTGGTCTGGATGGTGCCGGGTGGACCTTCGATGCGCACGAAGTTGGTGTTGAACGGGCTGCCGATCACAGGTTCAGTGATGTTCGGGTCACCAATGAAGGTTTCCAGGGCAGAGGTGTCGGGGTTGACCTCTTTGTAGGGCCCTCCGACGCCGCGCAGGAACGGACCGAGCGCACCATTGAGTGCGCCACTGAAGTTGCCCGGTGCGCCGATGCCCACGTCGCGGGTGATGTTGATCGCCCGCCGACCCGGGGCGGTGACATTGACCGTCTCTACACCATAGGGGTGGGTGATCTTATAGGTGCCGGCCTGGGGTACCGAGACACGGATGCGGATACGGGCAAAGCTCTGCTGGTCGCCATCGACCGGATTCTCGGCGGCGAAGGCCGCTTCGATGCCGGCGACATAGACGTCCATTTCATAGCCGCTGTTGCCCACTGCCGGAATCGAGGTTTCCGCCAGGTACCAGAACATCTCCGGTGGCCAGTTGTCCGGGAACACCAGGGGCAGCGCGTCGTCATAGACACCGGGCTCGGGCAACAGGGTACACATGTAGGCCGGAGGCACCGAGACCCCCACCCGCGAGCTCGCCGCCCGCGACTGACACAGCTCCAGGGAGAGGTTGTCGTGGTCCTGGTACCACATCGGGTAACGCCCGGTGGCCAGGGTGTAGGGGCCCGGATCGACCGCCTTGAGGCCGGCCCAGGCAGTGCCGGCCAGCGAGAGGGAGAGCCCGGCTGCGCACAGCGCCAGGCGTGGCCAGTTGTTCATGGTGCCTCCTGCTACGGGACGTGGCGTGATGATGTTCATGGCACAAGCACCACTTCTTCAGTGTCGGTACCGCCATTGGCGCTGGTCACCGTGACCTTGGCCGGCGGGATCGGCGAGAGCCCGGTGCTGAGCGTCTTGACCGCACCGTCGCCGCTCAGGGTGCCGATGGTGGCGCCGTTTCCGGTGGTGGCGACGAGGCCCGGAGGGCTGGTTTCATCGCTGGTGGAGGCGACCAGGGTCAGTAGCCCTGAGTTCAGGTTGAACTCGGCGCGCTCGATCACCACCAGATCGGTGAGCGGCAGGGTCAAGGTGGTCGGGGTGCTGCTGGGGATCGCCAACTGGTTGTCGGCAGTTACCTGAAGACTCAGTGGCAAGGCGGGGTTGAGTGCCGACTGGGCGTACCAGGCGCCGGTGCTGTTGGCCTCGGTGAGGCTCAGGTTCGGGGTCTGGCTGATCAGGGTGGCGGTGCCCGGTGGCGGCGGGGCCTGCACGAACACATCCTGCTGGGCGCGCAGGTCGCCGTTGTCGCTGACGCGCGAGTAGGTGCTGCGCTGGGCGATGATCGGCGTGGGTCGGACTACATTCGAGAGTTTGCCGGTCACCGAGAACAGCTCGGTACGCAGGTCCAGGCCGTTGGGCCCCTCGATGCGTACGAAGTTGGTGTTGAACGGGCTGCCGGTGACGGCTTCGTTGAGGTTCGGGTCGCCGATGTAGCGCTCGCTGGCGCCGGTCTCCGGGTTGGTTTCGGTGTAGGGACCGCCGACGCCGCGCAGGAACGGACCGACGTCGCCCGTGAGGGCGCCGGTGTAGGTCTTCGGCGAACCGATACCGATGTCGCGGGTCATGTTGATCGCGCGCCGACCGGCAGCGGGCACATCGAATACCTCGACACCGTAAGGGTGGGTGACGATGTAGGTGCCGGCGGTCGGTACATCGACACGGATACGCACCCGGGCGAAACTCACCTGGTCACCGTCGTGCACTTCTTCGGCGGCGAAGGCCGCCTCGATGGCGGTGCCGTAGCTCAGGTCGATACCGCGGGCGGCGTCGACGATCGCCGCGTCTGCGGTGAACCAGAAGGTTTCGTCGGGGTAGTTGGTGGGGAAGCTGATCGGCAGGGTGTCGTCGAACACCCCGGGCGCAGGGTTGAGGACGCACATGTACGAAGGCGCACCGGGGGCACCGGCTACCCGCGAACTGACGGCCTTGGACAGGCACAGGTCGAGTACCCTGCCATGGGTGTCCTGGTACCAGGCGGCGAACCCGCCGGTTGCCGGCAGGTAAGGGCCGGGGTCAACATCGAACAGCGCGGCCTGGGCCGGTGTCTGGATCAGGCCGGCCAGGATCAGCAAAGCCAGTGGGTGGGGCGTTGGACGGTGCATGAGTCTTCCCTCTCGCAATCGGGCCCATGGACTTGGGTCGTCTGCTCAAGGGTCGGCAACTTCCGTACCAGTTTCGGCAAAGCCTTGTGCTGCCTGGCCTGCAGAGAAAAACAGGGTTGGGATGGGGGGCGCGGCGCGGGGCCGATGACCCAGGGTTGGGGGCGATTGGGGGAGTGCAGGGGGCAATCGCAGGTAACTGGTCTATAACCTTAGAAGTCATCTGCCGGGAGTTCGCGATGGATCTGCAGTCACGCCTGGACTCACCGTCCCAACCTGCCGCCACCGTTGAACAGGGCACGGGCAAGCGGCCATTCAATCTGCTGCGCTGGTATGCCTTTGTCAGCCTGGCGATCATCCTTTCGGTGGCCGTGGGCCTGGGGCTGATTTCCAGTCGCTTCGTGATCAACCAGAGCGTCGAGCGCGATGCCCTGCTGACGGCCCAGTTCATCCAGGCCATCGCTTCGGCTGAAGTGCGTCATGTGTCCATTCCCAACGTGCGGACCATGGGCGAGCTGCTCGACCCGCGCATGGACCAAAGTTTTCCCGACGTCGATCCCCAGGCCCGGCGCAGTGCCCGTGGCGAGTTCCTCGATCACGTCGCCAACCTGCCGGATATGCTCCTGGCCAACATCTATGCGCCGGACCGCATGGTGATCTGGTCGAGCAACCCGGCCCTGGTGGGCAAGATGATCGAAGCCGACGACGACCTCGAGCGTGCCTTCGAGGACAAGGTCGGGGTCTCGGCCAGCTATCACGATGTCGACCAGGCCCGCAGCGAGCAGAAGTTCATCACCCCGCCCGAGCAGCTGTTCATCGAGAACTACATTCCGCTGTTCGACGCCGATGGTCAGAACGTCACCGCCATGGTCGAAATCTACAAGGAGCCCCGTGACCTGATTCTGCGTATCGAACGCGGCCTGGTGTTGATCTGGCTGGCGGTGGCGGTGGGCGCGGCACTGGTCTACGGCGGCCTGTACTGGCTGATGCACCGGGCCAACCGGCAACTGGCGGTCCAGCAAAAGCGCCTGATCAACAACGAGACCTTCGTCGCCCTGGGTGAGATGTCCTCGGCGGTGGCCCACAGCCTGCGCAACCCGTTGGCCAGCATTCGCTCCAGTGCCGAGCTGGCCCAGGAAATAGAAGAGGGCCCGGCACAGAAGAACATCGGCGATATCATCAGCCAGGTCGACCGCATGTCGCACTGGGTACGCCAGTTGCTGCAGTCGTTGCGCCCGCTCAATGACGAGGCCGAACCGGTCGAGATCGAGCCGGTGCTCAAGGACAGCCTGCAGGCCTTCATTCTGCAGTTGCGGCGCCAGGGCATCGAGGTACAGGTGGGGCCCCTGGCCGATGTGCGGGTGCTCAGCCAGCCGGTGTTGCTCGGGCAGATCTTCAACAGCCTGATCGCCAACGCCCTGGAGGCCATGGCCGAGGGGGGAGTGCTGCGCGTGGAGCAATTGTCGAAGGGGCGCAAGAGCGTGATCCTGAGGGTGCGCGACAGCGGCAAGGGCATGACCGAGGAGCAGCTGCGCATGGCGCTCAAGCCGTTCTACACCACCAAGCAAGGGGGATTGGGGGTTGGCCTGGTGCTGGTCAAGCGCATCATGGAGCGCTTTGGCGGCTCGGTGCGCCTGAGCAGCCAGGAAGGCGAGGGCACCACCGTACAGCTGACCTTTCGCGTGGCGCGCTTGCCGGCGACGAAGTGAAATCTACACCGTTTTTGACCCGACTCTGGGGGGGATACGTCCCCACCTTAATGGCTCAGGCTGCACTGCATTGCCAGCTAATACCTTGATTAATAACGAATACATATCTTGATACAAATTTGGCCGGCTAGTTGCAAATCGACATCACCCGTCAGCAAAACCTGGGTGAGACATCATGGCCAAGCGAGTGCACTACCCCCACTGCCTGAGCGCAGCTCTGGCATTACTGCTGGCGGCCGAAGCGCCTGCCAGTCCCATTGACGACGTTGGCCCTCCGGACGCGGGAGATCCGTCGGCCTACAGCGAGATACCGGCGGATCCTCAAGCGGCGTTGAACAACCTGCTCCTGTTGCCTGAAGCCAACGTCGGCGCGTTCGACACGGCTGCCGGGGAGGGTGATCGCACTACCCCGCGTCAGGAGAACGAGCGTCCGCCGGCGTTGCAGACGTCCTTCAATTACCCCACCAATGGGGCACCGAGCCCGATGTTCGGTGCCCAGCCCTTCAGCCAGCAACTGCTGTTGTTCGAAGAGTTCGGCCCAACCCGTCTGGACCCGACCACCCCGGCCGGCCTGCTGATGTTTCCGTTGCCCAGCACCGGCCCGGCACCGCAACAGGACCCGATCAACGTGGCGCGCAGCGCCCCCGGCGGCCCCTTGCTCGACGCCTTTCTCAAGCAGCCGGGCCTGACCCCGTACCCCAGCCAGTTCGCCAATACGGTCGATCGCAACCCCTGGCAGGCGCCGGTCCAGCAGTTCCTCAACCGCTATGTCGATGCCCCCGCCGAAGGACGCCCGCCAGGAAAAGGCTGGTCGCATCAGCGCTGGAACGAGTTCTACCCGCAGGCGGCCTACAAGACAGCCCAGGCCGGGGCGCGGATCAACGGCGGCCTGCGTGACGGCATGCAGCTGCACCATTACAGCGTCGGTGAGTTTGCCCCGGGTGGGCTCTATTACAACACTGCCGGGCAGGCCAACACCCTGGGTACGACCAAGGGCATCGATACCCGTTTCCACCCCAACATGCCTTTGCAGGACCACAAGTCGCTGTGGACCTTCGATGGCACCTTGCCGGCCAAGCTGCTGATGGTGCGCTACGGCCAGCCACTGTTGATGCGCCATTACAACGCCTTGCCCATCGACCCTGCGGCCAACCAGGGGTTTGGCCTGCACACCATCAGCACCCACGAGCACAACGGTCACTCGCCTGCCGAAAGCGACGGCTATGCCAACGCCTTCTTCTTCCCCGGCCAGTACTACGACTATCGCTGGCCGCTGCAACTGGCCGGTTACGACAGCATCAACACCCGCGCCGAAGACCCCCGTGCCGCCTTCCCCTGCACGCCGGGCGAAACCCTGTGGGTCAACGATGCCAACCCAGGCCTTAAAACCTGCGACAACGGCAGCATCCGCATTCGCGGCGACTGGCGCGAGACCATGAGCACCCACTGGTTCCACGACCACATGCTCGATTTCACCGCGCAGAACGTCTACAAGGGCAACGCGGCAATGATGAACTACTACAGTGCCCTGGACCGTGGCAACGAAGCCTTCGTGGATGGCGTCAACCTGCGCCTGCCCAGCGGCTCGGCGTTGTCCTGGGGCAACCGCGACTATGACGTCAACCTGCTGATCGCCGACAAGGCCTGGGGCGCGAACGGCCAGCTGTGGTTCAACCCCTTCAACACCGATGGCTTCCTCGGTGACCAGGTGCTGGTCAACTGGCAGTACAAGCCGTACCTGGACGTGCGCGCCCGCAGTTATCGCCTGCGCATCCTCAACGGCTCGGTGTCGCGTTTCTTCAAACTGGCCATGGTCCGCGAGATCAAGGGCAACGGTGGCGAGTTCCCCGGGCCCAAGGGCTCCGGGCTGTCGTACGCGCGGGTACCGTTCCACATGATCGCCAACGACGGCAACATCATGGAGCATTCCGTGCCCTTCGACGGCAGCATGGACCTCGATGCCGACGGCGACCGCAAGGACCACAACGCCATCCTGCCGACCCAGGGCATCGCCGAGCGCTACGACATCATCGTCAACTTTGCGAAGAACGGCATCAAGCCAGGGGACAAGCTGTACCTGGTCAACCTCAAGGCCCACGAAACCGGCAAAGGCCCGAAAGAAGACATCGAACTGGCCGACGTGTTGTCCGAGAAGTACCTGGCGGTGATCAAGCAGACCAGCAAGGGCCCGCAGTGGGACCGGGGCGATCCGGCGGTGGGCAAGGTGCTGCAGTTCAACGTCAAGGCCTACAGCGGCCAGGACCTGGCCATGGACCCGGCGGAGTATGAACCGGCCAAGCCGGGCAAGGCCGAAGGCAAGGTGATGATCCCGCTCAAGCTGCACCGCGACAATCCGGCCGACCAGGCCCTGCTGGCCAAGGCCCGGCACCGTACCTTCACCTTCGGCCGCTCCGATGGCACCGACAAGGCGCCCTGGACGGTCAAGACCGATGGCGGCCTGGGCTACAACATGGACCCGCGTCGGCTCAGTGCCGCGCCACAACTGGCCAGCGGGCCGACCGATGCCGGGACCAGCGGCATCGGCACCCTGGAGATCTGGAAGATCCAGAACGGCGGCAACGGCTGGAGCCATCCGGTGCATGTGCACTTCGAGGAAGGCATCGTCCTCAGCCGCGGCGGCAAGGCGCCGCCGGAGTGGGAGAAGTGGGCACGCAAGGACGTTTACCGCATCGGCACCGAGGACGACGGCCTGGACAACGTCGAGGTGGCGATCAACTTCCGCGAATTTGCCGGGACCTACATGGAGCACTGCCACAACACCCAGCACGAGGACAACTCGATGCTGCTGCGCTGGGACCTGGAACATCCCGGCCAGTTGCAACTGATGCCCACGCCGTTGCCCAGCTGGGACGGGGTCAAGTACGTCAACTCCGCAGCATTGCCCACCTTCCGCACGGGTGATGGCAAGGGGCCGCAAGTCAAGGTCGGCAATTAGCCGGGGGAGAGGCGCATGGAGCGGTTTTCGCTGTGGATGGCTGCACTGTTGCTGTGTTGGGCGCTGCAAGGCGTGGCCGAGGAGGCCACGCCCTGGGGGCCTGGGTATTTTCCCAATACCGAGCTGATCGACCAGGACAGTCACCGGCTGCGTTTTTTCGATGACCTGATCAAGGACAAGGTGGTGGTGATCAATTTCATCTTCACCGGCTGCGGCGACTCCTGCCCGCTGGAGACGGCGCGCCTGCGCCAGGTCCAGCAACTGCTCGGCGAACGGGTCGGGCAGGATGTGTTTTTCTACTCGATCAGCATCGACCCGCTCAGCGACACCCCTGAGGTGCTCAAGGAATACGCGGCGAAGTTCAAGGTCGGGCCGGGCTGGCGTTTTTTGACCGGCGACAAGGATGAGATCGATGCCTTGCGCCGGCGCCTGGGGTTGTTCATCGAAGGCGTCGACAACGGTCGCAGCCGCGACCACAACCTGAGCCTGATCGTCGGCAACCAGGCCACCGGGCGCTGGATGAAGGCTTCCCCCTTCGAGAACCCGTGGATTCTTGCCGACCAGCTGGCCAACAGCCTGCAGAACTGGAAGCAGCCGAGCACGGAGCAGAGCTATGCCCAGGCACCACAAATCCGTCCGCCGAGCACCGGCGAGGAGCTGTTCCGGACCCGCTGCGCGGCCTGCCACAGCCTGGGGCCGGAAGAGGGCCAGGGCATCGGCATGCGCGCCGTCGGGCCGGACCTGTTGGGCGTCACCGGGCGTCGCCAGCGGGCCTGGCTGAGCCGCTGGATTCGCGAACCGGACCGGATGCTGGCCGAACGGGATGCCCAGGCCGTGGCACTGTTTCAGCAGTATGACCGGGTGGCGATGCCCAACCTGCGCCTGAACGAGGAAAACGTTGAAGCCCTGCTGGAATTCCTTGAGCAGGAAAGTGCCCGTCAGCAAGGGGTGGAACAGGCAAGCGCCGCGTCCGGCGGGGCGGGGGAGGTGCAATAAAGGCAAAATACTATCACTTTGTGTGTAGCCATAAGAATTGATGTGAAACGGCGCCATCGGGCTTGGGCTATAAGTTTCTAAGAAAAAACAGCCCGCAAGGAAGATCGATGCAGGAGCTGAACCCGAAGTTGGCCGATGAGGGCCGCAGTACCCAGGTAGCACCGGACCGCACCTTGCGCGAATTCAACCTGCTGCGCTGGTTCTCCGTGGTCAGCCTGTTGATCATCGCTTCGGTGGCGGTGGGGCTTGGCTATGTCTCGACGCAGTTCGTGGTCAACGACGCCGTCGAGCGCGACGCCATGCTCACCGCCCAATTCATCCAGGCCATGGCCAAGGCCGAGGTGCGCCATTCGCGCATCCCGCCCGGCACGACCATGGCCGAACTGCTCGATCCGCGCCTGGATCACGAACACCCCTACGTCAGCGCCGACCTGGCGGCCTCCACCCGCATCGAATTCCTCGACCATGTCGAACACCTGCCCGACACCCTGCTGAGCAATGTCTATGCCCTGGACCGGACGATCGTCTGGTCCACCAATCCGGCCTTGATCGGGCAGAAAATTGTCGGTGACGACGACCTGGACGAGTCGTTCAATTCGCAGGTGCCGGTATCGGCCAGCTACCACAAGGCCAACGAAGACCGTGAAGAGCAGAAATTCCAGCGCGAGCCGGAATACCTGTTCATTGAAAACTACATCCCCATGTTCGATGACAGCGGCACCAAGGTGCTGTCGATGGTCGAGGTGTACAAGGAGCCCCGCGACCTGGTGCGGCGCATCCAGCGCGGTTACGTGCTGATCTGGACCTCGACCCTGCTCGGCGGTGCGCTGATCTATTTCGGCCTGTTCTGGATCGTGCGCCGCGCCGCCAGCATGCTGCAGACCCAGCAGACGCAACTGGTGGCCAGCGAGACCTTCGTGGCCCTGGGCGAGATGTCTTCGGCGGTGGCTCACAGCCTGCGCAACCCGCTGGCCAACATCCGCTCCAGCGCCGAACTGGCCCAGGAAATCGCCAGTGAGCACTCGCAGAAAAACATTGGCGACATCATCAGCCAGGTCGACCGTATGTCGCGCTGGGTGCGTGAGCTGCTGGTGTCGCTGCGACCGCTCAAGGATGATGCCGAAGCGGTCGACCTGCGCGCCGCCGTCGACGACACCTGCCACGCCTTCGCCCAGCAGATCGAGCGCAACAAGGTGCAACTGCAGGTCAGCGCTCCGGAGCAGGCGTTGGTGGTGAGCCAGCCGGTGTTGTTGACGCAGATTCTCAACAGTTTGTTTTCCAACGCCCTGGAAGCGATGCCGGGCGGTGGCCGATTGACACTCGACGTGGTCGAACTGACCAGCGAGCGCCAGTTTCAACTTACCTTGAGTGATACTGGCAAGGGCATGAGCCAGCAGCAGGAACGGATGGTCTTCAAACCATTCTTCACCACCAAGCAGGGCGGTCTGGGGGTCGGCTTGGTGCTGGTAAAACGGATCATGGAACGTTTCGGCGGCGCCGTCAGCCTCACCAGCCGCATCGAGGAAGGAACCCGTGTATGTCTGACTTTCAAGATTGCAACGGGAGGGGACCATGGAGCACAGCATCCTGGTGGTAGAGGATGACGAAATCCTCGCTGAAAACATTCAGACCTATCTGGAGCGAAAGGGCTTCGAGGTCACTGTCTGTCATAGTGCCGAGCAAGCCCTGGAGCAACTGCAGCAATGCCAGCCGGATGCGGTGCTGACCGACAACTCGTTGCCGGGCATGAATGGCCATGAGCTGATCAAGGCGCTGGCGGTGCGGGCGCCGGAGCTCAAGGTGATCATGATGACCGGCTACGGTAACGTCGAAGATGCCGTACTGGCGATGAAAGAGGGCGCCTTCCACTACCTGACCAAGCCGGTGGTGCTGGCCGAGCTCAAGTTGATGCTGGACAAGGCCCTGGCCACCGAACGCATGGAGCGTACGTTGACCTTCTACCAGGAGCGCGAAGCACAGAAATCCGGGTGCCAGGCCCTGATCGGCGAGTCGCCGGCCATGCTCGGGCTCAAGCACACCCTCAAGCAGCTGCTCGACGCCGAGCAGCGCATGTCCAGCGGCGACCTGCCGCCGGTGCTGGTGGAAGGGGAAACCGGTACCGGCAAGGAGCTGGTGGCCCGCGCCCTGCATTTTGACGGAACGCGCAGCAAGGGGCCGTTCATCGAATTCAACTGCGCCTCGATCCCGGCCAACCTGCTCGAAGCCGAACTGTTCGGTCATGAGAAAGGGGCGTTTACCGATGCCAAGGACCGTCGCCTGGGGCTGGTCGAAGCGGCCGATGGCGGCACCCTGTTCCTCGACGAAATCGGCGAGATGGACCTGTTGTTGCAGGCCAAGCTGCTGAAGTTGCTCGAAGACCGGACCATACGGCGTATCGGTGCGGTCAAGGAACGCAAGGTCGATTTGCGCATCATCAGCGCCACCAACTGCAACCTGGAGCAGATGGTGCAGCAGGGCAAGTTCCGTCGCGACTTGTTCTTCCGCCTGCGCATCATCTCGATCAAGGTGCCCAGGCTCTATGCCCGCGGCGAGGACATCCTGCTGCTGGCCCGGCACTTCCTGTCCCTGCATGGCAAGCGTTATGGCAAGTCGCACCTTTACTTCAGTCCCGAGGCGGAGGAGTTGCTGCTCAACTACAGCTGGCCGGGGAACGTGCGCGAGCTGCGCAACATGCTTGAGCAGACCGTGCTGCTGGCGTCCAGTGAAGAGATTGCCCCGCACCAGCTCAATGTCTGCATGAGCCTGGTGGACGAACCTTTCGAGATGCCGGTCGCGGTGCCCCATGAAAGTTTTCATGGCAATGGCGAGAGCGCGGCGTCCACCAGCCTGCCGGAGGTGGAGCGCGACATGGTGCGCAAGATGCTCGATCGTACCGACTGGAACGTCACCAAATCGGCGCGGTTGTTGGGCCTGAGCCGCGACATGCTGCGTTACCGGATTGAAAAACTGGGGCTGACGCGGCCGGACAAGCGGCAGTGGTAGGAGCGGGCTTGCCCCGCGATTGCGATATAACGGACACACCGCAATCGCGGGACAAGCCCGCTCCTACGCCCGATCGCAGCCTGGCGGCAGCTCCCACAACCCCTGTGGGAGCTGGCGAAGCCTGCGATCGACTGCGCAGCTGTCGCAAAGGTGGCAGCGGTTACTCGCGCCCGCGCATGAAGAAGCCGGCGACATACTTGCGAAATGTATCCAGGCTCTTGAAGTCGGCATAGCGCTTGAACGTCTCGCCCTCGGGCTCCGGCCCCAGCGGCTGGTCGGTGAGTGACACCGACAGCACCCGGTCCTGGTCGGAGCTGAGCACCAGCGCCCCCATGCCCTGGCCGCCGATCACCGGCCGGCGCATGATCACCCGCACCCCTTTGCCGGCCATCCAGTCGATCAGCGAGATCAGCATCTTCAAGGGCTCGCGCTCTTCGTCGCGGTACACCGGAAACAGCTGCCCACGCGACAGCACCGGCACGCTGGCGACGTGGATCAGCTCGTAATAATGGCTGCCGGCACTGGCCGGCGAGTAGATCGCCAGGGCCAGCAGCGGCCCCGGGGGCTTGCTGCCGCCCCAGAGCAGGTGATGGCCCTGGAAATCGAAACCGTCCTCGCTACGCTCGTTGAACAGCTTGCGCGCCTTGATCTGGCTGACGCAGTCGAGCAGCAGGCCATGGCGGCGATGGTTGCCGAAGGCGCTGGAGTCACGCAGCCGGGCCTTGAGCATCATCATGTGCTTCATGTCCAGGCGGGTTTCCAGGTAGTTGCTGGCCGGCACCCGCTCGATCAGCGGATAACGGCTGGCGACGTTGCGCAGTTCGGCGAATTGCCCGGTCAGGTCCTTCTTCAGGTGCGTGGCATAGACGTTCAGGCCACCGGCCTCGATCAGGGTCAGCAGCAACGACAGCAGGCGCTGCTGTTCATGCCTGTCGCCACCGGCATTGCCTGCCTCGCCTTCAGCGCCAGGGCGCCGGAAGTCGCCGATCAGGCGCAACGGCATATCTGGCGGCAACCAGGCCGCCGGCAGGACGTCGGCGTCGTCCTGTCGGCCCGGGTCGCGCTCATCCTTGATGAAGTCGCAAGCGGGCGCATGGTCTGCGGTGCCCGGGTTGTTCTTCAGGAACAGGGTGCCTGTGTTGCCATTGAGGTTGACGTTGAGGACCGGCATCGACCGGGGCTGGCAATCGCACGCCAGCCAGTGACCGGCGGCCCGGATCCTGAGCAGAAGCTGGTTGGCCTGCAGCAGGCGGGGGCCTTCGAGGCTGCCTTGGGCAAAACCGCGCAGCAGTTCGTCCTCGGCGGGGGTGAGGGTACGTACCAGCGCTGCGTTCTTTTCGATGATTCGCATGAGTGTCCTTAACTCGAAACCCCTGGCTGCAAACCACAAGCAGGACGGTCTGCCTGTGGTGTGCAGCTTAACGCCAGTGGCTACTACTGGCCACCGAACAGCTTGGCGGCGCGGGCGCGGATTTCTTCCACCGTCAGGTCTTCCTTGTGGGTGGAGACGAACCACAGGTTGCCGAACGGATCTTTCAGGGTGCCGCTGCGGTCGCCGTAGAACTGGTCCTCCACGGCACGGACCTGGGTGGCGCCTGCCTTGATGGCCTGGGCATAGCGCGCGTCGACATCCTCGACATACAGGTGCAGGCCGATGGCGGCGCCGCCCAGCGACTGGCTGCTGACCAGCCCGCCCTCCATGTCGCACGGGTCGGCCAGCATCAGCGAGGAATCACCGATCTTCAGCTCCGCATGGCCAACGCGCCCGTCGGGGGCGTCGAGGCGGAACATCTCGACCGCACCGAAGGCGGCCTTGTAGAACTCGATGGCTTTGGCGGCATCCTTGATGCCGAGGTAGGGGGTAATGCTGTGTTGTCCTTCGGGGATAGGTTTGACGGCCATTTTATGCATCCTCCTTAGCGCGCCGCGGGTGAATGGCGCGAAACTGTATATTTGTACAGTTTCGGCGATTCGGCAAATCAAAACCCGCGGCGCAAGACGGACGGCAGTCAGAAGATGTAATCGGTTGTGAGGAAGCTCGAATCGCGATTACGGATGATGTCGCTGATCAATTGCTTGTTGCTGTCCTGGAATTTGGTTGCCACCAGGGTGCGGATCGAGAACACCCGCAGGGCATCGTGTACCGACAGGGTGCCTTCGGCGGAGTTCTTGCGCCCGTTGAAGGGGTAGGTGTCCGGGCCGCGCTGGCACTGGGCATTGAGGTTGATGCGTCCGACCTGGTTGGCGAAGGTATCGACCAGGCGCCCGACTTCGGCCGGGTTGGTGCCGAATATACTCAGTTGCTGGCCGAAGTCCGAATCCAGCACGTAGTCGATCACCGTCTGCAGGTCACGGTAGGGCACCACCGGCACCACCGGGCCGAACTGTTCTTCCTGGTAGACCCGCATCTGCGCATTCACCGGGTACAGCAGGGCCGGGTAGAAGAACGAACCACGGCTCTGGCCGCCACCTTCGTTGAGTACCCGGGCACCCTTGTCCACGGCATCGGCCACCAGGCCATCGAGGTAGTCGATCTTGCCGGCTTCGGGCAGCGGTGTCAGGGCAACGCCCGGCTCCCAGGGCATGCCGGGCTTGAGGGCGGCGAGCTTGTGCTGGAATTTTTCGAGAAAACGTGCGACCACCTCTTCATGGACGAAGAGGATCTTCAGCGCCGTGCAGCGCTGGCCGTTGAAGGACAAGGCGCCGGTGACCGCCTCGTTGACCGCGTTGTCCAGGTCCACTTCAGGCAGCACGATTCCCGGGTTCTTGGCATCCAGGCCCAAGGCCGCGCGCAGCCGGTGGGGGCGCGGGTGGAGTTTTTTCAGGTCGCTGGCCGCCTTGTTGGTGCCGATGAAGGCGAAGACATCGATCTTGCCGCTGGCCATCAGGGCGCTGACGGTTTCGCGGCCGCGGCCATAGATGACGTTGATGACCCCGGCCGGAAAGCTGTCACGGAAGGCTTCGAGCAGCGGACGGATCAGCAGTACGCCGAACTTGGCCGGCTTGAACACCACGGTGTTGCCCATGATCAGCGCCGGGATCAGGGTGGTGAAGGTCTCGTTCAGCGGGTAGTTATAAGGGCCCATGCACAGCGCCACGCCCAGCGGTGCGCGGCGGATCTGGCCGAGTGTGTCCTGCTCCAGCTCGAAGCGGCTGGAGCGTCGGTCGAGTTCCTTGAGGGCGTTGATGGTATCGACGATGTAGTCGCAGGTGCGATCGAACTCTTTCTCCGAGTCCTTGAGGTTCTTGCCGATCTCCCACATCAGCAGCTTGACCACCGCCCCGCGCTGTTGGCGCATCTTGCCCAGGAAGGTTTCCACGTGCTGGATACGTTCGGCCACGCGCATCGTCGGCCAGGCGCCACGCCCTTTGTCGTAGGCCTGCACGGCGGCGTCCAGGGCGGTGAGGGCGGTGTCGGCATCGAGCAGCGGGGCGCTGCCGAGGATCACCTGGCGCTCTTCACCGTCCTCCTTGAGCCAGACCGGGCTGCGCACCGTGGCCAGTGGCCCGTCCCAGCGGTGCAACTGGCCACCGACCAGGTACTCGCGTTGCACCAGCGGCTCGCCCAGGCGGTAGGCCTCGGGGATCTCGTTGGCGGTGGGAAACAGCGAATCGAGCAGACGGTCCATGGGCGCAGCACCTCTTTTTCTGTGATGGGTGAAACGTTTCAGTTGGAGCATACCCCTTGCCCGGCAAAAAAAGCCAGCCTCGCTCAACATTGCGCCGGCCTCGCCGATAACCGATTAATTGGCTGCGAACAATGGACCCATGAACACAAGAATCCTCGCACTTGATGACAGTCTGATTCTGCCGGAAACCTTGCGCACCACCCTCAACCGCCTGCTGCCCATCGGCTTTGCCCTGATCGGCATCGGCCTGTCGGTGGCGCTCGGCCGCCTGGATGTGCAGCGCCAGGAAAGCGAACTGGTGGCCAATGCCGGCGCACGGCTGTCCGGGGTGCGTGCCGCGCTTGAGGCCCAGCTGCGTTCGGCCTTTGGCGAAACCGAGGGGATCGCCCAACTGCTCAGCGCCGATGGCGATATCAGCCCCGAGCACTTTCATGACATGGCCCGCCAGGCCATCGCCTCGGTCCCGCATATCCGCCATATTTCCCTGGCCCCGGCCGATGTGATCGCCGATGTCTACCCGCTCAAGGGCAACCAGGGCATCATCGGCCTGGATTACCGCCACCTGCCCGACCAGTACCCCATGATCCTGCGCGCCCGGGAGCACTACAGCCCGGTGCTGGCTGGCCCCGTGCAGCTGTACCAGGGCGGGCGCGGGTTGATCTACCGGCGGCCGGTGTTTCTCAAGGGCCACAAGGGCGTGAAGCTGTACTGGGGCAATGTCTCGATCGTCGCCGACATCGACCGCCTGCTCAGCGCCGCCGGCCTGGACCTGGACCCAGGCTTCGAGCTGGCCCTGCGCGGCAGCAACGGCCAGGGTTCGGTCGGCGGGATGATCTGGGGCGATCCCAAGGTCTTCGATGAGCATGCGGTGACGGTCAACGTCGATGTGCCGGGCGGACTCTGGCAACTGGCGGCAAGCCCACTGGGCGGCTGGCCGTCGATGAGCCTGTTCGCCTCGCCGCTGTTTCTGTTCGCCCTGACCTGCACGGGCCTGTTCAGTGTGTTCGTCGCCCAGCTCAACCGCAGCAACCACCTGATCAAACTGCGCAACCGCGAGCTCAAGCAGTCCCAGGCCCAGCTCGAACGCCTGGCTCATTACGATGCGATCACAGGCTTGCCCAATCGCCTGCGCTTTAACCAGTACCTGTTCGAAGCCATCACCCGGGAATCGCAGCTGGCCGTGCTGGTGCTGGACATCGACGGCTTCAAGCAGGTCAACGACAGCCTCGGCCACCCCATGGGCGATCTGTTGCTGCAGCAGGCCACCGCGCGGTTCATGCAGATCATTGAAAAGCACGACTGTGTCTGCCGGCTGGGTGGCGATGAGTTCGCCTTTTTGCTGGTGGGCAGCGAAGCGGTTTGCCTGGAGCAGGTCCAGGCCCTGCTGCACACCCTGCAGCAACCCTTCGACCTCAAGGGCAGTGCTGCCCTGGTCACCGGCAGCATTGGCCTGGCCTGGTTCCCGGAGCACGGCCACAGCAGCGACCGGCTGCTGCGCCATGCCGACACCGCCATGTACGCGGCCAAGGAAAGCGGGCGCAACGCCTGGCGCCTGTATCACCCGGACATGACCCAGCGCCTGCAGGCGCGCCTGGGCCTGGAGATGAACCTGCGCCGGGCCCTGAAAAACAACGAGTTCGAGCTCTGGTACCAACCCAAGATCGACCTGTTCAGCGGCTGCGTCGAAGGCGCCGAGGCCTTGCTGCGCTGGCGCGATCCCGAGCACGGCCTGGTGTCGCCGGCGCAGTTCATTCCCCTGGCCGAACGCACCGGCCTGATCATCCCGCTGGGGGAAAAGGTCCTGGACCTGGCCTGTGCGCAAATTGCTGCCTGGCGCGCCGCCGAGTGCCTGCCCGGGCCGGTGGCGATCAACGTCGCGGCCCTGCAGATCGAACGTAGCGACTATGTCGCCAGCCTGTCGCGCACGCTCCAGCGCTACGACCTGCCGGCGACCCTGCTGGAAGTGGAGATCACCGAAAGCCTGCTGATGGAAAGCCAGCAACTGGCCTGCGAGGTGCTGGCCCAGTTGCAGCAATTGGGCGTCGCCACGGCGGTGGACGACTTCGGTACCGGCTACTCCTCCCTGGCCTACCTGAAGATGCTGCCGATCAACCACCTGAAGATCGACCGCGCCTTCATCAAGGACCTGCCCCATGACGACGATGGGGTGGCGATCACCCGGGCGATCATCGACCTGGGCCATGCCCTGGGTTTTCGCATTACCGCAGAAGGCATCGAAACCCGCGAGCAGTATGCGTTTTTGCGCAATGCTGGGTGTGACCAGGGCCAGGGCTATGTGATTGGTCGGCCGATGCCGGCCGAGCAGTTTCAGCAGTGGCTGGCGCAGGGGCGGGTGTGCCTGGTGTAGTGGTGGTGGTGGTGGTGGTGGTGGTGGTGGTGGTGGTGGTGGTGGTGGTGGTGGTGGTGGTGGTGGTGGTGGTGGTGGTGGGAGCGGGCTTGCCCCGCGAAGCTCCACCATGGCACACAGGGTTCGCCATGCAGGATGGTGTTATTGATCGACCATTGGAAAGGGTAGAAATCAGCATCGGGTACTCAAGCAGTAATGGCAGACTGGCATGAAAGCCTGAGCCAGCAACATACCTCATTCCTGTAGTACCGGCCTGCATTGGCTCACGAACGTCAGCTAAGCCTAGGTTCTGTACGAAATCCCGAGAAACCCAATCGCCGCCCCTCGAACGCTGAGATTTTGTAGAGTCCCCCGCCATCAACGGAAAGGAGTTCTGTGATGGCAAAACGTTACGAACTCTCGGACGAGGCCTGGGATGTGGCCTCCGATCTTTTCAGCGAAACCTCTGGCAGGGGGCGGCCTCGCTTGAGCGACCGACTGATGCTTGATGGTGTGCTCTGGGTGCTCTGCTCCGGTGCTGCGTGGCGAGATATGCCAGACCGCTTTGGCCCATGGTCAACGGTGTATCAACGGTTCAGGGGCTGGCGAAACCAGGGAACGTTCGATCAGATGCTCAAACGCTTGCACCTGAGACTGAATGAGCAAGGTTTGATTGATTTGCAGACCTGGATGATCGACTCAACAGCTGTACGCGCCACCCGGGCCTCGTCAGGCGCCGGGAAAAAAGGGGGCCTGACGAGCCTGCCGATCACGCTCTAGTCCGCAGTCGCGGTGGCCTGACCACCAAAATCCACATGCTCTGCGACGCCAACGGCACACCGTTGCGCTTCCTTCTCTCTGGCGGTCAAGCCAGCGACATCAGCTACGCCCAACCACTTCTGGATGATGTCAGCATTCCTCGAATCACCGTGGCCGCCCCCGCAAACGCTGCAAATGGCTGCTCGCTGATAAGGGCTACGACGCCGAAGCACTGCGCCGTTACTGCGACCAGTATCGAATGCAGCCCGTCATCCCGCTGCGCTCGATGAAGCGCAAACCCAAACCTGGCTTGCCGAGGCTGTTCGATCGACCCAAATACCGACAGCGCAACATAATCGAGCGCATGTTTGGGTGGTTGAAAGAGAACCGCAGAATCGTGACGCGCTTCGACAAACTCGCGAAAAGCTATGCTGCCATGGTTTCACTGGCGTGTTCCATGCGGTGTTTGCGACATCTCTTTTCGTACAAGGCCTAAGAAGCCCAGCTCAGAACTGCCAGGAGGGTGGAGCGTGTAAACCTATTTTTTACCTGTAAACCTCAGTGGTTTACAGGTAAAAAATTTGGTTTACAGCGATCCTAGATCGCCCAGTCGCCGACTGGACGTCATGCCGATTTATCAACGTGAGCGGCTTGCTTGGCCTCACGCGCCGCTTTAAACAATCCATCCAGCCACGTTTGTGCCATCAGAGCACGTAGCCAGCGATAACCTGCTGAGGAGTTGCTCTGATCCTGATGTTCAGCAGAACATTCGGGACATGCTGCGGTGCGGATGATGACCGCCTCCTGTGGGTCGGAATCAGGCGCTCACCACCGGCCGCTTTCGACCCAAAGCTGTCCTTGACGAGGACAGCTAACGACCCATTGCGGAGGTTCAGTGCGCGTATTGATAGCAAGCTTTAATAACTCCAGGTATGAACTTACGGCTTGTACTAGCGTTATTCCCGTTCCAGATTTCTCGCATCTACTGTGATTGCATCCATAATCCCTATTAACTCTCGAGCCAAGTCAGGCTCGAAACGTTGTAAGTAGGCTGATATTGCTTCGTTGCGTAATACTCTGGATAAATAGCCTTTAGCTACAACTAGTACCAACATGGTTTCACCCAAGGTATCCTCTACAAGCCGGTAGTCATGGTAAAGCCTCTCCATTTCTCTTTCCATTTTCATGATGCTTTCAGGAGATACCCCTTCGACTGAGGTTTTCGACACAGTTAAGTCGTCAGGCCTTGTCGCGGTCAACACCATTTGTGCATAGCGTCCGGTATAGCAATTTGCAGAAATCATCATCTCCGCAGCTTCAATCTGCCGCATTGGCTTCATTTTACGAAGGATAGGGAATACAGGCTGTCCCACCATCCGCGTTTTTAATAGCTCAATAGCCTCCGGTGCGATACCCTTTAAGAGACTTTGCCGTAATTGGATGCGATCAAGCCTAATGTTGAGGACTTCTGCAATTCTTTCTGCTGAAACGCCTCTCTCGATTGCCTGGGTAATCATTTTGCTTTCTTGGATTGGCGTCAGTCGATTTATTTGCCTATTGTATGTAAAGCCCTCATCATCCGTGGAAAGCAAGCAGAGTGCGTGTTGTGCGCCTAGCTGCTTCAAGGCGGCTAGGCGCAGGTGTCCGTCGAGTATTAAATATCTAGATGGCTGTTCATTTAAATCAATTGGTTCGTGATGAATGGCCAGCGGCTCAATAATTCCAAGCTCCCGAATGGATGCTAAAATTGATAGATATTTGGGTGAGCTGAGAGTGGTTGCCTGGATCATTCGAGATGGTAGTAGTTGAGAAGTAGCCACAGTTATTAGCCTGTTGTCAAAGGCACTTTTTAATTCGCTCATGCTTCCCCCTTAACGCGATCGGCTAAGACTTGTGGCATATCCTCAATTCCTTCATTTTTCAACAGGGAGCAAAAGTACTCATCCGAGATAAGCTTCCTTAGGGCGGTGACCACGAACAACAGGCGTTGCTCGCCGATATCAGCTTTTTTCACCATTAATCTTTGCCTGCGCACCTCGGATTGATAGGCGTTAAGAAGCTGGCGGGAGGTGGTGATCTTTTCAGGGCTTTTTTGATGATTAAAACATTTCCCAGTCGCGCGGCGATTATCAATTAAGCGGCGGACCTTCATTAATTGCTCGCCCTTCAATAGCCCACTCTCATACGCCTCAAGCATGGCGGCTTGGATTACAGTGTCGTCCGAACGTGCAACTGTTATGGCAATTTTAATCGGTAGCCAGCCTTTTTCCACAGCGCTGATTAATCGCTCTTCACCTTGTCGTAGCAAAATAAGTATGCCGCCTACGTAGTTGTAATCTAAACAGGTTTTTTGTGAGATCTGTTTGGTGCTATACCCACGATCATGCATTGAATTTATTGCTTCTAACAGGTCGCGATTCGTGTGCTTCCGTCGGGCTAGGTTTTCGACCAGACTGATCAAATACCTATCTAATTCATTAGCTTTTATTACAACGCAAGGTATGTTTCGCGCGCCCAGCACTTTAAATGCCTCGAATCGTCCCTGGCCACACACTAGATCGAAACCTGTATTGGTGCGCACTACCGTGATCGGTCTCTTTAACCCTAGATTTGCGATGTTTTCAACCAGTCTTGCAAAAACTTTCTGGTTTCGCTGCCTAGGGTTGATGACTTTAATTAGCTCTAAGGGGACTTGTTCGATTGATGAGGCTCGAGCGACATGTAGCGTCAGTGGGGCTTCTTGAGGGGCGTTCATTATGCGGCGCTCGACAGATGGATTCGCTTACTCAGCGTGGACAAAATATCCAAGTTTTCAAAACGATAGAGCTCCAACTCCCTAGGGTTTGAGTCGCCCAATCGCAAATTAGGGGCCACTAGGTCAATCATCGGGAAAAGATAGTAATCTAAAACTTCACTTTCACCTGGAAGCATGCGGACGGCGACAGTGATATCTGGGAAAAGGCTGAAGTCAAATCGTACCTGCCAGCGCCGGCGTGTGGCACCTATTAGCTGGCAGCGACAGAGTACAATTGAAATAGTAAATTCATCATTTACGAGTATTAATTGAGTTCTTGGGTCTACGGAGATTCGACCTCCTGCAGTCTCAATTTTTTGTTGTGTATCAGTGAAGATCTCGGGGAAACGTTCGCGTAAATGTCGATTGGCTTCTATGAAGCCATAATCCCTGGCAGGCTCGTATCCAATTAGTCGGTAGCTATCAATCAGACTTCCAAATCTTTTTCTGTAACAACTGCTTGATGGCAGATCCTCCTGCTCGTCTATGATAAGGCCTGATAGACATCCCCGCTCGTGGAATAGACCTTTTAAGCTTGTCAGCATCTCCTCGTTTGACCAAAAGCGTGCACGAGCTTGAATGATGGCTTGGGCAGCAATGAACAGAGAGTGGTCAACGATCGCTGGAAATGCTGCGTCTGCTCGTATCCATTCAGTTGCTGGGTTGGCGGTACGAGGCATCTTTAGTTTTGCTGATGTATGATTCCAAACATTGTTCCCTATGTATTTTTCATTCACAAGGATCTGATGTACTACGCCGCGTGTCCACGGTCTGTTCAAATCGGTGAGTATGCCACGCCTGTTTAGTGATTCGGCAATTTCTTTCTCTGTTTTAGCTTTCTTAATGAATGAGTTGTAAATCTCCAACACTATTTCTTGCTCGGAGTCGGGGCCTGGTGCGAGGACCACTCTGTCAGTTTGAAGGCTTTTGTATTCTTTGTGGCATAGCATTGCCTTGTGCTTGCCAGTTTGGTCTATCAGTTGGCGACGTAGACCGTAGCCTGCAGGGCCGCCTTGTCTATACCCTAATTGGATTAGTCGCGATTGTCCGGCAAATACCTTTACAGAAAGTTCGCGACTGTATTCTCCGGCCATCATTCTTTTAACGCTTTTGACAATGCTGGATACGGGAGAGCCGTCATTTACAAATTGTTCAGCGCAATACTCTACTCGGACGCCGGCTTGTCGGCAGCGCACTTCATAACTAGCGCTGACGTCTGGATCTTGAAAGCGCCCCCAGCGGCTAACGTCATAAACGAGAACGGTAGTGAAATCACTATTTCCAAACTCCACATCCGACAATAGACGTTGTAGAGCTTCGCGCCCATCTAAACTGAGCCCACTTTTTCCTGCGTCCGTATAAATTTTCACGACATCGAGATTGTGGGTCTGCGCATAGATGTTGATAGCATCCAGCTGATTCTCTGTGGAGTATTGCTGGTGCTCTGTCGACATCCGGACATAAGCTGCCGCTCTGTTATTAGCTTCTGCGCTAAAAGATGTGCTTTGTCGCATTGGCAGACCTATAGGCGTTGGTTCATGGCATACCGGTACAGGACAGGCAGGGTTGCTGTATGCCTATCAGTGATCATCAAATACTAAATTTAGGAAGGGGAAGTGGAAAAATGATCGCGAAAATGGGCATTTGCTTTCCAATTAGCGCTGATGTGTATGCTCATGCTCTGGCATCTGCGCTGCTAGACGAGCTCGGCAACTCACATAGAGCTATAAAAACCCTGCGAAATTGGACTAATGCGAGTGAGAGAACAACGAAAAATTGGCTCGCCGGTGCCAATGGCCCTAGTGGGCTGCATCTGATAGAAATCATGCGGCACTCTGATACTGTTCTTCATACTGTTCTTGAGCTGGCGCAACGAAGATCTATTGTCGCGGTGGCGCTTCTGCCTGCTTTGAGGCAGCGTCTGCTTGAGACTGCTGAGCTCATTGATGCGTGCCTCGGGCCCAGCTCGCACTCAGCCACGTCGTGACTGCTACCAAGCAAAAGATTGCCGGAAGCGGCTGATATGAGCACTCTCCGCTGACACGGCGCCTCTTCCTTGGGGCGAGGCTTGAAAGCACTTCAGGTGTTGGAGGCTATTGCTGGGCATTTTATGATCTTGCGAACTGGTGCAGGATATGAAGCGAACCCTAGAGGGCATAGCGTTAGCCGGCGAACCGCTTCTGCGGCTGGCGTTAGAGGCACTCAGAGCTCATCACAGGCGGCCAAGGATGGTGCTTCTGCAAAGGAAATTGAAAGACTTCGCTTGCTGGCGGATTCGCTTTTTCAAACAGTCGTGGCCACCAGCTTTTCAAAGGTGGTGGGCTGTCGCAAGCGATCCACTAATGAGGCAGGTGCCGAATGTCCAATCCTCCTGAAATTCTGTTCCCTGATCACCCTGCGTACACCGATGCTGTCGAAGCCATGCGTCGCTGGCACGAAGCCAAGGATGCCGGGGCTCCCGCTTTGGAGGTAGAGCGATTGAGGCAGATTGCAGAGTCGATGTTTCAAGCTGTCACAGACTATCAGCTTCGAGCTTTTGGGTTGCGCGGCGGCTCCGTTCATTGAGCGAGGCGCCATGGAGCAAGGTGGGTGTGTAGCATCGCGCTTCTAACGTCAGAGCTGCCAAGCCCGCTTCATCCGCTACTCAACCAGGGTTATTACCTGAGGGCATAGACTGACCGCTATGGGGCCAGGCTGTGTGGAAACGCAAGTGAGTACGTCGAGTAGCGAAAGAAGCTGGGGCAGCCTGCTAATTCAGCAGATGTAAGTGCAGATCTACCTCAGTCGGGCACCAGATAGCTGTATACGGACAAAAAAAACGGTTGGACTCATGGTGTAGGCAGCGAACATCGCGGTAAAGGCAAGCACCGACAGGGCTACGTTTGCCAGGAAGTAAGGCTCGCAAAAAAACGCGCCTGGCTACGCAAGTCCACTTTCGGTACGCGGGGAACGCTGGGCATCCAGGTGATCACGGCAAATGCCATGACCGCCGACAGGGCGGACAGTGCCCAGAATGCACCTCGCCAGCCGACAGCGTTGGCGGCGAGGGTCCCCAGGGGAATGCCGAGCAACAGCGCAGCAGAAATACCCAGGTAGACCCGGGCAACCGCCTGGCCGTGGCGATCAGGGCTGACCATGCTGGCTGCGGTTTCGCTCGCCGTCCCCCAGAAGACCGGAAGCACCAGGGCGGGCAGAACGCGTGCTATGCCCAGCACTCAGACGTTCGGGGCAACGGCGGCAAGTGCGTTGGCAGCGGCGAACACCATCAGGATAGCGGCGAACAGCTTGCGGCGATCGAGGTGGGCCAGGGCTGCGGTCAGGGGAGGGCCTGCCAGCATCACCGTGAAGGCAAACAGTGTCACCAACTGGCCGGCGGCGGAAATCGAGATACCCAGGTCGCGTGCCAATCCCGGCAATAATCCGACGATCAGGAATTCGGTGGTGATGATCAGAAAGGCCGAGATGGCCAGGATGAGTGTTCCGGTGTTCGCCCGCCGATCGCAGGCAAGGTTAACAGGCGGGGTTTGAGCAGCAGTCATGAAAGCGGTTCCTGAGTCCAAGGTCCCGCCAGTCTATTGGTTCAAAAAATTCCTATCGCTGGCATTAATTCATCAGTCAGAGGAATAAAATTCACTAATTGTTCGGCATCAATTGGTGCCCGTCTGTGCGCAGCGAACGCGACAGCACGTCGAGCAGCGCGCGGACCCGGGGCAGCGAGGCCCGCTTCTTCAGCCACACCAGGTTCATCGCCAGACCGTCCGTAGCCAGGTGGGGCAGCACTTCAACCACCTCACCGCTCGCCAATTGCCGATTGACCAGCCAGGTGGGGAGCTGTGCGATGCCGAACCCCTGGACAACACCCTGCACGACACCCTCGCCATCGCCGATGGCAAGTCGCCTATCCCCGCGGACAAAGCCACGCCACCACAGGCACCAGCATCAACGCCAGCAGTGCTATACCCGCTGCAACATACCCGAGCGACGACAACCCAAGCGTCGGTATCACCAGGCCCCCTAGCAGTGCGCCCATCCCGATACCCGCATTGGCGGCAGAAACATTGGTGGTACCCGCCAGTGCCTGGGAGTGGGTCACTGAGCGCATGACCCGGACCTGGCAAACGGGATAGAGCGCCGTATTGGCGATAGCCCAAAGGGCAAGGCTGGCCCACAGCGGCACCCACCACGCAGCAAGCAGGCCGAAGGCGGCCATGCCCACGGCGAGTAGCGCCAGAAAGAGGGCGGTGGCGCGCAGTGGCGAGCGACTCACCGCCCGGCCACCGATCCAGTTGCCGATCAAGCCGATGGCGCCAAAGCCCATGAGCCACCAGCCGACATTCGACGCTGCCACCCCGGCAATGCGCTCGAGCATGTCGGCGAGGTAGGTGTAGGCAACGAACATCGCGGTAAAGGCAAGCACCGACAGGGCTACGTTTGCCAGGAAGTAAGGCTCGCGAAAAACACGCGCCTGGCTACGCAAGTCCACTTTCGGCACGCGGGGAACGCTGGGCATCCAGGTGATCACGGCAAATGCCATGACTGCCGACAGGGCGGACAGTGCCCAGAATGCGCCTCGCCAGCCGGCAGCGTTGGCGGCGAGGGTGCCCAGGGGAATGCCGAGCAACAGCGCAGCAGAAATGCCCAGGTAGACCCGGGCAACCGCCTGGCCGTGGCGATCAGGGCTGACCATGCTGGCTGCGGTTTCGCTCGCCGTCCCCCAGAAGACCGGAAGCACCAGGGCGGGCAGAACGCGTGCGATGCCCAGCACCCAGACGTTCGGGGCAACGGCAGCAAGTGCGTTGGCCGCGGCGAACACCATCAGGATGGCGGCGAACAGCTTGCGGCGATCGAAGTGGGCCAGGGCTGCGGTCAGGGGAGGGCCTGCCAGCATCACCGTGAAGGCAAACAGTGTCACCAACTGGCCGGCGGCGGAAATCGAGATACCCAGGTCGCGTGCCAATCCCGGCAATAATCCGACGATCAGGAATTCGGTGGTGACAATCAGAAAGGCCGAGATGGCCAGGATGAGTGTGCCGGTGTTCGCCCGCCGATCGCAGGCAAGGTTAACAGGCGGGGTTTGAGCAGCAGTCATGAAAGCGGTTCCTGAGTCCAAGGTCCCGCCAGTCTATTGGTTCAAAAAATTCCTATCGCTGGCATTAATTCATCAGTCAAAGGAATAAAATTCACTAATTGCCCGGCATCAATTGGTGCCCGTCTGTGCGCAGCGAACGCGACAGCACGTCGAGCAGTGCACGGACCCGGGGCAGCGAGGCCCGCTTCTTCAGCCACACCAGGTTCATCGCCAGGCCGTCCGTAGCCAGGTGAGGCAGCACTTCAACCACCTCACCGCTCGCCAATTGCCGATTGACCAGCCAGGTGGGGAGCTGTGCAATGCCGAACCCCTGGACAACACCCTGCACGACACCTTCGCCATCGCCGATGGCAAGTGCTGCCGGCATGAACCGTCGCTCCCTTTCACCAGGCTGCGTGCCGGTCATGAACCAGGGGCTGCCGATCCCGTCGGCCTGGCCGTACACCACGCAATCATGGGCGTGCAGATCACTTTCCTCGGTCGGGGTGCCCCGTGCTTTCAAGTAGGCGGGGGATGCGCAAAAAATGAAACGCTGTGCCCCGATGAACCGGTGCTCCAGTTCGTCCGGCCAGATGTCCGAACCGCCGATACGCACCACGATATCGATGCCCTGGGCAGCCGGGTCGACGAAATTGTCCGTGAACGAGACATGCGCTTTCAGTTGTGGATGACGCTTGATGTAGTCAAGGATGACGGGCAGCACGTGTAGTCGCCCGTAGGATGCCGGCAGGTCGATGCGCACGCGCCCGCGTGGTTCGAAGTAGTCCTCATGCAACGACAGCTCGGATTCCTCAAGGTCAGCGAGCACCCGCGAGCAGGTGGTGTAGAAGGTCGCCCCGGCGTCGGTCAGCGCGAGCCGCCGGGTGGTCCGGTCGAATAGGCGCACCTGCAGACGAGCTTCAAGTCGTGCAATGCCCTTGCTGACAGCCGAGCTCGTCAGGTTCAGACGCTGCGCTGCGGCGGCAAAGCTGCCGAGGTCGGCCACACAGACAAATACATCGATTCCTTTCAGACGCTCGGATGAGTGCACCGCTTTCTCGCCTACACAGCTTTATTGGAGGGGTATCAGGGGCGCATGCTCGTTCTTCAGCCTTGCGCCTGCCGCCACTCTATCCCATCCAGCACCGCATCAATCAACCCCATGGCCATCTGCACCGAATGCTGGGTCGACCACACAAACCCACGGCCGTCAGCACTGGTGTACTGCACCGCCTGGGGAATCGTCGCATGGGCGCATTTGAGGTAGAGCAAGGCATGCACCAGCGCATCCTCGGCAGGTACGCCTGCGCGTACATTGAACAGTGGAGGATGGTCCGGGCAACTGGTGACCGGTGTTTCGGCGGTTTCGGCGAGGTGCAGGCTTGGGGGATCGGGGACGAGTTTTTTCATGATGGAGCTCCTGGTTGGGTGGAGCCACCACTCGCTCGTCGCCAAACGAGATTGGGTGGTAGCTGTACGCGGGTTGGCGAACCGGATCAACACAGGAAACCCCGGCAGGGCCTAAGCCCTCCCGCGCACAGCCACCATAAAGCCGGCGCGAACGTCAACGACGCCGGCCATGGTTCATGGGGCAGATCTGCATATAGTTTCCGGGTCGCCAAACCCGATCACCGAACATTCAGTGACCTGGCGAGCCTAGTGTGAAGGCCTTCCCCGGGCAAGCTACTGAGAGCGACAGACCGCGTAGGATAGGTCCTAGGACTCGCCACTGGCTAGACCCCAGCGCGTTACACGGCCGATGTCAGCGGCTGTCGCTCCCCGGCCAGCACCCCGTACCCCACCCGTGGCACGCCCTCCAGACGCTGCTCCACCAGGGCCTTCAACGACTCGCCCGTGCCCAGGTAGGCATCGCCAAAATCATGCCCGCCCAGTGCACTGGGGTGGGCCACCACCTCCAGCAACCCCGCATCCGGCGCCAGCCCCGCGCGCAGGTCCACCGGCGTGCATACGTAGTCCGCCGTGGCCCCCGCCAGCTGGCGCAAGCGGCGATTGAGCAAGGTCTTGAACACCCGCTTCACCGGTCCGATGTTGTGCCCCAGGTTGCGCGCCAGCCTGACCGGCACCCCGACACGCGCCGCAAAGCGGGCGACGATCACGCCGATCGGCCAGATGTTGTGCACGTGCTGGTGGGAGTCCAGGTGGCTGGGCATCAAGCCCAGGCACAGGCAGTGCTGCCACTGGGCGTGCAGTTCCTGTTCGACCGCCTCGCGTTCGCGCCGGCTCAGGCGCAGGGTGCGTTGTTTCAGGCGCAGGTCGAATTCGCCGCCGGGGGTGCAGAAGCGCGGCTCTTTGGCGATGGCTTCGCTCAAGGGCCGGCCAAAGGTCAGGTTGAAGTGCAGGCCCACCCGGCCCCGCAGGGCCGGCAGCTGGGCCAGGGTACAGGCGGCGGCGAACGCCGGCATGTTGGCCATGGCCGTGGCCGAGCTGATCAGCCCGGCCTGGAAGGCGTGGAGGATGACCGCGTTGGTGTGGGCGCTGAGGCCGAAGTCGTCAGCGTTGACTATGACCTGTGAGGGCATTCGAGTTCTCCGGTTCGGGAATCGGCTCGGCGGCGGGCGCCGGACGTGAATGACGCAGGCGTTGCAAGTACGGCTTGAAGCGTCGCCACGAGCGCAAGGCCAGGCCCAGGACGATGCCGTCCGGGCGCCAGCTGTAGAAGCTCAGGCGTTGTTGCTCAAGGTGGGCACTCATGCGCTCCTGCAACTGGTGGCTGGAATTGCTCAGGCTGACGCGCGAGGCGTCGACCCATTCCCAGCCCTCATCCAGGCCCCAGTGAATCCATTCTTCAAGCAGTACCCGGCCGCTGCCCAGATCAGCATGGGCAGGCACGAAGGCCAGGTTGTAGTCATAGACCCGTCCGTGCTCGAACACGCCCAGGCGGTAGCTGATGCAGCGCCCGCCCAGTTCCAGCAGAACCATGCGCACCAGGCCTTGTTCGGCCAGGGCGCTGAAGGCCTGGTACATCCATTGGCGGCGCAGGGTGCCGGAGAAAATGCCGACGTCGTCATCGCCTTTCCAGCTGGCGTCCTCGACATCGGCCACGGCATCGAGCAGGGTCTTGATGGTGCCGGCATCGGGTATCACCCGACGCACCTGGGCACCACAGGCGGCGATGCGCTTGCGCGCGCGGCGCAGTTTGTAGCGCGGGTCGCCGCTGATTTCCTGGCGGTCTTCGGGCACGATGCGATGCACCGGCACCTGGCAGCTCAGGCGCCGCTCGAAGGTGGAGCTGCGCCGTTGCCAGGCGCTGAGCAGGGCGTGCGGCGCTGTTTCGTCCGGTACTTCACTGAGCTGCAGCAGGGCATGGGGCAGGCGCTGGCGGATGGCCCGCAGCACCTGTGCCTCTGCGCCCGCCGGCAGGTCGGCGAGCAGGGCGATGCGGTCGCTCAAGGGGTAGCCCAGGTGGCGTACCACCTGAGCGTTCAACGGGCCGAAGCGTTCGCTGCCACGGATCAAGGGCAGGCACAGGCACAGTCGGCCCTGGTGGTGGCCGACCAGTACCTGCACGTGCTGGTCGGCGGGCAGGGCGGCTTCGGCGGCCTGCAACCAGCCCAGGTGGTTGAACGGTGTGCTGCCCGGCAGGCGTTGGCGCAGTTGCTCATAGGCGTCTGCGGGAAAACCGTCGGCGCGCAGCGAGGGGTACCATTTCAAGTCCATTTGCATAGGCTCAGGTCGCTGTGGCGGTGGTGGGGCTGGAGGCCGGTTTGCGCAAGGCGTCCAGGCGCGAACCGCTGTAGCGGGTTTCGCGGTAGAACTTCCAGCGGCCGAACAGGCAGTACACATTCATGATCCGCCCCTGCTCCTTGTAACCCATGCGCAGGTGCAGTTTCAGCGCCGGGATGTTGTGGTTCTCGCACACATCCACCACGGTGTCGCAGCCCTGGGCTGCCATGGCTTTCCACAGCTCCAACTGCAGGTCCACCGACAGCTCCGTGCCCCAGTACTTGCGGGTCAGCTCGCCGCCGAACTCGAAGAACTGACCCGGCTCCACCGGGAACCAGCAGCCGTAGAAGTGACGGTCGTGGTAGTGGCGCAGGCTGCCCCAGATAAAGGCCACCACATCGCCTGCGTCATCAAGGAACATAAGGCCGGTATGACCTTCGGCCGCCAGTTCGCGCATGGTGTCGACCCGGTCGCCGAAGTAGCGAGTGAAGGCCCCGGCATTGTGAATGGTGATGGTCTCGATCCGCAGCGGCGGGTAGGGCTTGAGGTTGTGCGGTGGCACAGGGCTGACCAGGTCACGCTCCATCCACAGCAGTTCCCAGTGATAGAACAGGTAACGTTTGACCCCAGCGCTGAGGGTGTTGCGTAGTCCCTTACGCTTTATGCGGTCCTGGATCTTGCTCAAAGCACTCATGGTGCCTCCTGTTTTCAGGTTGAGGTGCGCTTGCCAAGAAGCACTCCAGGTCAGGGCAAACAGGGTTTGCCCCGGCAGTTGAAATGAATGCGGCCTCGACACGGGCTCACGCCATGCACCAAGGCTAGCAACGCCGCTCTCACAGGCCATGGCACGTTGCAACAAATGTGGGAGCCGGCGAAGCCGGCGATGCGCCGCGCGGGCGGCGCTCGATCTCAAGAGCGGTAAAAACCTTACGGCGTACACCCACTGGGGTTTACTCCCTCTCAAGACCTGCACCTGGGTGTCGCCTGGTAGATCGCATCGCGAGGCAAGCTCGCTCCTACTTTGGGTTTTGCTAAAAGTATTCATGGTAGGAGCGGGCTTGCCCCGCGATGACATCTGTAGATTGTGCGATGGCGGCCAGGTGTTTGCCTTAAGGGTTGTGGCGCTATTTAGATCGAGCGCCGCCCGCGCGGCGCATCGCCGGCTATGCCGGCTCCCACATTTGTTGCAACGTGCCATGGCCTGTGAGAGCGGCGTTGTTAGCCTTGGTGCAACGCGAGAGGGCGTGTTGAGGGCGCTCATGATGATGCACTCCAGGTCAGGGCAAACAGGGTTTGCCCCGGCAGTTGGAAATGCACGCGGCCGTCATGGCAATCGTAGCTGGCATTGCGTGGGGTATTGTCCGGGCCGAACAGGTTGAGCACGCCTTGCGGGCACTGCGCGTTGTCCAGCGCCAGGCTGACCTGCTGGCGGCGCTCGCCCTTGTTCACCCCCAGCAGGCTGCGTTGCTTGCCACGGGCCATGGCCAGGGCGTCGACCTCGAAGGCGTCGTTGTCCAGCGTCAGCACCTGGTCAAGCCAGTGCTGCTGGATGAACTGCTGGGCCAGGCCGACCGGCTTGAGCTCGAAGTGGTTGTCGCCCAGTACCCGGACCATGCCCTTGGGCCATTCGGGCTCATCGGCGACATGGAACCAGTTGAGCATGTCGAGCAGGCCGTCCTGGGAGGCGTTGACCACCACCGAGGCCCACCACACGGCAGCGTAATGGGTGTTCTGGTCGTAGGGGCTCAGGCTGGAGCCGCTGGACAGGTTGGTCTGGTCCAGCAGCAGGGCTTTGTTGGGCCGGCCCCTGGCATCCAGGCCCACCAGCCCGGCGGCCTGGCGTACCGCGTCACGGTAGCTGCGGGTGGCCAGCAGGTCGCGGATCATCCATTCGTGCCAGGCCAGCGCGTCGATCTGCGCGCCGTGCTCCTTGAGCAGGCGCCGGGCCCAGTCCAGTCCGATGCGCTCGCGGCTGTTCTCATGCAGCGGGCCGTTGACCAGGCGAGAGCTGGCCGGCACGGCGATGCGCACCCCGGCCTCGCGGGCGCCGGGAAAGCGCTGCACGCGTTCGAGCATGTGCTGGAAGTAGCGACTGAAGCTTTCGTAGTCGTTGTAGAACAGATTCGGCTCGTCGGCGAAGGCGAGGTAGTGCAGGGTGTCGCCTTCAAGGGCGCGGGTGGTGCTCAGCCAGGCGTCCAGGCCATCGTTGCTGGTGCGGTCGGCGGCCAGTACCGATTGCCTGGCGGTGCCGCCGAGCAAGGTGATGTCCTGCTTGATTGGGTAGCGTTGCTGGTAGAAACGGCGGAAGGCGTCTTCGTACCCGGGTTTGCGCGCCAGCAGGTCGGAGAAACTGTAGTAGCCGGCGGCGCGGGGCTGCAGGGCGTCGAGTACCGCGTAGCTGGAGGGCGGCGGTAACACATAGGGCAGATTGACGCCCAGGCTTGGCGTCGGCCCCAGCACCTTGTCACCCAGGCGCAGCGCCACCTTGCCCTCGGCGTTGCGCAGTGGCCCCAGGTCCTGGGCGCGCTGGGCAAACAGGTTGGCGCTGCCATCGAGCCAGAACGCCACCTTGCCGCGGCCTTGCAAGTGCAGGCGGTAGGTCTGGTCGCTGCTGGAGACCGGCAAAGGCAAACGGTCGAACTGCCAATAGGCCGGCCAGGGCTTGAGCGCCAGGCTCAGTCGCTGCTGATCGCCCAGGCGCTGTACCTGCAGGCCACTGACGCCGCCATGGTACTTGCCGGCCAGGGTGGCCTGTTCGCCGGCGGGTACACGGAAGAACAGCTCGATCCCGGGCCCCACTTCGGCGCTGAAATGCACCTTGGCCGGGGCGAACAGGGCGCGGGTGCTGTCGCCGTGCTCGATGCGGTAGCGGCGGAAGCTGTAGCCAGGCACCTCCACCTGATAGAAGGCGGCGCTGGCGGCCAGCGGCCATTGCTGGCGGCCACGGACTTCCCTGGCCTGGATCTGCCGCTCAGCCTGCAGGTGGCCCTGGCCATCGAGCAGGAAGATACGCTCGGGGTTGGCGTCGGCCTGCCAGGCCGGCCGCCAGCTGAGGGTCAGGGTGTCGGCTTTGTCTGCTTGCAGGTACAGGCTGCCATCGCGCAGGTCGCTCCACTGCATCGACGCGGCCTGCGCCGAGGCACCGAGCAACAGGCCGCTCACCACCAGGCCAGGGCGTATCATGCCGGCCGCCGTTGCAGCATCTGGCGCAGTGGCAGCAGGTCGCTGGGCAAGACGATCAAGGTCTTCCACAGCGGTACACCACTGAGTTTGCCGTACAGCACGAGCATCGCCAGGGTCACCGCCAGGTAGGCGATGGACGAGGCCATGGCCGCGCCAACGATGCCGTAGGCCGGGATCAGGATGACGTTGAGCACAAGGTTCAGCGCCGCGCCTGCGCCCATCATCAGCGACACCGTGCCCGGGCGGTTCTTGCCCAGCAGGTCCAGGCGCAGGATGCTGGCGTAGCACAGGCCGAACAGCCCGGGCAGCAGGGCCAGCAGCGCCGGATAGGCCGGTTGGTACTCGGCGCCGAACAGGGTGACGATCAGCCATTCACCGATCAGCGCCATGCTCAGGCAGGCGCCGAGCATCACCGTGGCGGTCAGGCGCAGGGCCAGCGGGGTGAGCTTGTCCATGCCGGCGTCCTGTTGCAGCAGGCGCTTCATCAACGGGGTGGTCACCGCTTCCGGGACGATCAGCAAGAGTTCGGCCGCCGCGCTGGCCATGGCGTAATGGCCCAGGGCGGCACTGCCGAGCATGGCGCTGATGAACAGGTAGTCCGAGCGCAGGATCACTTGCTGGAACAACAGGTCCGGGTGGCTCTTGGCGCTGTAGCTGAGCAGTTCGCGCTGGCCGCTGCGGTCCCAGCACAGGCGGATCGAATGCTGGCGCCCGAGCCAGTACAGGCCCAGCACCACCACCAGGCTCAGGCCCAGCAGCCAGCTGATCAGCGCCGCTTCCAGCGCCGCGTTCTGCCACATCCAGAACAGGCCGACGAACAACAGCAGCGGCACCAGCGACTCGGTCAGGCGCAGGGCATTGAAGGCGCCGACGCCGCCGGTGGCGTTGTGCAGGGTCAACAGGCCACTCTTGAGCACGGTCAGCGGCACAGCGAGCAGCAACAGCCAGGCCAGCAGGCCGAGCTGGGTGGTGACTTCCAGTTCGGTGCCGAAGGTCCGCGCCAGGGCCACGCAGACCAGGGTCAGGGCGCCGGCCACCAGGCAGCCGAAGATCAGCACCTGGCTCAGCAGCAGGCCCATGGAGCGCTGCTTGGCCGCCTGGTAGCCGACAGCGGTGTTCAGGCCACCGCTGGTGGCTGCGCTGATCAGGTCGGGCAGGGTGCTGAGCAGGGCGAACAGCCCGCGCTCGCTGGGGCCGAGGATGCGTGCCAGCAGCACGTTGCGCAGCAGGCGCAGGGCAATCATCGCCAGGCGCGTGCCCATGCTCAGCAACAGGTGACGCAGGTAGCTGTTACGGCTCATGAGTGCCCTCCACGGCTGATCCGCCAGGCCAGCAGCGAGGGCCGACTGGCAGTGCGCTGGCTGACGCTGATGCGCGGTAGCGCCAACGGGTCGTCATGGCCCTGGCAGATCCCGGCCTGGGTACCCAGGGCAAAGGGGTAACGGTGCGCCCTGAGGCGTTCACGCACCCGTGCATCATGGTCGCCGTTGGGGTAGCAGTACACCGGCAGCGGCTGCTTGCAGCCTTGCTGCAGGGCGTAATGGCTGCGGGTCAGTTCTTCTTCCAGGCGCTGGTCGTCCAGCCCCGGTAGCAGGGCGTGGCTGGCACCATGGGGGCCGAAGCTGATCAGCCCCGAGTTCTCCAGCAGGCGCACCTGGTTCCAGTCCAGGGCCTGGGGCAGGGACTCGGCCGGGCAGGTGTCGGTCAACAGGTGCAGGGCCTGGGGCGGCAGGGACTTGAGACTCTGCAGGTACCGGGCCAGTACCTGGCTGCGGGCATGCTCGCGCTCGTTCATGAACCAGGCCGCCGGCAGTGGCCGGCCGATCTTGCGCAGTTGTTCGACCAGCGCGCGGCGCGGCACTTCACCGTGGCTGCCCCATAAGGTCTCGCCCAGGCTTTCCCACCAGAAGCGCTGGCGGCTGCCGATGTAGTCGGTGGACAGGAAGATGCTCGCCGGCACCTTGTACTGTTGCAGCAGGGGGAAGGCATTGAGGGCGTTGTCGCGCCAGCCGTCGTCGAAGGTCAGGGCGACCTTGGGCCGTTGCTGGCCACGCGGCTGTTCATGGACCTTGAGCAGGTCCATCAGGTGCACGCAGTCAAAATGCCGTTGCAGCCAGCGCAGCAAGCGCTCGAAGGCCTGGGGGCCGACACAGAGTTCATTGCGATGGGGCAGGGCCGCACTGCTGTCGTCGGCCAGCACCCGGTGCAGCATCAGGATCACCCCGGCGCCGCGCAGTTGTTGGCGGCCCTTGGGCGAGTTCAGGTAGAGCCAACCGCTGGCACGCTTGAGACTGGTTTTGATCGGCATGTCAGGCTCTCATCGGGTCTGGTCGGGGTTCCATTGGTTGTAGCTGTGCCCGCGCAGGAACTGCCACACACCGACGCTCATGCCGGCCAGGGTCACCAGCACGAAGGCGGCCAGGCGAAACGGCTTGGGCAAGCGCCGGCGTTCGTCCAGCAGGCCGGCCACGGCGATGGCGTAGCCGAGCAGCTGGGCGGCCAGGGTCAGGCGGTAGAAGCCGTGGTCATCGAGCAGCCAGAGGTTGGCCAGCAGCAACGGCAGCAACAGCACCGGGGCCAGGCGGCGGATCAGCTTGTGGCTGATCAGGGCGATGGCGTACAGGCCATGGCGCATCGGGTTGAGCAGCTCGCGCCGGGCAGCCAGGCTGATCAGGCCACCGACGGTGACGCGCTGGCGGCGGCTGAACTGACGGTCGGCCTCGTCCACGCCCTGGTCCAGCACCTGGGCTTCGTCGACATAGACCACGCGCTTGCCGGCCACCGGTGCACAGGTGTTGATATAGAAGTCGTCGTTGACCCGCGCCGGAATCGGCTGGTACAGCTCGCGGCGCAGGGCCTGCAGGGCACCGTCGGCCGAAACCGTGCAGCCGGTATGGCTTTCCAGCCGGCGCAGCCAGGCTTCGTAGTGGCGGTACAGGCTTTCACCCACACTCAGGCCCTTGCCTGCGACGGGGATGATCATCTTGCCGACGGTGCCCCCCACCTCGGGGTCGGCGAAGGGCGCCAGCAAGGCGGCCAGGGTGCCGTCGATCCAGTGCACATCGGCATCGGTGAACACCACGATATCGCCCGTGCACTGGCTGACCGCGACGTTGAGCACGCTGTTCTTGCCCATGCGCGGCAGGTCCAGGACCTGGATGCGCGGATCGTCGAAGCGGCGTGCCAACTCCACCGTGCGATCGCTCGAGCCGTCGCTGGCGACGATGATCTGCAGGCTGGCGGCCGGGCAGTCCTGTTCCAGCAGGTTGCGCAGTTTGTTGTCGATATTGCGCTCTTCATTGTGCGCGGCCACCACCACACTGACCCGTTGCGGCGCCAAGGGGCCGGGTTGGTGGCGACGGAACAGGGGCGCGGCGACGGTGAGCAGCAGCGGGTAGCCCAGCCAGGCGTAGAAGGGCAACAACAGGCACAGCCAGAAAATGAACTCAGCCACGGGCGGGCCTCCTTGCGTTCCAGTTGAACAGACTGAGCACGAAGGCCGCGCCGGCCAGGTGCAGGCGAATCCAGTGCAGGCCCCACAGTTGCAGGCTGAACAACAGGTCGTTGTGGCTCAGGCTTTGGCGAAGGCTCAGGGCCAGGGCCGGCAGGGCGCTGATCAGCAGCAGGAACAGCGCCACATGGGGGAAGCCGTCGAGCAAGGCCGACAGGGCCATGAAGTCCAGTGTCCAGGCGCCGACGGACAACAGCGGGAAGCGCAACAGGCGCAGGCTCACGCCATTGCTGCGCAGCAGCTGCAACTGACTGCCCTGGCGCCACATCTCCTTGCCCAGCCATTCGCCCCAACTGCCTTCGTAGCCCCAGTGCAGGGCGGCCGGCTCGCGCAGGGCCAGCAGCCGCGCGCCGGCATGGCCCAGGCGCAAGGTCAGGTCCTTGTCTTCACCGGTGCGCAGGTGCTCGTTGAAGCCGCCCACCTGCTCGAACCAGTGACGCTGCATCAGCAGGTTGGGGGTCGGCAGCCATTGCGCCCGGTGTTCATTGCGCCCGGCGCGCAGGGTGCGGCGCTGCCAGGCGCGGGCGAACCAGGGCGCCTGGCGCGGGGTGTCGCAGTCCAGGGCGAAGACATCGCCACGGTGGTCGGCGTGCAGCGCGAACAGCACCGTCAGCCAGTCTTGCGGGACTTCGATATCGGCATCGAGGAAGGCCAGCCACTCGCCCTGGCAGGCGGCCGCACCACGGTTGCGCAGGGCACCGATGGTCAGGCCCGGCAGGGTCAGTACCCGGGCACCGAGGCCGCGGGCAATCTGCGGGCCATCGTCGCGGGAGCCGTTGTCGACCACCACCAGCTCGCATTCAAGCCCGGCCGCCTCGGCGGCGTTTCGCGCCGACTGCAGGGTACGGCCAATGTGCCGTGCCTCGTTGAACATGGGTATGACGATACTGATCCGGCTCATGCCGCCTCCTGGGGCAGGCGCGCCCGCTCGGCTTCTAGGCGCAGGACACTGGACAGCGCGAGCATGATCCACAGGTACTTGTGGTTGGGCGCACTGAGGAACATCAGGAACAGACCGATGGCGAGCATGCTCATGCACAGGTGGGTGAGCATGTCGGCCTGCTTGTGGTTGCCCTGCTGCAACCACAGCCGCCTGGCGTACCAGAGGTTGTACAGGGCCAGGATCACCATGCCGGTGAACAGCAGGCCGGCCGGCACACCCACTTCACTGAAGATTTCCAGGTAGGTGTTGTGGGCCCGGCGGTACAGGTCGCCGACCTTGCGGTTGGCCGAGAACGCCTTGGCATAGCCGGTGGTGGCGTAGTGCAGGGGGAAGGTGCCGGGGCCGGAACCGAGCAGCGGGTTCTCGCGGATCATTTTGCTGCCCACGACGATGTAGGAAGAACGCCGGCCCAGCGAGTCGTCCTTGAAGGCGTTGACCCCGGACTTGAGGTAGGTCAGCGACTGGATGCGGGCAATGTAGGTGTCCGGCATCACCGCCACGGCGGCGGGCAGCAGGATCGCCAGCCCCAGCATGGCAAAGCCCAGATGACGCGGGCGCAGGCGGGCCACCTGTTCGCGGTAGTGGACCAGGACAATGCCCAGGCTGATCAGCAGCACCACCAGGCCCGAGCGCGAGTTTGTCTTGGTCATGCCGGCCAGCAACAGCAGGCAGCAGGCGATCCAGAACAGCCGCTGCAAGCGGTTGGGGCTGTTGAGCACCAGCCACAGCGCCATGGGCACGGCGATGGCGATGAGCATGGCGAATACGTTGGGGTCCGAGAGCAGGCCGGCGGCGCGGCCCTCGTCCTGGTACTTGGTGGAGAACATGGCCATGATGCAGGTCAGGCCGACACTCAGGGTCACCAGCCGGCACATCATCGCCAGGTTCAGATCGCGTCCGATCAGCAGGGTGATGGCGAACAACAGCAGCCCCACCGCCAGTTCACGGAAATGTCCAAGGGACATCTCGCTGCTGTCGCTGACCCAGAAACTCAGCAGGTACAGCGCCATAAAGCCCAGCAGCAGACGCCACATGGAGCTGCGCAGGCGCTCGCCGGGCAGTTGTCCGACCGCCAGTTGCAGCAGCAGCACCAGGGCCAGGGACGCGCCGATGACCTTGGCGGCCGACAGGTCGCTGTCCTTGAACAGACCTTCGAGCGGCACCACCGCGATGATCGCCAGCAAGCCCCAGGCCGGGCGCCGGTACAGTGCCAGCAGGCCGACCAGGCCGATGGCCGCACCGGGTGCCAGGTACGGGTAGGGACTGGCCAGCAGGGCGATGCCTGCAATCGCAAACAGACCGATCAACGACAGTGGAATGATCATGCGCAGGTCTCCGTGGCCGCGCCCAGGTAGACCTGGGCCCAGCGTTGCGCCAGCGTCGGCAGGTGAAAACGTTCGCGTTGGGTGTGGCGTGCCTGGGCGATCAGTTCGGCCGCCTGGGCAGGGTCGAGCAACAGGGCTTCGAGCTGCGCGGCCAGCTCGTCCACTGCCAGTGGCCGGGCCAGCAGGCCGCTGCGACCGTGCTCGATGACATCGGGAATACCGCCCACGCCGAAGGCCACCACCGGTACGCCATCCTGCATGGCTTCGAGCAGGATCATCGGCGTGCCTTCGGTGCGCGAGCTGATCACCAGGGCATCCAGGCGCGCCATCCACTTGCGCATGTCGCGTTGAAAGCCGGGCAGACGGATACGCGCGTTCAGCCCGGCGGCATCGATGCGGGCCTGCAGCAGGTCTCGCTGCGGACCGTCACCGAGCATCACCGCATCCAGCTGTGGATGGCGCTGGCACAGCGGGATCAGGGTATCGAGAAACAGGTCAGGGCCTTTCTCACTGCTCAAGCGCCCGACGTAGCCTGCCAGCCAGCGACCGTCGCCATGGCTCAGGTCGGGCAGGGCGATGGCTTCAGGCAGGCCGTTGGGGATGACCTGCAGCTTGTCCGGCGCAACACCGGCCCGACGCAGCAGCACGGCGATGCTTTCGGCCACGCAGACCACCCGGGCGATGGTGCGGGTGCGGCACAACTGCAGGGTCAGCCAGCCATACAGGCGCTGCTTGCGGCTGGTGGGGGTAAAGCCATGCTGGGTGCTGACCATCGGCAGGCGCCAGCGCCTGGCGGCCACCCAGCCGAACACCAGGCCCCTGAAGTTATGGGCATTGAGCAGCGGCCGCGAATGGCGTTGCTTGCCAAGCTCGGCCAACAGCGCCGCGAGGCCGTCGCAAGTCTGGCAGGCGATACCGGCGGCGCGAAACCGCGCCACCAGATCTTGCGGGGCCCCGAGGAACAGCACCTGGTGCTGTCCCGGGGTGGCCTGGCAGTGGTCCAGCAACATCCGTTCGGCACCGTAGAAACCACCGCTGCTCAGCAGGTGGATGATCGGCCGGGTCGGGGTCAGGGGTGCGTTCAATTGCGCACCCAATGCATCAACCGTGGCAGGGTCCAGCCGCTGTGCGGGTTGGGCGTTTCCGGGGTCTGGTCGTTGATCACCAGCAACACCGGCAGGTCCAGTTGATGGCCGATCTGCGCCGGATGCTTGAAGCGATGGTCGAAGAACTCACGCACATAGACCAGGGCAATGGCCAGCAGCAGGCCGGTGAGCATGCCGAACGGTACGATCAGCAGCGGCTTGGGAAACGCCGCTTCAGCAGGTTCGTAAGGGGCACTGAGGATCCGTGCGTTGGACAGGTCGCCCGCCAGCAGACGCTCGCCGCGTGCTTCTTCATAGCGCTGGGTGTAGGTGAAGAAGGCTTTGTGCAGGGCGTCGATCTCGGTGTCGAGCTGACGCGCCTTGCTCTGGGTTTCCTGCAACTGGTGCACGCGGCCTTTGTAGTCGGCGATGCGTTGGGTCTTCTGGGCGATCACGTCCTGGACCACGGCCAGGTCTTTTTCACGCTCCTTGATGCGGTTGGAGACGACCTTGAGGAACTGCTGGCGGGTCTTGGCGATCTGCTCGCGTTGCAGCACCATCTGCTCGCTGCTGGGCTGGAACACCGCCAGGTCGCTGACGTAGGTCAGCACCAGGGTGGTCAGTTGCTCGCCCAGTTGCTTGATCTCGCGGTCTTCGAACGCCACGTTGTCGACGGTGGTGGTGAAGGTGTAGGGGAAGGCGAAGTCACGCATGCCGGCGTTGCTGGCCGCGCTCAGGCTGGTCTTGAGGTAGTCCAGCCATTGCTTGCTTTGCAGCAGGCGATCGCGGTACAGGTTCAGCGCCTGTTCCTCGGTGTTGATGGCATTGAGGCGGAAGGTGATTTCTTCCTTGGGGTCGGACGAGCCGATGTTTTCGAGCATGCCCAGGCGTTTGCTTTCCAGATCATCCATGCGGGCCTGGTACTGCAGTTTCTTCTGCTCGTAGAACTCTTGCGGCAGCTCGTTCGATTGCAGGTTCTGGCGGTTTTTCAAGTAGTTGTCCAGCAGCCGGCTGACGAACAGGGTGCCCAGTTTCGGGTCGGGGAAACTATAGGTCACCGAGACCACGTTGGAGCCGGGCAGGGTTTCGATCTTCAGGTCCTTGATCGCCTCGTCGGTGAGGGTATCGAGCTGGGTATCTCGCACCGGGTCGACCTCAAGGCCGAACAGCGAACGCACCGGGTTGACCACGTACTCACGCAGCGGATTGACGATCACGCTCTTGATCGGGCCGAACACCAGGCGCTGCATCAGGCCCGGCGGTACCTCGTACTGGCCCTCGTCGCGCAGCTGGCTGATGGTCTGGCGGATCAGGGTCGGCGAGCGCAGGATGTTGCTTTCAGTCTCCATGTCGGCCAGCGACGGCGGGATGAACTTGTCGGTCTCCTGGGCCAGGGCGGTGTTGGTGTCGCTCTGGGACAGTTTCTTGGACTGGACGATGACCTCGGCCGTGATGTCGAAGCTCTGTTTGAGCACCAGGGGCAACAGCAGGGCAATCACTGCAAAGACCAGGAACACCCGCTTCACCAACTGGCGGTTGGCGAAGAAGATCCTGAAGAATTCATGCAGGTAGTTTTCTTTTGTGTTCATGCTCATTCACCCGCCTTGAATTAGTCGTCGCTGTCTTTGTTGTCAACACGGTAGGCAAAGCTGAAACCGAAGCCCTGGAACAGCACCACATCGGCCAGTTGCCGGGCCAGGTCACCGGCGCTGGCCAGTTTGGTCTTGGGCACGTAGAGCATGTCGTCCGGTTGCAGGTAGGCCACTTGCGCAGCGCTGGCATCCAGGGCCTTGTCGACGTTGTAGGGGAAGGCCTGCACCTGGTTGCCACTGCGGCGCAGGATCATCACCGAGTCCAGCCGCGCCTTGATGTTCGGGCCGCGGGCCAGGGTCAGGGCTTCGAGCACCGAAATCGGCCGACGGATCGGGTAGGCGCCGGGCTGGCCGACCTCACCGAGCACATAGACCTCGTTGGCCGCGGTGGACTTGAGCATCACGTCCACGGTCATGCGCCCGGGCAGGCTGGCGTAGCGGTTGTTCAGGTAGGTTTGCAGTTGATTGACCGTCATGCCTTGCAGCGGCACCGAGCCGATTTCCGGAAAGCTGGCCTGGCCGTCGGTGCCCACGGTGATTTCCCGGCTCATGCCGGTGGCGGGGTGGTTCAGGGCACTCTTGAGGTTCTGCTCGTTGGTCAGCGGGCTGATCACCTGTACCGTCAACTGGTCGCGGTTGGGTTGGAACAGACTCTTGTTGCGGTAGGCCTGCTGGATGGTGCGGCGGGCCTGGTCGGGGGTCTGCCCGGCGATGTTCACCGAGGTGTTGGCCCGTGGCAGTTCGATGCTGCCGTCGGGCAGCACCAGCTGGTTGCCGTTGAGCGAACTGGCCGAGAGAAACGACAGGCCCACGGTGTCACCCGGCTGAATGCGGTAGGCATCGGAGCCGCTGGTGCTGATATGGAAGATCACATCGAGTACATCCTGTGGTCGCAGCACCTGCTCACGGCGCGGCAGCTCGGTGTCCTGGGCATTGGCCGGGGCGGCCGTCATGATCTGCACCGGCATTTGCCGGGATTCCTGGGTGGCGCAGCCGGCCAGGGTCAGCAGGCACAGCGCGAACGATGTGTATTTCATGGAAAGCTCCTGGGCTGCTGGCCTCAAAGGTTGTTGTACAGCCACTTGGGCATGTAGTACTTGCGCCGGTTGAAGACGCTGCCGATCAACCGCGCACCGGCCTGGGTCAGGCGCTGGGCCGCCGCCTGGGCCGCCTCCCAGCGGGTCTCCTCGGCGCACACCACCAGGATCACGCCATCGACCAGGGTACCGATCACCAGGCTGTCGGCGCTGGCGTAGACCGCCTCGCCGTCGATCACCACGAAGCGATAGTGCTCGCCCAGGTGGCGCAGCAGGACCTTGAGCAGGTCGGGGTTGAGCCGCGCCTTGCCGCGTCGGTAGGTGCCGGCGGGCAAGACGTCGAACGGCTGGTCGGACAGGCGCACGATGCAGTCCTGCATCAAGGGCGGGGTGTCCTGGTCGAACATCAGGTCGTTGAACCCGCGCAGCTTGTGCAGGCTCAGTTGCTGGCTGAGGTTGTTGCCGCTTGGGCTGCTGTCCACCAGCAATACCGGGCCGCCGCTCATCAGCGCCAACTGGCTGGCGAAGGCCAGGGCACTGGTGCTGGTGCCGCTGCCGGTGTTGGCAGCAGTCAGCAACAGGATGCGCTGGTCCTCGTCGAGCACGGTGGACGTCAGGTTGGTTTCGCTCGGGGTGGCGATGGTCAGACTTCTTGAAGTAGAACCGTCCATTCAACTTGCTCCGTGGCCGCTGAAGACTTTGAACGGAGTCTTGAAGAGGATTTTCAGGTCCAGCAACAAGCTCTGTTCGTTGATGTAGCTCAGGTCCAGTTCGACGCGCTGGTCGAAGTCGATATTGCTGCGGCCGCTGATTTGCCAGAGGCCGGTCATGCCGGGGTAGATGCTCAGGCGCGCAAGGTGGTTGTCCTTGTAGCGATAGGCGTTGAACGAAGTGGGGCGAGGTCCGACCAGGCGCATATCGCCGAGCACCACGTTGAACAGGTTGGGCAGTTCGTCCAGGCTGCTGCGCCGCAGCCAGTGGCCGATGGGGGTGACACGCGGATCCTTGTCGATCTTGAAATCGATGGAGTCGGCGCCGTGTTTATTGAGGTGGCGCACCGAGTCCTTCAAGGCTTCGGCGTTGGCCACCATGGTGCGGAACTTGTACATGCCGAAGGCGCGGCCGCGGTAACCGGTGCGTTTCTGCACGAAGAACACCGGGCCCGGGCTGCTCAGCTTGACCAGTACGGCCAGCACCAGCAGCAGCGGCGAGATCAGCGTGAGGATGCACAGTGCGCCGATGCAGGCCAGTACCCGGTTGGTGCGCGACAGGGTCCAGGGACGCCCGCCGGCACGGCCGGTCATCCAGCCACGGCCCTGCATGTGGATCGCCGCGTCAATGCGTTGGCGATGTGCCGGGTCCATGCGTTTGTCTTGATGCAGTGCCTGCAGTTGCGCACTTTTAGGTTGTCCTGTCATACCGCCCTCCATTGATGCTCGGGTGTTGGCCCGGTGACCCGCATGTCGTCCCTGGCAAGGTGCGGGTAGTACTGATGAAACCAGGCAATAAAGCGCCCGAGGCCTTCATCAAGTGAAATACGTGGGGTGAAGCCGGTGACCTGTTCCAGGCTGCTGGCATCGGCGCAGGTGGCCAGCACATCGCCGGGCTGCAGGGGCAACAGTTCGATCTCGGCCTTGCGCTGCAGGTGTTTTTCCAGCAGGGCAACGTAGTCGGTCAGCTCCACCGGGCGTTGGCCGCCGATGTTGAACAGGCGCCAGGGCGCGTGGCTGCTGGCAGGGTCGGGCTGCTCGCGGTCCCAGTCCGGGTTGGCCCGGGGCGCCAGGGGCACAAGGCGCACCAGGCTCTCGACGATGTCGTCGATGTAGGTGAAGTCGCGCTGGTGCCGGCCATGGTTGAACAGCTGGATCGGCCGGCCTTCGGCAATTGCCCGGGCGAACTGGATTGGCGACATGTCCGGCCGGCCCCAGGGACCGTACACGGTGAAAAAGCGCAGGCCCGTGGCCGCGATGCCGAACAGGTGGCTGTAGCTGTGGGCCATGGCCTCGTTGGCTTTCTTGGTCGCGGCGTACAGCGACAACGGATGGTCCACCGCGTCCTGGACCCGGTACGGGGTGTGCTGGTTGGCGCCGTAGACCGAACTGGACGAGGCATACAACAAGTGCTGCACAGGATGGCGGCGGCAACCTTCGAGGATATTGAGAAAGCCGCACAGGTTGCTGTCGATATAGGCCCGCGGATTTTCCAGGGAGTAGCGCACCCCGGCCTGGGCCGCCAGATGGATCACCACCTCGGGTTGCTCGCAGGCAAACAGCTCGGCCACGCCGGCGGCATCGTTGAGGTCCAGGCGATACAGCGCGAAGGGGCGGGCCTGGGTTGACACCCAGCGCACCCGGTCTTCCTTGAGCGTCGGGTCGTAGTAGTCGTTGAAGTTGTCCAGGCCGATCACGTCGTGGCCATCCTGCAGCAAGCGCAGGGTGCAGTGAGCCCCGATGAAACCGGCGGCACCGGTGACCAGTATCTTCATGGTGCCGGTACTCCCGGCAGTACTTGTCGCAGGCCGATACCGCTGTAGCTCAGGCCGTAGGTGGCCACCTGGTCGGGGTTGTAGAGGTTGCGCCCGTCGATGATCACCCGGCTGCGCAGCTTCTTGGCCAGCAGGGCGAAGTCGACCACGCGAAAGGTCTTCCACTCGGTGCAGATCACCAGGGCGTCGGCGTCTTCCAGGGTGTCGTCGCGGGTGGCGCACAGGCGCAGGTCGTTGCGGTAACCGTAGATACGCCGGCATTCGGCCATGGCTTCCGGATCATAGGCGCACACGGTCGCACCCTCGGCCCACAGGGCCTCCATCAGGTAGCGGCTCGGCGCTTCGCGCATGTCGTCGGTATTGGGTTTGAACGCCAGGCCCCAGAGCGCGATGGACTTGCCGGCCAGGCTGCCGGGCAAGTGCTGCTTCAATTTGCCGAAGAGGATCTGGCGCTGGGCGTCGTTGACCTCGCTGACACTCTGCAACAGACGCAGCGGCATGCCGCTGTTCTCGGCGGTGTGCAGCAGGGCACGCAGGTCCTTGGGAAAGCACGAGCCGCCAAAGCCGCAGCCGGGGTAGATGAAGTGATAGCCGATGCGCGGATCGGAGCCGATGCCCTTGCGCACGGCCTCGATGTCGGCGCCCAGGCGTTCGGTGAGGTTGGCCAGCTCGTTCATGAAGCTGATGCGCGTGGCGAGCATGGCATTGGCCGCGTACTTGGTCAGCTCGGCGCTGCGGTTGTCCATGAACATCAGCTTTTCATGGTTGCGGCAGAAGGGCGCGTAGAGCTCGGCCAGCTGGTCATGGGCCTGCTCGTCGGCGGTGCCGACGATGATCCGGTCCGGGCGCATGCAGTCGGCCAGGGCGCTGCCTTCCTTGAGGAACTCGGGGTTGGAGACCACCCGGACCTTCAGATTGTCCTTGGCCAGGTGCTGGAGTTCTTCCCGCGCCAGCTGGGCGACCTTGTCGGCGGTGCCGACCGGTACGGTGGACTTGATGATCAGGGTGCGGTCGGCGTCCATCAGCCCGGCAATCTGCCGGGTCACCCCCAGCACATGGGACAGATCGGCCGAGCCGTCTTCATCGGGCGGGGTACCGACAGCGATGAAGATCAGCTCGGCATGAGCCACTGCATCACTGGCCTGGGTGCTGAACAGCAAGCGTCCTTCCTTGATGTTCTCTTCGAGCATGCTCGACAGCCCAGGTTCGCTGATCGGTGGAACACCCTGGCGCAATTGATTGATCTTGTGGGCGTCAACATCGACGCACAACACACGGTGACCTACGTCTGCCAGGGCAGCAGCTTGTACAAGACCGACATAGCCGGTGCCAAATACGCTCACGTCCATGTCGGCGTGCCTCGTATGGAGTAATGAGAATGAAACAGGTGTGAAGAGGGTATAGCCCACCGGTGAACGGTTGTGTCAATCAAATGGCATGTTTCGTCGGATTTACAGTCGCTACAAAATGGGCTTTTTGCCATCAAGCCTTTTGAAATCCGTACCTTAGCGAATTCGGGCAGTGGCAATTGGCCGCTTGCCAAAACGATGAACGGTCATGAGCCCCTAAAAACGTGGCCTGTAGGAAGGGTGTTGTTTCACGAATGCAACGCTTTCTCGTTTTCTGCCTGTCAGAATTGGCGCACGTAAGTTGAGTCATATTATTGACGTATTCGGGTTTGCGCTTTGTGACAGCACTGCTAACGTGGAAGGAGCCCGGGACGTAAAAGGGCCTATTTGCGAGGGAGCCATGCGCCGATATTTCAAGGAATTGCTGCTCGTCCTGTACCTGCTCAGTCACTTTCCCTACTACCTCGAACGCATCCAGGCCATCGGCCCGGGGCCGGCGCTGGTGTTGTATGGCGGGGTGTTCGTGTTGCTGGTGCTGGCCTTGCTGCTGTGCGCCAGTATTCGCCAGGGTTGGTTACGTTGGGGGTTTGCCCTGGTGTTTTCGGCCAGTGCGCTGTTTTTCGATGCCTACACCCACATCACCGCCGATTACCTGACCTACAGCGCCTTTATCTCCATGGTCTATTCCGGCGGCTTCATCGGCGAGGCCCTGGCGCAGTACCACAGCGTGATCCTGCAGAGCCTGGGACGTACGCTGCTGTTGCTGCTGGGGCTGGGCCTGCGCCCCCGGCGCGAGTTGCCGGGGCCGGCGCTGCTGCCCCTGGCCGCGCCGCTGCTGGCCATCGCGCTGTTGACCACCATCCTGTTCGTGCGCGCAGGCGAGGGCGCCCGTGGCCTGCCGATCATGTACACGCCGCTGGCCTACCTGAACCTGATGGCCTACGAATCGCTGAACAACCATGTCGGCCCGCGCGAACCCGTGACCCTTTCGCGCAGCGGGCCGGTGCTGGCCCGTGACATCGTGCTGATCATCGATGAAAGCGTCTCGGGCAACTACCTGGACCTGAACACCGCCCAGGGCGTGCGCAGCCACCTCAACCAGGCACAGCCCGGCGCGCGCATCTTCAACTACGGCTACGCCGCCTCGATCGCCAACTGCAGCGCCGACACCAACGTCACCCTGCGCTACGGCGGCACCCGCAGCGATTACCTGCGCATCAATTCGACCCTGCCGTCGATCTGGCAGTACGCCAAGGCGGCGGGCCTGGGTACGGTGTACATCGATGCGCAGCGTACCGGCGGCAGCCTGCAGAACCTGATGACCCAGACCGAGAAGCGTGACATCGACCAGTTCATCCAGTTCGATGACACCCCGGTGCAAGACCGCGACATGGCGGCAGTGGGCACGCTCATCGAGCTACTGGGCGATGACAAGGCGCAACTGATCGTGATGAACAAGGTGGGCGTGCACTTCCCGGTGCACGACAAATACCCCGATGCGTTCATGGCCTACCAGCCGGCCTTGCCCCGCGGGCAGTACGCCGATATCACCGACACCGGTCGGCGTGACGGCTTCAGCGGGCAGCCGCAGGATTGGGTGCTTTACCGCAATTCCTACAAGAACAGCCTGTTGTGGAACGTCGGCGAGTTCTTCAATCGCCTGTTCGCCCGGGCGGACCTCAGCCAGGCCGTGCTGATCTATACCTCCGACCATGGTCAGGACCTGCACGAGCGCGGCAATCCTGGTTTGAACACCCATTGCGACAGCGACCCGGTGGAAGAAGAGGGCCTGGTGCCGCTGGTGGTGATCCAGGGCGAGCAGCTCAAGACCCTGGACTGGGATGCGGCGCTGGCCGGCAACAAGGACCGCTCCAGCCACTACAACATCTTTCCGACCCTGTTGCAGTTGCTTGGGTTTGACCCGGCCGGCATCACAGCGGTCTATGGGCGCTCACTGGCGGTGCCGACCGAGGACGACTTCAGCTTCAACACCCGCTTCAACGCGCGGCTGGGCGCGGAGCCGGTGTTCAAACGCATCGACCTGGGCCAGGTGGTGACGCCGGACGCGGGGGTGACGAGCGAGCAGATGCCGGTGGGCAAGGCCGATTGAGCGTGGTTCTTATGGCACCCGGGCGTGCAGGGCGCGGAAGCTGTCGGCTTCCTCCACCAGCCAGTCGTGCACGGCCCGGGCGCCTGGGTGAGTCAGGCCGCCGGGCGGGTAGTGCAGCACGTAGCGCTTGTGATTGGCGATCGGCAGGCCGAAAGGCACGATCAGGGTGCCACGCTCCAGCTCGTCATTGAGCAGGGTGCGCCGGGCAATGGCCACGCCGATGCCGGCGATGGCCGCTTCGATGGTCAGGTGGTTGCGGTTGAAGGTATGGCCGCGGCGCACGTCCAGGCCGGCGGCGCCGATGCCTTCCAGATAGAACTCCCACTCCGCATATTCGGAACTGCCGCGCCAGGCGGTGATGTCGTGCAGCAACGGATAGTGCGCAAGGTCGGCAGGCCCGTGCAGGGGCGGACGGCCGCGCAGCAGCGCCGGTGAGCACACCGGAAAGATCTGCTCGTCCAGCAAGGGGGTGGAATGCATGCCCGGGTAGCTGCCGTCGTTGAGGTCGATGGCGAGGTCAAAGTCGCCCTCGCGCAGCGCCTGGCTGCTGTCTTCGGCTACCAGGCGCAACTGGATGTCCGGGTAGCGTTGTTGCAGGCGCGGCAGGCGTGGCGTCAACCATTTGGCCAGGAACGAGGGGATCGAGCGCAGGCGCAGGGTGCCGCGGATCTCGCCGGCGTCCAGGCGCCGCAGTTCGGCATCGATGTTGCCGTAGGCTTCGCTGACCGTCTGCGCCAGGCGCTGGCCTTCGGCGCTGAGCTCCACGCCGCGGGCGCGACGCAGGAACAGGCGAAAGCCCAGGCGCTCTTCCAGTTGGCGGATCTGCTGGCTGACCGCCCCCGGCGTGATGTGCAGTTCCTCCGCACAGCGGGTGAACGACAAGTGCCGCGCCGCACAGGAAAACACATGGAGCCAGACATACATCTGGCCATTCATTTGCCGTCTCATCGTTTAGTTCTACTAAAGGCTTGCTTAGAAAGTTTCGTTGGTCAATGCCACGGTGACCGGGCAGTATCGCGCAACTTCGCGAAACCCTTCAATTTTTTCACAGCACGGCAGGGCGACATTCGTCGCTTGAGTGTGCAGGCATTAGCATGGCTATCAGTGTTTTCGACCTTTTCAAAATTGGCATCGGGCCTTCCAGCTCCCATACCGTAGGCCCGATGCGGGCGGCTGCCACCTTCGCCCAGGCCTTGCGCGAGCAGGGTTTACTGGCCCAGGTGAGCCGCCTGGAGGTGCGTCTGTATGGCTCGCTGTCGGCCACCGGCGTCGGTCACGCCACGGACCGGGCCTGCCTGCTCGGGCTGATGGGCGAGTGGCCGGACCAGATCGAGCCCCGTAGCATCGAGTCGCTGATCGGCCAGTTGCAGGACAGCCAGGTGCTGTTGCTCGACGGCAGCCAGCCGGTGCCCTTCGATTGCGCCCGTGATTTGCTGCTGCTCGACGAAAGCCTGCCCTATCACCCCAACGCCATGACCCTGGAAGCCAGCAGCGTCAACGGCTCCTTGTTGCAGCAGACTTACTATTCGGTGGGCGGTGGCTTTATCGTCGAAGCCGGTGAGATCGGCAGGGTGGCCAGCACCGATCAGGTGCAGTTGCCCTACGATTTCGACAGCGCCGCCCAGTTGCTCGCCCTGTGCAAGCAGCACCAGTTGCGCGTGAGCGAACTGATGATGGCCAACGAGCTCGCCTGGCGGCCTGAAGCCGAGGTCCGCAGCGGCCTGCTCACGCTCTGGGCGGCCATGCGCGAGTGCGTCGACAACGGCCTGCGCAATGAGGGCATCCTGCCTGGCGGGCTGCAGGTCAAGCGCCGCGCCGCCAAGCTGCACCGCAGCCTGCAGGAGCTGGGCAAACCCAATGTCATCGGCTCGACCCTGAGCGCCATGGAATGGGTCAACCTGTTCGCCCTGGCGGTCAACGAAGAGAACGCCGCCGGTGGGCGCATGGTCACCGCGCCGACCAACGGCGCGGCGGGGATCATCCCGGCGGTGCTGCATTACTACATGAAGTTCAACCCGGATGCGTGCGACAACGACGTGGTGGATTTTCTCCTCAGTGCCGCCGCGGTAGGCATCCTGTGCAAGAAGAACGCCTCGATCTCCGGCGCCGAAGTGGGCTGCCAGGGCGAGGTCGGCTCGGCCTGCGCCATGGCGGCGGCGGGGCTTGCCGAGGTGCTCGGGGCCACGCCCATGCAGCTGGAGAACGCTGCCGAAATCGCCCTGGAGCATAACCTGGGCCTGACCTGCGACCCGGTCGGCGGCCTGGTCCAGGTGCCGTGCATCGAGCGCAATGCGATTGCCGCGGTCAAGGCCATCAATGCCGTGCAGATGGCCCTGCGTGGCGATGGCGAGCATTTCATTTCCCTGGACCGGGTGATCCGCACCATGCGCGATACCGGCGCCGACATGCACGCCAACTACAAGGAGACCTCGCGCGGCGGCCTGGCTGTCGCCTTCGTCGAGTGTTGATTGAGCATCGCTGGCTACGCCAGCTCCCACACCGGCCTGGTTTGCACAGGGGATTGTGGGAGCCGGCATAGCCGGCGATGGCGGCGCAGCAGCCCCTGTTTCACCAAGCAGCAAAGCAGTTCGTTCATAAGCAACAAAAACAACTACAAGGCAATATCGATGACTGATGTAAATAGCACCACGACCATTCGTGTGGAATCGGCTGCCCCTGCGCAAGGCAAGGCCTGGAACCGCCACGACACCACCTGGGTCCTGGGCCTGTACGGCACCGCCATCGGCGCCGGTACCCTGTTCCTGCCGATCAACGCCGGGGTAGGGGGCTTCTGGCCGCTACTGATCCTGGCGCTGCTGGCCTTCCCCATGACCTTCTACGCGCACCGCGGCCTGACCCGCTTTGTTCTCTCGGGTAAGCGCGGCGCCAGCGAAGACATCACCGAGGTGGTCGAAGAACACTTCGGCGTCGGTGCCGGCAAGCTGATCACGTTGCTGTACTTCTTCGCCATCTTCCCGATCCTGCTGGTGTACAGCGTCGCCCTGACCAACACCCTGGGCAGTTTCATGGAGCACCAGCTGCACATGACCCCGCCACCGCGGGCCCTGTTGGCCTTGCTGCTGATCTGCGGCCTCATGATCGTGGTGCGCAGTGGCCAGGGCATCATCGTCAAGGTCATGAGCCTGCTGGTCTACCCCTTCGTCGCGGCCTTGCTGTTGCTGGCCCTGAGCCTGATTCCCAACTGGAACGGTGCGTTCTTCGCCCAGGCCAGCGAAGGCATGTCCATGGACCTGTTGATCAAGACCCTGTGGCTGGCGATTCCGGTGATGGTGTTCTCCTTCAACCATTCGCCGATCATCTCGGCGTTTGCCGTCGACCAGAAACACCGCTACGGCGAACAGGCCGACCAGAAAAGCGGCAAGATCCTCGCCAGCGCCCATGTGATGATGGTGCTGACGGTGATGTTCTTCTGCTTCAGCTGCGTGCTGGCCCTGAGCCCGGCTGATCTTGCCGCGGCCAAACAGCAGAACATCTCGATCCTGTCGTACCTGGCCAACCACTTCCAGACCCCGGTGATTGCCTTCGTCGCCCCGCTGATTGCCCTGGTGGCGATCACCAAGTCGTTCCTGGGCCACTACATCGGTGCCAGCGAAGGCTTCCAGGGCATGATCATCAAGAGCCTGCGCAGCCGTGGCAAACAACTGCCGGCCAAGCGCCTGGAGCAACTGACCGCCTTGTTCATGGTGCTGACCTGCTGGGCGGTGGCCACGCTCAACCCGAGCATCCTGGGCATGATCGAGAACCTGGGCGGCCCGGTAATCGCCTGCCTGCTGTTCCTGATGCCGATGTACGCCATGCACAAGGTGCCGTCCTTGCGCAAATACTCGGGCAAGGTCTCCAACGTCTTCGTGGTGCTGATCGGCCTGATCACCTTGTCGGCGATCCTCTATTCCTTCCTCGCCTGATGCCTTAGTGTAGGGACTCCGTGCCAGGCCTCAGGGGCCTGGCCGCTGTCAAGGAAGCCTGCACCGATGACCGATTCGACCGTCCACGCCGAACTGGGCGAGATCCCCTACAGCGTCAACCTGTCCGCTGGTGTGAACCAGTGGCTTGCCGATGAAAACCAGGCCCTCGGCGGTCGCGACAGCGGCCCCAACCCCCATCAACTGTTGCTCTCGGCCCTGGGTGCTTGCACCGCGATCACCCTGTCCATGTATGCCCGGCGCAAGGCGTGGCCGTTGCAGCATATCCATGTGCAGCTGGATATCACCCGGGAAGAGAAAACCACGCCCATGGACACCGCGATCAAGCGGGTGATCGAACTGCACGGCGATCTCGATGCGAGCCAGCGCGAGCGCCTGCTGGGCGTGGCCAATGCCTGCCCGCTGCACAAGCTGCTCAGTGGCAACATTGTCATTGATAGTCAGTTGGGTGATTGACCTGACACGGGGGTAGCCGCTCCCACAGCGCAGTCGATCGCAGCCTGGCGGCAGCGGCTACGCGTTGGCACTGAAGACGGTGAGCATATCCATTCGCTACGGCGGCCCCGCCGGCTGGTTTCGCCTTTACGGCGACCCACTTTTGAAGGCAAAAGTGGGCAAAACCCGTGTCCCTGCATCCGGCCCTTCGC
>NZ_JBIVXC010000019.1:25597-107617 GCF_044769005.1 Pseudomonas sp. NPDC090755 | reverse complement strand
TGGACGCTGCGACGCATCGCGGGGCAAGTCGAGTCGTCGCACCGCCGCTCCTACAGGCAGTCGATCGCAGCCTCGTTCCTCGGCAGCGGCTACCCATCTAGCGACAACTGTCTTTGTGGGAGCTGGCGAAGCCTGCGATATGGGTTACACCAGACTCTCGTCGATCACCAGCACCAGCTTGCCCGACACCTGGTTGCTGGCAAGCTCGGCGAACGCCGCCTCGGCATCCTTGACCGGATAGGCTCTGGCCAACTGCGGCTTGAGCCTGCCTTCGGTGAACAACGGCCACACTTGCTGGCCCAGGTCGCGGAGCAGATCGGCCTTGAACTGATCATCACGGGTACGCAGGGTCGAGCCGACCACCTGCACCCGCTTGACCAGCAACTGGGTCAGGTCCAGCTCGGCCTTGCGCCCGCCCATCAGGCCGATAATGACCCAGCGTCCATCCTTCGCCAGCAGCTTGAGGTTGAGTTCGGCATAGCTGGCCCCGACCGGATCGAGGATCACATCGAACGGGCCAAAATCGTTCAGGCCGTTGATGTCATCACCGCGCACCACGCCGCCGCTAGCGCCGAGGCTTTCGCAGTAGGCCAGGCGCTCGGTGGAGCCGACACTGACCCAGCACGGGCTGCCAAAGGCCTTGCACAGCTGGATCGCCGCCGAACCCACACCGCTGGCGCCAGCATGCAGCAAGACCTTCTCACCGGGCTTGAGACCGGCCAGCTGGAACACATTGAGCCAGGCGGTGGCGTACACCTCGGGGATCGCCGCCGCTTCCTGCAGGCTCAGGCCTTCGGGCACCGGCAGCACATGGCGGCCATCGACCACCACTTCTTCAGCCATGCCGCCACCGGCCAGCAGCGCACAGACCCGGTCGCCCACCTGCCAGGACGACCCCGGGCCCACTTCACTGATCACCCCGGCGCACTCGAGGCCGAGGAATTCGCTGGCCCCCGGCGGCGGCGGGTAGAGCCCGGCGCGCTGCAGCAGATCGGCACGATTGAGGCCGGCAGCGGCCACGCGAATGCGTACTTGACCGATATCGCAGGTTGGACTTGTCGTCGCAACCCACTCCACATGTCCGTCAACGCCTTGCAATGCCTTCACAGTGCCTCCATAGTTGAGTCATGACTGAGCCCGGGGGCTGTAGCCCCGGGCTTTTTGCATTATGCGTCCGGCTCTCATTGAGCCGGCGAATTCAAAGACGGCCTACTATGCGTGATCAATTGTCCCTACGTCGATTCAGCATGAAGCATTTTCTGCCAAGCACCACGCTAGCCCTGTTGATCGGCCTGGGCAGTCTGCCGTTGGCAGGCAATGCATGGGCCAGCAACAGCTGGGACAAACTCCAGCCGGGGCGCGACGAAGTGGTCGCCAGCCTCAACGTGGTCGAGCTGCTCAAGCGCCACCACTACAGCAAGCCGCCGCTCAACGATGCGCGCTCTGTCATCATCTACGACAGCTACCTGAAGCTGCTCGATCCGGCCCGCAGCTACTTCCTGGCCAGCGACATCGCCGAGTTCGACAAGTGGAAGACCCAGTTCGACGACTTCCTCAAGAGCGGCAACCTGGACCCCGGCTTCACCATCTACAAGCGCTACCTGGACCGGGTCAAGTCGCGCCTGGACTTCGCCCTGGCCGAGCTGAACAAGGGCGTGGAGAACTTCGACTTCACCACCAAGGAAACCCTGCTGGTCGACCGCAAGGACGCCCCGTGGCTGAAGAACCAGGCCGAGCTCGACGACCTGTGGCGTAAACGGGTCAAGGATGAAGTCCTGCGCCTGAAAATCGCCGGCAAGGAGAACAAGGCCATCCAGGAGCTGCTGACCAAGCGCTACAAGAACCAGCTCACGCGCCTGGACCAGACCCGTGCCGAGGATATCTTCCAGGCCTACATCAATACCTTCGCCCAGTCCTACGACCCGCACACCAATTACCTGTCGCCGGACAACGCGGAAAACTTCGATATCAACATGAGCCTGTCGCTCGAAGGTATCGGTGCCGTGCTGCAAAGCGACAACGACCAGGTCAAGATCGTGCGCCTGGTACCGGCCGGCCCTGCCGCCAAGACCAAACAGGTGGCGCCTGCCGACAAGATCATCGGCGTGGCCCAGGGCGACAAGGAAATGGTCGACGTGATCGGCTGGCGCCTGGACGAAGTGGTCAAGCTGATCCGCGGGCCGAAGGGTTCTGTGGTGCGCCTGGAAGTCATCCCGGCCAGCAATGCGCCGAACGACCAGACCAGCAAGATCGTGCCGATCACCCGCGAAGCGGTGAAGCTTGAAGAGCAGGCGGCGAAGAAGTCGGTGCTCAAGCTCAAGCAGGACGGCCGCGACTACAAGCTGGGCATCATCGAGATTCCGGCCTTCTACCTGGACTTCAAGGCCTTCCGTGCCGGCGATCCGGAGTACAAGAGCACCACCCGTGACGTGAAGAAGCTGCTCACCGAACTGCAGAAGGAAAAAGTCGACGGCGTGGTCATCGACCTGCGCAACAACGGCGGCGGATCCCTGCAGGAAGCCACCGAGCTGACCAGCCTGTTCATCGACAAGGGCCCGACGGTACTGGTACGCAACAGCGACGGCCGCGTCGATGTGCTTGAAGACGAGAACAACGGCGCCTTCTACAAGGGCCCGCTGGCGCTGGTGGTCAACCGCCTGTCAGCCTCGGCCTCGGAGATCTTCGCCGGCGCCATGCAGGACTACCACCGTGCGCTGATCCTCGGCGGCCAGACCTTCGGCAAGGGCACCGTGCAGACCATCCAGCCGCTCAACCATGGCGAGCTGAAACTGACCCTGGCCAAGTTCTACCGGGTGTCCGGGCAGAGCACCCAGCACCAGGGCGTGCTGCCGGACATCGACTACCCGTCGATCATCGACACCAAGGAAATCGGCGAGAGCGCCCTGCCCGAAGCCATGCCGTGGGACACCATCCGCCCGGCGATCAAGCCGGCGGTCGACCCGTTCAAGCCGTTCCTGGCCCAGCTCAAGGCCCGTCACGACAGCCGCACCGCCAAGGATCCGGAGTTCGTCTACATCCGCGACCGCCTGGCGTTGACCCAGAAGCTGATGAACGAGAAGACCGTCAGCCTCAACGAAGCCGAACGCCGTGCCCAGCATGCCGATATCGAAAGCAAGCAACTGGCCCTGGAGAACACCCGGCGCAAGGCCAAGGGCGAGGAGCCGCTCAAGGAACTCAAGAAGGAAGACGAAGACGCCCTGCCGGCCGAGCCGGACGATACCAAGCCGGAAGACGACGCCTACCTGTCGGAGTCCGGGCGTATCCTGCTCGACTACCTGGGGCTGAATTCGGCGGTAGCGAAAAACAACCGCTGAGAGTGATGGCAAGATAATGTGACTGTGCCGCTATTGCGTCATCAAACAGTCACGATTCTGTCGTGAAATAAGGGACTGAGCGCCGTTGGCCTCAGTCCCTTTTTTTCAAGGCAGTGCCACCATGACCGTGACCGAACAGCTCAGTGCGTTGAGCGCCATCCTTGCTCAAAGCGGTTTGCACAGCCTGTTCCAGCCCATTGTCTGCCTGTCCGAGCGGCGTATCCTCGGCTACGAAGCCTTGAGCCGCGGGCCGTCCAACAGCCCGCTGCATTCACCGCTCAACCTGTTCGCCGTGGCCCGCCAGGCCGGCCGCCTGACCGAACTGGAAGTGGCCTGCCGGGAAAGCGCGTGCCGACGCTTCAGCCAGCAGCGACTGGACGGCAAGCTGTTTCTCAACGTCTCCCCCGAATCGCTGCTCGAACCCCAGTACCAGTCCGGGCGCACCCTGCAGATGCTCCACGATCTGGGCCTGTCGCCAGATCGGGTGGTGATCGAGCTGACCGAGCAGACCCCGACCGACGATTTCCAGCTGTTGTTCAATGCCCTGCACCATTACCGCGACATGGGCTTCTCCATTGCCCTGGACGACCTGGGTGCAGGCTATTCGAGCCTGCGGCTGTGGTCGGAGCTGCGCCCGGACTACGTCAAGATCGACCGTCACTTCATCGACGGTATCCACCTGGATGCGGTCAAGCGCGAGTTCGTCGGCTCCATCCTGCAGATCGCCCGGGCCTCACGGGCCCAGGTGATCGCCGAAGGCATCGAACTGGCCGAGGAACTGGAGGTACTGACCGACATGGGGGTCGACCTGGTCCAGGGCTACCTGCTTGGCCGCCCCCAGGAGCAGCCGTGCCGGGATGTTCAGCAGATGCTCGGCCAGCCGCCGCGCGAGGTTCAGGTGCTGAACGAGGACAGCGGCAACCTCGCGGCTCTGCTCAACGAGCAACAGACGGTTACCCGGGACACGCCGACGGCGCAGGTGCTGGAGTTGTTCCGCCGCCAGGCCAACCTCAACTCCCTGGCGGTGCTCAACGAACGGCGCCAGCCCTGCGGCATTGTCCACCGCCACTCGCTGTCCGATGCCCTGCTCAAACCCTTCGCCACCGACCTGTTCGCGCGCAAGCCGATCAGCCGGCTGATGAGCGATGATTTTCTCGCCGTGGAGCTTGTCCAGTCGCTGCAGCAGGTCAGCCGCCTGCTCACCAGCCGGGCCCGCCAGCGCATCGAGGAAGATTTCATCATCACCCACAATGGCCGCTACCTGGGCCTGGGGCGGGTGATCGATGTGCTCAAGCTGATCACCGAACAGAAGATCCAGCAGGCGCGCTACGCCAACCCCCTGACCCTGCTGCCCGGCAACGTGCCGATCCAGCAGTGCCTGACCCGGCTGTTGCACCAGCAGCGCCAGGCGGCGATATGTTACGTGGATATCGACAGCTTCAAGCCGTTCAATGACCTCTACGGCTACGCCCGTGGCGACGAGGTGCTGCTGTGCCTGGCGCAGTGCCTGAATGAACGGGTCGATCCCCAACACGACTTCGTCGGTCATATTGGCGGTGACGATTTCATGCTGGTGCTCGGTTCCGGGGATTGGGAACACAGGTTGCAGCGGCTGCTGGAGGACTTTCAGCGGCAATGCCAGCGCTTCTATCGCGCCGAACACCTGCAGGCCGGCAGCTTTATCGCCTCCAACCGCCAAGGGCTGCGTCAGACGTTTGCCTTGCTGTCACTGTCGATCGGCGTGGTGCTGCTGCACCCACAGGCCTGCGCCGAGCTGGATGCCGGGCAACTGGCGGAACTGGCCTCGCAGGCCAAGCACCGGGCCAAGGACATGCCTGGGCAGAGCATCTACCGGATCGATACCCAATCTGCGGCTCAGGCCTCTTCGGGGTAGCTGTACTCGAACACACGGACCACTTCGGAGGCATGCCAGGACGCGGCGGCCATGCCGTCCGACGGCCCGGAAAAACGTCCCAGGCGTTCTACGCACTCGAAGAAGCCGGTACGCGGCAAGCGGCTGGCGCCCTGGCTGATCACCAGCGAGCTGCGCAGTGGCTGCTCGGCCCGGGCATCCAGCGCGGCCAGGTGCTCAAGGGCGGCGGTCAGGGTCTGCATGGCGGGACTGGGCAGTTGCAGGCGTTCGAGCAGCGCACGGTAGGTCAACAAGTGACGTTGGCGACGGGCCAGGTCCAGCTCGCCGAGCAGGCCGTCCCAGTGCTGGCGGCTGATCCGCACGCTGCTCACGACGGCTCGCTCCAGCCGGCCACACCCAGCTCCCAGGCGAGGCTGCGGCGGATAGCGTTATCCGGCCGACGCTCGCCACTTTCGATCAGGGCCAGGTACACCGGGCTGATACCGACACTGCGCGCCAGTTGTTCCGGCGCCAGGCCCTTGCCTTCACGCAAGCGCGCCAGCTCGCTGAAACTCGGCAGGCTGGCGCTTGGTTGTGGGATGGAACTGGTGCTTTCAACGGCAGCCGGCTCGCTCTGGCCCGCTGCTTTGAGTAGTGCCTGGTACTGATCCCAAGGTACAACCGCATACTCGGGTTGACCGTCCCGGCTTATGACCTGAATACCCATACAACCCCCTTGTAGGATTACGGCATGTAATCCGTAGGCATAACCCTTATGCCAATTATATAACCAGCCAGCCGAGGTGTGCAGGGGGCGAGCGCCAATCAGCCTTTTTCATGTTCCAGGTGCAGGGCTTGCGGGGTGTCAGGCAGGCGTTCGACCACCCGCAGTTTTTCCGGCGTCTGGCGCTTGCGCCAGGCACTGAAGGCCGCCAGTTCATCGGAGACGGCCTTGAGCACCCAGGCCAGCACGGCGATGTCATCGAGCAGGCCCACTCCCAGCAGCCAATCGGGAATCGCATCCAGGGGGCTGACGAAGTACAGCAACCCGGCCACTACCGTCACCAGCGCCCTGGGGCTGATCGACCGGTACTCACCGCGCCACCAGGCCAGACACAGGGCCTGCATCAGGCGCACATCCTCACGCAGCTTGCCGAGCCGCGGCCCCTTGCGTGCCACGGCGAAAATCAGCGCCGGCAGACGGCCACGGCTGAGCAATCGCTCGGCCAGGGGCAGAAAACGGGCGAAACTCCACGGTGCTTTCATACAGCCTCCCGCCAGTTGCCAAGGAAAGGTTATCCACAATTATTGTGGATAACCTTGTGAACAGAGCCCCTTTCCGAGCTCGCGGCGCCCGCCCGGCAAGGGTCGCGCTCAAATCGGGCGTTTTTTACACACCTGTTTCAATTGCCGCAAACGTTTTGCCTATCCTGCACCTTTTCCGCTTTGACTGCAGTTTTTCAGACGCTCGTATCGGTGCAGGGTTCATATCACGACCAGAAACGACAACGCCCCGTCGAGGCGGGGCGTTGGCAATACAGCGTGCAGCTTACTCGGCTGCAGTGTCGGCGTCGGCGTCAGCCTTGGCCTGATCCTTGATGCCCAGCAGTTCCAGCTCGAACACCAGGACCGAGTTGGCCGGAATCATCGGGCTCGGGCTTTGTGCGCCGTAGGCCAGGTCGGACGGGATGTACAGCTTGTACTTCTCGCCGACGTGCATCAGTTGCAGGCCTTCGACCCAACCCGGGATCACGCCGCTGACCGGCAGGTCGATCGGGCTGCCACGCTCCACCGAGCTGTCGAAGACCTTGCCGTCGATCAGCTTGCCTTCGTAGTGGACGGTGACCACGTCATCCGGCTTTGGCTGGGCGCCATCGGCCTTCTTGACCACTTCATACTGCAGGCCGGAAGCTGTGGTGACGACACCGGCCTTCTTGCCGTTTTCTTCGAGGAACTTCTTGCCGGCAGCGGCCGACTCTTCGCTCATCTTGGCCAGGCGCTCTTCTGCACGTTTCTGCAGGGCGGCAAAGGCTTCGACCAGTTCCTCGTCCTTGATCTTCTGTTCTTTCTTGCCGACAGCATCTTCGATGCCTTGAGCAACAGCTTTCGAATCAAGGTCGTCCATGCCTTCCTGAGCCAGGCTCTTGCCCATGTTCAGGCCAATACCGTAGGAGGCTTTCTGTGCCGGCGTCTTGAGCTCGACGCTGGTCTGCGAATCGCAACCCGCCAGGACCAGACCAACCAGGGCAACCGCAGCCGCCAACCGATGCTGTTTCATGCTATTTCCTTGTTCATGCGCCAAAAGGGCAATCGAGTAAAGCCGCGAGCTTATCAGGCGGCCACGACCAATGGCTACCGGCATGAGAGCAAGAAAAGCCGGATAAGTTCAGCCAGTTAAACGCTTCTTCATGCAACGCTACAGCCAGTGGCCAGTATTGTCGGCAGTCGACGCTTGAGCAATGTCCCAACGGAGTTTTTGTAGCAGTTTGTAATATGGCGGGGGTTTCAAGGGTAGCTGCCGTCGCGGTACTGCCCCGCCACTTCGCGCAGCACCTCGCACAGCCAGCGGGCCGGCAGGCTCAGGGGCAAGGCGGCATTGCTGCAGATACCCACCGAGCCGCCCGGCTCCTGCACGCCCAGGTCCAGCTCGCACAACTCGCCCCGCCCCAGGTCGACGCGCACGGCATCGCGCGGGGCCACCCAGACCGCATCGCTGCCCTGTACGTAGCGCCGGCTCAAGGCCGGCGAGAGGGTTTCCAGGCGTTGCACGGGTTGTTCAATGGCGCACTGCACGAACAGGCTGTCGGCGTGCTTGCGAATGGTGGTGCCGGCCAGCGGCAGTACCAGCGGGTAGTGCCCCACCTGATTGCGTTCGATGGGCTGGCGGGCCAGCAACGGATGCCCTGGACGCACCACCAGCGACATCGACTCGCTGTAGAGGTGCTCGAACAGCAGGCCCTGGATCTGCGGGCTGTCGGTCATGCGCCCGATCACCAGGTCCAGCTCGCCGACGTGCAACTGCGCCAGCAGGTGCGCGCTGGGCCCGGTGGCGACGCTCACCACCAGGGCGTCGTGGCGCTGATGCAGGCGGCAGAGCACCTCGGGCATCAACAGGCTTTCGACCGTGGACAACACGCCGATGCGCACTTGCGGCGGCGCATGCTCCTCGCCGCGCAGGGTACTGACCCCCTCGCGCAGGGCTTGCACGCTGGGCCCGGCGTATCGCATGAAACGCGTGCCGGCCGGGGTCAGCTCGACGCCCTGTTTGCTGCGTTCGAACAGGCGGGTCTGCAGCAGGTCTTCAAGCTCCTTGAGGGTCTTGGAGATGGCTGGCTGACTGATCGCCATGGCATCGGCGGCCTTGGCGAAACTGCCCTGGCGAGCGATTTCGAGAAAGCACAGCAGATGGCGGAATTTGATCCGGGTATCGAGGTTCATGCCCGGAGTTTATCGGGGCCGTGCGCGGACTGCGACCGCTTCAGCGCCAATCCTCTGTAGGAGTGGGCTTGCCCCGCGATTGCGGTGTGACTGACAGACCGCTATCGCGGGACAAGCCCGCTCCTACAGACCGATCTCTACCTGCTCCCCCCTTAGCCGCACCGGCCACACCTGCAAAGACTGCCGTGCATCCTCCAGGCAGCGCCCGTCATTCAAGCTGAAATGCTGCTTGTACAACGGCGCCGCCACCACCAGTTCACCCTTGAGATGCCCCACCAGGCCACGACCGATCACGTTGGCCCCGGACTTCGGATCCTGGTTGTCGATGGCAAACACCGGGTTGTCCTCCCCGGGCAGGTAGAACAGCGCTACCTGCCGGCCTTCGAACCAGACCACCACGCCTGAGTGCGCCACCAGGTCCTGGCGACCACAGACCGTTTGCCAGCGTTGCGTTTGCAGGTTTACAGCAGCATTGGACAGGCTCATCACAGCACCTCTTCAGTGGTCGGGATCAAATGCAGTTCAGCGGCGCCGATCGGCCGGCGCTGGCCACGCTCGCGGACAAAATGCACGCCCGGATCAGGCCGCTGGTCGTTGACGAAGGTCCGGAAGCGCTTGAGTTTCTCCGGGTCTTTCAGAGCGTTGGCCCATTCGCATTCGTAGCGATCGACCACCAGTTGCATCTGCGCTTCAAGCTCGGCGCCCAGGCCCAGGCTGTCGTCGAGGATCACCGCCTTGAGGTAGTCCAGCCCGCCCTCCAGGCTCTCGCGCCAGACCGAAGTGCGTTGCAGCTTGTCGGCGGTACGGATGTAGAACATCAGCACCCGGTCGATGATGCGGATCAGACCGGCGTCGTCCAGGTCGGTGGCGAACAGCTCGGCATGGCGCGGGCGCATGCCGCCGTTGCCGCAGATGTACAGGTTCCAGCCTTTCTCGGTGGCGATCACACCGATGTCCTTGCTCTGCGCCTCGGCGCATTCACGGGTACAGCCGGACACCGCGAACTTGAGTTTGTGCGGCGAGCGCAGGCCCTTGTAGCGGTCTTCCAGGGTCAGGGCCATCTGCACGCTGTCTTGTACGCCATAACGGCACCAGGTGCTGCCCACGCAGGATTTGACCGTGCGCGTGGACTTGCCATAGGCATGGCCGGTCTCGAATCCGGCCTCGATCAGTTCACCCCAGATGGCCGGCAGCTCGTGCAGCTGCGCGCCGAACAGGTCGATGCGCTGCCCACCGGTGATCTTGGTGTAGAGGTCGTATTTTTTCGCGACCTGGCCGATGACGATCAGTTTGTCCGGGGTGATCTCGCCACCGGGGATGCGCGGCACCACCGAGTAGGTGCCGTTCTTCTGCATGTTGGCCATGAAGGTGTCGTTGGTGTCCTGCAGGGGCACCAGCGACGGGTCCATGATCGGCTGGTTCCAGCAGGACGCCAGGATCGAGCCGACAGTAGGTTTGCAGATGTCGCAACCGACATGGCCGCGACCATGCCTGGCGAGCATCTCATCGAAGCTCTGGATGCCCTCGACACGCACCAGCGCATAGAGCTCCTGGCGGGTGTAGGCGAAGTGCTCGCACAGGCTCTTGTCGACGCTGACACCGCGGGCGATCAGCTCATGCTCGAACACCTGCTTGAGCAACGCCGCGCAACCGCCGCAACCGGTACAGGCCTTGGTCTGTTGCTTGAGTTCGCCGAGCTCGCCACAGCCATTGTCGATGGCCTTGCAGATCGCGCCCTTGCTGACGTTGTGGCAGGAGCAGATGGTCGCACTGTCGGGCAGGGCATCGGCGCCCAGGGCCGGGGCGCCGCCCGATTGCGGCAGGATCAGCGCCGCCGGATCGGCTGGCAGGGCAATGCCATTCTGTACGTACTGCAGCAGGGTGTCGTAGTAGCTGTTGTCGCCCACCAGCACCGCCCCCAACACCTGCCTGCCACTGGCATCGACCACCAGGCGGCGGTAGGCCGAACCTGCTTCGTCGATGAAACGGTAGCTGCGCGCACCGGGCGTGGCGCCATGGGCATCGCCGATGGAACCGACATCGACACCCAGCAGTTTGAGCTTGGTCGACATGTCGGCGCCGGTGAAGCTGCCGGCATCGCTACCTGCCAGCGCCGCAGCGACATTGCGCGCCATGCTGTAGCCCGGCGCCACCAGGCCGAACACGCTGCCGTTCCACGAAGCGCATTCGCCGATGGCGAAGATAAGCGGATCGCTGGTACGGCAGGCGCTGTCGATCACCACACCGCCACGGGCGGCAACGTCCAGGCCGCTGCTGCGGCCCAGGGCATCCTGCGGACGAATCCCGGCGGAGAACACGATCAGGTCGGTTTCGAGAAACTCGCCGCCGTCGAAGTTCATGCGAAAGCGATAGTCCTCACCGGCCACCACCGACTGGGTCGCCCGCGACAGGTGCACACCCACGCCCAAGGCTTCGATCTGTGCCCGCAGGGCCGCGCCACCTTCGGCATCCAGCTGCACCGGCATCAGGCGCGGGGCGAATTCCACCACGTGGGCTTCCAGGCCCAGGGACTTGAGGGCGTTGGCCGCTTCCAGGCCCAGCAGGCCACCGCCGACCACCACGCCACGTCGAGCATTGGCTGCGGCGGCGCGGATGGCGTCGAGGTCATCGAGGGTACGATAGACCAGGCGCGAGGCGCCCTCGCAGCCCTGGATCGGTGGCACGAAGGGGTAGGAGCCGGTGGCCAGGATCAACTGGTCGTAGGCATAGCGACCGGCCGGCGTGACCACCTCTCGGCGTTCGCGGTCGATTTCCAGCACCGCTTCGTCCAGATGCAGGGCAATACCGTGTTTGGTGTACTGGCCCGCAGCGCCCATTGCCAGGGTTTCGGCATCGCTGCCACTGAAGTATTCCGACAGGTGCACACGGTCATAGGCGCGTTGACGTTCCTCGCCGAACACCCGCAGTTCGAAGCGGCCCAAGGCGCCCTGTTCGATCAGTTGCTCGACGCAGTGATGCCCCACCATGCCGTTGCCGACGATGATCAGTTTTTCCCGCGGGGTGATGGTCGTTGCTGCATTCATACCTGATCCTCACTCAAGGCCATTCACGGTGGCTGTGCGGCCGGGGCGAACCCCGAAAAACAAAAAAGGCGCCTGGAGCCGAAGCTCCAGGCGCCTTTGCCTGGTCGTTTTATGTAGTTCCGGTGCGGATCGCCATTGACCCGCGAGAACGTTGTGGTATTGCAAAAGCAGGTAGCGTGCCAACTGCCAAAAGCCGCTTTTTCAGGGCCTGAACGCCGCTGATCGCAGCGGATATCGACCCAGGCTGGTGCAGCCCTCCCCCTTATGGGGCATTCAATACACGTCGCGCAGGTAGCGTTTGCTGCGGCTCAGTTCGCTGACATAGGCCTGCGCCCGATCGATACTGAGCGCACCATGCTCACGTACCACCTGCTTGAGCGCCGCATCGACATCCCGGGCCATGCGCTCGGCGTCGCCACAGACATAAAAGTGGCCGCCCTCCTCCAGCCAGCGCCACAGCTCGGCGCCTTGTTCGAGCATGCGCTGCTGAACGTAGATCTTTTCTGCCTGGTCACGGGAGAACGCGGTATCCAGCCGGGTCAGGTGGCCGTCGCGCTGCCAGGCCAGCAATTCGTCGCGGTAATAAAAATCGCTGGCCGCTTTCTGCTCACCGAACAACAACCAGTTGCGCCCCGTGGCGCCAGTAGCCTGGCGCTCCTGGAGAAAGGCACGGAACGGCGCCACACCGGTTCCGGGGCCAACCATGATCACCGGCGCATTGCTGTCTTCGGGCAGACGGAAGTGGCTGGTCGGCTGGGTGAAGATCCTCACCTGGTCCTCACCCACCCGATCGGCCAGGTATGTCGAACACACGCCTTTGCGCGCGCCATAGCGAACGGTGGATACGGTCAGGTGGACCTGCCCGGGGTGATGTTTGGGGCTGGAGCTGATCGAATACAGGCGCGGCTGCATCGGTTTGAGCAGGCTCAGCCAGGTGTCCAGGTCCAGTTGCGGGTTGAATGCGTGGACCACGTCGATCAGCTGCTTGCCCCACAACCAGTCCTTGAGGGCTGCCTTGTTCTGGGGTTTGAGCAAATCCGACAGCGGCGACTGGCTGCTATGGGCGGCAACGCTTTCGAGCAGCTTGGGCGTGACACGCGCGATTTCCAGGTGCCCGGCCAGGGCTTCGGCCAGCGGCATGTCGGCCTGGCCCTTGAGGCTGACCGACTGGCCGCCATCGAGCCGGGTCGCCAGCAGCAGTTCGTCCACCAGCGCCGGGCAGTTGCGCGGCCACACGCCGAGGGCATCACCGGCCTGGTAGCTCAAGCCGCTGTCGGCCAGCTCGAACACCAGTTGCCGGGTTTCCTTGGTGGCGCCAGGGCTGTTGAGCAGGCGGTTGTCGAGCAAGCGTGTCGGCAAGGGTTGCTGCTTGCTGAAGCTGACCGCTACGGGTGCAGGTGCCGCGCTGGTTACTGCCACAGACGTGCCGCCAAGCTTGTCGAGCAAGGCCTGCAGCCACTGCCCGGCGGGCTCGTCGAGATCGCCCTCGCAATCGACCCGCTCCAGCAGGCGCTGGCCACCCAGTTCGGCCAGGCGCTGGTCGAGCTTGCGCCCAAAGCCACAGAATTGCTCATAGCTGGAGTCGCCCAGCGCCAGTACGGCATAGGGCAAGCCTGCGCAGCGACTGGCCTGCTCACCGTGCAAGCCCTGCCAGAAGGTGGCGCCGCTGTCCGGCGCATCGCCATCGCCAAAGGTACTGGCAATCAGCAACAGGCTGGCGGCACCGTCCAGTTGCTCCATGGCCACCGTCTCCATGCAGCTCAATTGCACGGCCAGACCCGCCTGGCGCAGGCGCTCGGCGCACTGTTCGGCCAGGGCCTGGCCATTGCCGGTCTGCGAAGCCCAGAGCAGCAGGTGCCGAGCTTGCTCCGGTGCGTTCAGCGGCGCGGCCTGGGGCTGGGCACTGCGTGAGTACAGGCCGGCCAGCAGACCGTCCACCAGCAAGCGCCGCGCTGGCGCCAGCGGCGCGCTGGCCGGCAGGGTCGGCACCCCGTCGAGCCGGGCTTGCGCGCTGCGCAGGCCGAGGACGAAACCCTGCATGTATTGTTGTTCATCTTCGGCCAGGACCAGTTCAACCCGGGGGTCCAGGCCGAGCAAGCGGCTCAGGGTGTCGGTGGGCATGGCAGGATGCTCCTGGTCGATCGGGGTGGCAGGAATACGTTCACCGGCGACCCGCGCCAGGGCCACCGCGCAATATTTGAACGCCGGTTGCAGCGACACGGGATCGACGGCGTCGCTGGTGACGGCGTTGACCGCCAGGTTGTCGCCATAGACATCGTTCCAGTGAAACGGCGCAAAGCAGTTGCCCGGCAACACCCGCGTGCTGATCCGCGCCGGCAGCAGCGCCTGGCCACGCCGTGAACGCAGTTGCACCTGATCCTTTTCGGCGATCCCCAGGCGCGCGGCATCCTCGGGATGGATCTCCAGGAAAGGTCCGGGATCGAGCTTGTTCAGGGTCGCCACCTTGCCCGTCTTGGTCAGGGTGTGCCATTGGTGCTGGACCCGGCCGGTGTTCAACACCAGGGGGAAATCATCATCGGGCCGTTCGGCCGGCGGCAGATAAGGCCTGGCGAAAAAGCGTGCCTTGCCGCTGGTCGTGGGGAAGGCGATGGCCGGCACCTGGCCCTGCACATCGCGGTGCAGCGTCTGGCTGAGGCCGTCATTGAGATAGCGCAGCGGGCTGCGCGGGTTGTCACGCCGAGGTGGGCATGGCCACTGTTGCGGCGCCTGGCGCAAAACGTCGTAGCTGACGCCGCGCAGGTCATAGCCGGTAGCCGGGTTCCAGGTCTGGCGGATTTCCTCGAACACCGCCTCGGCATCGGCATAGCTGAAGGCCTCGGCGTAGCCCATCGCACAGGCGATGCGGGCGATGATCTGCCAGTCGGGCAGGCTGGCGCCGGGCGCTTGGACCGCCTTGCTCATCAGGGTCAGGTTGCGCTCGGAGTTGATCATCACCCCCTCGCCCTCGGCCCACAGTGCGGCGGGCAGGAGAATGTCGGCGTAGCGGTTGGTCTCGGTGTCGAGGAAGGCATCCTGGGTAATCACCAGTTCCGCCGCTTGCAGGCCGTCGATCACCTGCTGGCGATTGGCAACGCTGGCCACCGGGTTGGAACAGATGATCCAGCAAGCCTTGATCCTTCCGGCGGCCAGGCTGTCGAACAGCGCCACGGTACCGTCGCCCGCCTCACTGCGCAGGCTGCCGGCGGGAATCTGCCAGAGCTGTTCGACAAAGGTTCGATCCGCCTCGACCAGTGCCGAGCGCTGACCCGGCAGGCCCGGGCCCATATAGCCCATATCCCGCCCGCCCATGGCATTGGGTTGGCCGGTCAGGGAAAAGGGACCGCTACCCGGCCGGCAGATGGCACCGGTGGCCAGGTGCAGGTTGCACAGGGCGTTGGTCTGCCAGGTGCCATGGATGCTCTGGTTCAGCCCCATGGTCCAGCAGCTCATCCACTCGGGGGCCTGGCCAATCCACTGGGCGGCCTGGCGGATGTCGGCTTCGGCAAGGCCGGTGATGGCGGCGACATGCTCGGGGGTGTAGTCCTCGAGAAAGGCCGGCATGGTCTCCCAGTCTTCGGTGTGACGGGCAATGAAATCGGCGTCGACTTGATCATTCTTGTGCAACAGATGCAGCAGGCCGTTGAGCAGGGCCAGGTCAGTGCCGGGGCGGACCTGCAGGAACAGGTCGGCCTTGTCGGCAGTGGCGCTGCGCCGCGGATCGACCACGATCAGCCGGGCGCCGGCCTTGAGCCGGTCGAGCAGGCGCAGGAACAGGATCGGATGACAATCGGCCATGTTCGCCCCGATCACCAGGAACACCTCGGCGCGGTCGAAATCCTCATAGCTGCCCGGCGGCCCGTCGGCCCCCAGCGACAATTTGTAGCCGCTGCTGGCGCTGGCCATGCACAGGCGCGAGTTGGACTCGATATGCCGGCTGCGGACAAAGCCCTTGGCCAGTTTGTTGATCAGGTACTGGGCTTCCAGCGACATCTGCCCGGAGACATAAAAGGCCAGGGCATCAGGGCCATGCTCGTCGAGAATCGCCCGCAGTCGCTGTGCGGCCTGCTCAATGGCCGTATCCACGCCGGTCTGCACCGGATCGCGCTGGCGCTGCTTGCGCAAATAGGCCTGCTCCATGCGCCCGGAATCGCGCAGCGGTTGGTGGGCGGTCAGGCCCTTGGTGCACAACCGGCCGAAATTGCTCGGGTGCAGTTTGTCGCCGCTGACCTTGGTCACCCGGTTGCCTTCAACCGTCATGACAATGCCGCAGCCGACGCCACAATACGGGCAAACGCTGCGCACGCTGGTGCTGCTCATCTGCCTACCTCCTGCTTGCGCAAACAAAAAGGCGCCCTGCTGCCCCGGCTTGCGAAAACAAGCAGGTGCAACACGGCGCCTTTGTCGTGAACGGGGCAATCTGCGTTGATTGCCGGATGAACAGGTATAAGCAAGGCCCGCGCCAGTTCGCGCAACCCTGTAAAGACGTGGGAAATTCCTGCAACAACGCGGCGCAGGCGCACCGACTTGGGGAGAACTGCACCATGGCGAGGCACGATGGCCTTCAAAAGGCAGAAACAAAAAAAGCGACCCTAAGGTCGCTTTCTCTGTTGCTTCCGGGTGTTCAGTGGGCCCTGGAAGCGATATATGGCGCGGCGGACGGGACTCGAACCCGCGACCCCCGGCGTGACAGGCCGGTATTCTAACCGACTGAACTACCGCCGCGCGATACACTGAGAAGTGGTGGGTGATGACGGGATCGAACCGCCGACCCTCTGCTTGTAAGGCAGATGCTCTCCCGGCTGAGCTAATCACCCTTTCGTCTCGGTGTGGCGCGCATTCTACGGAGCACCGCACACGCTGGCAAGCACTTTTTTAAAAAAATTTTTCAGCCGTTCCAAAGACTTAGCGGACTTGGCCTGAAGTGCCCGCTCGGAGAATAATGCCCTCCTTATGTATTAAGGAGAGATTCACCCAATGTGGTTCAAAAACCTGCTGACCTACCGCCTGACCCAGGATGTCCCGTTCGATCCCGAAGCGCTGGAAACTGCACTGGCCAGCAAGCCGGCGCGCCCTTGCGCCAGCCAGGAGTTGACCACTTACGGCTTCGTCGCCCCGTTCGGTAAAGGCGAAGATGCGCCACTGGTCCATGTCAGCGGTGACTTCCTGCTGATCGCCGCCCGCAAGGAAGAACGTATCCTGCCGGGCAGCGTGGTGCGCGATGCGGTCAAGGAGAAGATCGACGAGATCGAAGCCGAGCAGATGCGCAAGGTCTATAAGAAGGAGCGTGACCAGATCAAGGACGAGATCATCCAGGCCTTCCTGCCGCGTGCCTTTATTCGTCGCTCGATGATCTTCGCCGCCATTGCCCCCAAGCAAGGCCTGATCCTGGTCAACTCGGCCAGCGCCAAGCGTGCCGAAGACCTGCTCTCGACCCTGCGCGAGGTCATGGGTTCGCTGCCGGTGCGTCCGCTGACCGTGAAGATTGCCCCGAGCGCGACCATGACCGACTGGGTCAAGACCCAGCAGGCGGCGCCGGACTTCTTCGTCCTCGACGAATGCGAACTGCGCGACACCCACGAAGATGGCGGCATCGTGCGCTGCAAGCGCCAGGACCTGACCAGCGACGAGATCCAACTGCACCTGGGCACCGGCAAAGTGGTGACCCAACTGTCCCTGGCCTGGCAGGACAAGCTGTCGTTCGTGCTCGACGACAAGATGGTGATCAAGCGCCTGCGTTTTGAAGAACTGCTGCAAGACCAGGCAGAAGAAGACGGCGGCGATGAAGCCCTGGGCCAGCTCGATGCCAGCTTCACCCTGATGATGCTGACCTTCGGCGAGTTCCTGCCGGCGCTGTTCGAAGCGCTGGGCGGCGAAGAGATTCCGCAGGGGATCTGATTCGACGTAGCCGCTGCCGTCAGGCAGCGGCTACGGGCGCAACTTGCCCCTAGCAGCTGGATTGGGCACTATATTGCCCACTGTGAGGACGACCTCACGACGCTTTGCGTGATCATCCCGGGGGACGGCCCCATCACACTGATGGAGCTTTTGCATGTCCTGGATCATCCTGTTTTTCGCCGGCCTGTTCGAAGTGGGCTGGGCTGTCGGCCTCAAGTACACCGACGGTTTCTCCCGCCCCCTGCCCACCATCCTGACCGTTGGCGCCATGGTCATCAGCCTCGGCTTGCTGGGCCTGGCCATGAAGGAACTGCCACTGGGCACGGCCTACGCCATCTGGACGGGTGTCGGTGCTGTCGGCACCGTGATCGCCGGCATCATCCTGTTCGGCGAATCCATGGCGCTGGTGCGCCTGGCCAGTGTCGCCTTGATCGTCAGCGGCCTGGTCGGCCTCAAGGTCAGCGCCAGCTGACCTTGCCCTCCCCGCTCAGCGCAGGTCGCCACGCAACTGGCTGACCCGCTCTCGCAGCACCGCCGGCTGCGCCGCCTCCACCGGAACGGCGTCGCCGGCCACCAGGGTCACCCGCGACCACAAGCGACGGAAAAAGCCCTTGGCCGGATCCCGGCTGAAGAAACTGCCCCACAACCCCTGCAAGGCCAGGGGAATCACCGGCACCGGCGTCTGTTCGATAATCCGGCTCAAGCCACCCTTGAACTCATCGATCTCGCCATCGGTGGTCAGCTTGCCTTCCGGGAAGATGCACACCAGTTCGCCCGCCGCCAGGTACGCGGCAATCTGCTTGAAAGCCTGCTCGTAGGTCCGGGCATCCTCGTTGCGTCCGGCGATGGGAATGGCGCCGGCGGTGCGGAAGATGAAGTTGAGCACCGGCAAGCGGTAGATCTTGTAGTACATGACAAAACGGATCGGCCGGCGCACGGCCCCGCCGATCAGCAGCGCATCGACAAACGACACGTGGTTGCACACCAGCAACGCCGCGCCTTCATCCGGAATCAGCTGCAGGTCGCGGTGTTTGACCCGGTACATGGAATGGCTGAGCAGCCAGATCATGAAACGCATGGTGAACTCGGGGACGATGCGGAAGATGTAGGCGTTGACGCCGATGTTCAGCAACGACACCACCAGGAACAACTGGGGAATGCTCAGTTCGGCCAGGCTCAACAGGACAATGGTGACAATGGCCGACACCACCATGAACAGCGCATTGAGTATGTTGTTGGCGGCGATCACCCGCGAGCGTTCCTGCACCGGGGTACGCGACTGAATCAAGGCGTACAGCGGCACTATATAGAAGCCGCCGAAAATCCCCAGGCCGACGATCGCCAGCAGGATCCACCAGGCCTCGGCCATGCCCAGCAGGGCCAGCCAGTCATGAGGCGTGGCAGCCGCCTGAACATCCCCCGAATGCCACCACCAGAGCAGACCGAACAGGGTCAGGCCGAAGGAGCCGAACGGCACCAGGCCGATTTCCACCTTGTGGCCGCTCAAACGCTCACAGAGCAAGGAGCCCAGGGCAATCCCCACGGAGAACAGGGTCAGCACCAGGGTGACCACGGTCTCGTCGCCGTGCAGCCAGTCCTTGGCGTAGGCCGGAATCTGGGTCAGGTAGATGGCGCCGACGAACCAGAACCACGAGTTGCCGACAATCGAGCGCGACACCGCCGGGGTCTGGCCCAGACCCAGGCGCAGGGTTGCCCAGGACTGGGTGAAAATGTTCCAGTCCAGTTTCATCTGCGGCGATGCAGCGACAGCCCGGGGAATCCAGCGGCTGGACAGGTAGCCCAGCACGGCCACCGCGACCACGGCGCAGGCCACCACCGGCGCGTAGGAGGTGCTCGACATCATGATCCCGGCACCAATGGTGCCTGCCAGGATGGCCAGGAAGGTGCCCATTTCCACCAGGCCGTTACCGCCGACCAGTTCCTGCTCGTGCAGGGCCTGGGGAAGGATCGAGTATTTGACCGGGCCGAACAGCGCCGAATGGGTGCCCATGGCGAACAACGCCAGCAGCATCAGGCTCAGGTGGTTGGTCAGAAAGCCGAGCGCACCGACGGCCATGATGCCGATTTCGGCCAGCTTGATCAGGCGGATCAGCGCGTCCTTGGCGTATTTCTCGCCAAACTGCCCGGCCAGGGCCGAGAACAGGAAGAACGGCAGGATGAACAGCAAGGCGCAGAGGTTGATCCAGATCGAACGGTCACCCTCGATCGCCAGTTTGTAGAGAATGGCCAGGATCAGCGACTGCTTGAACAGGTTGTCGTTGAACGCGCCCAGCGACTGGGTGATGAAGAATGGCAGGAAGCGCCGTTTGCCAAGGAGGCTGAATTGCGAGGCTTGACTCATCAATCGTGTACCTGAGGGTGGCTTTGTTGTAAGAGGCACGCAGGCCGCACAAAGCCACAATCGCTCAGGTAAATGCAATCTACTTGTGTAACCCGGCAAGGCAAGGCGAGACGAACAGCTCACCGCGCCAGGCGCCGCGCAGGGTCAGACTACCCACCATCATCCACAGCCCCGCCAGCATCACCACCAGCACCAGGCCCATCTGCTGGAAGAACACCAGCCCCAGCCAGGCACCGAGTTTGAGGGTCGCCAGGCTGTAGACGCCCAGCGGGAAGGTGAAGCCCCACCACCCCAGGTTGAACGGCATGCCGTGGCGGATATAGCGCAGGGTGATCAGTACCGCAGTGAGCAGCCACCAAAGGCCCGCGCCCCACAACACAATGCCGGCGACCAGCCCCAGGCCACGGGCAATTTCGCCCAGCTCACCGAAGCCATTGGCGGCGAAGATCGCCGGGGCATCGGCGCCCAGCAGCAACATACCCAGCGCCCCGGTACCGATGGGGCCCAGCGCCAGCCAGCTGGAGGCGGCCATGTTGGCGTGGGGCAGCTTGTGCAGGGCCATGCGCAGCATGAGGATGGTCAGGATGCTGAAGGCCACCGGCAGCGATACCGCCCACAATACATAGCTGGTGATCAGCACCAGGAACTGGGCGTGGGCGTCGAGCAGGTGCGGCGCCAGCTGGCCGCCACTGGCCGCGGCGACTTCCGCCGCCACCACCGGCAGCAGCCAGACCGCGGTCATCTGGTCGATGCTGTGTTCCTGGCGGGTGAACATCAAGTAGGGAATGGCCACGCCGCACAGCAGTGCCAGGGCCACATCGAACCACCACAACGCCTCGACCCAGGGCACGATGCCCTCGCCCCAGCGGTTGATGCCGAACAGCAGGAAACCGTTGAGGATGGTCGCCAGCCCCATGGGGATGGTGCCGAAGAACATTGACACGGTGGAGTGGGCGAAGATCCGCCGGGCCTCATCGAAGAACAGCACCCAGCGTGCGGTGTAGAGCACCGTGAACAGCACGAAAAGCCCGATGGTCAGCCACCACAAGGCTTCGGCCACGCCGTGCAGGCTGTTGATACCCAGCTGCATCAGGGCCAGGGCCAGCACCCCGGTGCCCATGGTCGCGGCAAACCAGTTGGGGGTGAATTGACGAATCACTTCCCGCGGGTGAGCCAGGTGGCTCAACGGCCGAAAGGGGGAAGCGGTGTGTTGCAGGCAAGCCATGGTCAGGTCTCCTGTTGTCCAGTGAGGTGTGACCATCTTATGCCTGGAAAGAATATCCATATAACGGGTATTTTCTCTATCTGTTATCGATTTTACAGATATAAACATCTTCTGTTACACCGCCAGCGCCCGAGCGTATGCTTAGCCCGATGGCTTACCGCACTGACAACAAGGATGTGACAATGCTCGCTGCCGTAACGCGCTACAGCCCGCAGGTGCGCCTGCTGCTGGCGACCACTTTTATCCTGACCCTGGCCCGGGCGATCACCTTGCCCTACCTGGTGGTCTACCTCGCGGAAAATTTCACCCTGGACATCAGCGGCATCGGCCTGGTGATCGGCGGCGCGCTGATCGTCGCTTCGCTGCTGAGCCTGTACGGCGGCTACCTGATCGATACCCTGCGCAGCTACACGGTGATCATCGTCTCGACCCTGGTCTTTGCCCTGGCCTTCGTGGCCGCGGTGATCAGCCGCGAACTGAGCCTGTTCTTCATCAGCCTGGTGCTGATCAACCTGGCCCTGGCCGTGGTCGATATCGCCGCCAAGGCCGGCTTCTGCGCCCTGCTGCCGGTGGAGGAGCGCGCCGAGGTGTTCTCGATCAAGTACACCCTGAGCAACGTCGCCTATGCCGTGGGGCCCTTTGTCGGCGTGGCCCTGGTGTTGTTCGACAGTCATCTGCCGTTCCTGCTGTCCGCCGCGCTGGGCCTGGTCACCTGCCTGTGCTACCGGCGCTGGGGCGAGCGCTCGGCGCGGGCTGTTCCGGACGGCGCGGCGCCGAGCGGTTTTGCCAGCGTCGGCGTGCAACTGCTCAAGGATCGCCGGCTGATCTGCTTCACCCTGGGCGGCGCCCTCAGCGCCGTGGTGTTCGGCCAGTTCACCGCCTACCTGTCGCAATACCTGGTGGTGACCAGCAGCGCCAGCGAGGCGGCGCACTACATCAGCTACCTGGTGGCCACCAACGCCATCACGGTCATCGCCCTGCAGTACGTGATCGGTCGACGTATCAACAGCCGCCAGCTGATGCCCTGGCTGCTGGCCGGCATGGCGCTGTTCCTCGCCGGCCTGCTGGGCTTCTCCGTGGCCGACTCGCTGCTGGTCTGGTGCCTGGCGATGCTGGTGTTCACCCTGGGCGAAATCATCGTCATCCCGGCCGAATACATGTTCATCGACAGCATTGCCCCTGAACACCTGCGCGGGGTGTATTACGGTGCGCAGAACCTGTCCAACCTCGGCGCGGCACTGGGGCCGGTGATCTGCGGTTTCGCCCTGGCACACCTGGTGCCGGTGGCGACTTTCTACCTGTTGATCGGCTCGGTGCTGCTGGCGGCACTGTTCTATTACCTGGGCGCCCGCCCGGGCTCGGGCCAGGTCGACCAGGCCCTGGCCTGAGCCGCCCTGCGACGCTCTGCCACTGCGACCATCGTCGGCGCTGACGAAGCGCCGGCGGCGTGCCAGACTGATTGATCGAGGTTCGCCGTTGTGCCGGCGTCGAACCCCCTTTTTCGTTTCGGAGTTGTCATGTCGCTGTCCAGTGGGCTGATTGCCGTGGTCGCCCTGGCCTATATGGCCATCATGTTCGCTATTGCCTTCTATGGCGACCGCCGCAGCACGCCGCTGCCACCGCGCCTGCGCGCCTGGGTGTACAGCCTGTCGCTGGCGGTGTACTGCACCAGCTGGACCTTCTTCGGCGCCGTCGGCCAGGCCGCCGAGCAACTCTGGGCGTTCCTGCCGATCTACCTGGGCCCCGTGCTGTTGCTGCTGTTCGCCCCCTGGGTGCTGCAGAAGATGGTGCTGATCAGCAAGCAGGAAAACATCACCTCGATCGCCGACTTCATCGCCGCCCGCTATGGCAAGTCCCAGACCCTGGCCGTGGTGGTGGCATTGATCTGCCTGGTCGGCGTGCTGCCCTATATCGCCTTGCAGCTCAAAGGCATCGTGCTGGGCGTCAACCTGCTCATCGGCGCCAGTGCCGACGCCACCGGCAGCCGTGTGCAGGACACCGCCCTGGTGGTCTCGCTGGTGCTGGCACTGTTCTCCATCGTGTTCGGTACGCGCAGCCTGGATGTCACCGAGCACCACCGCGGCATGGTCCTGGCCATTGCCTTCGAATCCCTGGTCAAGCTCCTGGCGTTCCTGGCCGTGGGCGCCTTCGTCACCTTCGGCCTGTACAACGGCTTCGACGACCTGTTCAGCCAGGCAAAACTGGCCCCACGCCTGGAAGGCTTCTGGAGCGAGACCATCAACTGGCCTTCGATGGTGGTGCAGACCGGCGTGGCGATGATGGCGATTATCTGCCTGCCGCGGCAGTTCCATGTCACCGTGGTCGAGAACATCGAACCGCAGGACATGCGCCTGGCCCGCTGGGTGTTCCCGGCCTACCTGATCCTCGCTGCCCTGTTCGTGGTGCCCATTGCCCTGGCCGGGCAGATGCTGCTGCCGGGCGCGGTGATTCCCGACTCCTTCGTCATCAGCCTGCCGCTGGCCGAAGCCCACCCGGCCCTGGCCCTGCTGGCCTTCATCGGCGGCGCTTCGGCCGCCACCGGCATGGTCATCGTCGAAGCCGTGGCGTTGTCGACCATGGTCTCCAACGACATGCTGCTGCCCTGGCTGCTGCGCCGCCAGAACGCCGAGCGGCCGTTCGAAGTCTTCCGCCACTGGATGCTGTCGGTACGCCGGGTGACCATTGTCGCCATCCTACTGCTGGCCTATGTCAGTTACCGCCTGCTCGGCTCTACCGCAAGCCTTGCCACCATCGGCCAGATCGCCTTTGCCGCCGTGACCCAGCTGACCCCGGCCATGCTCGGTGCCCTGTACTGGAAACAGGCCAACCGCCGCGGCGTGTTCGCAGGCCTCGCCGCCGGGATCTTCCTCTGGTTCTACACCCTGGTGCTGCCGATTGCCGCCCACAGCCTGGGCTGGTCGCTGAACCTGTTCCCGGGCCTGGCCTGGTTGCACGGCAACCCGCTGAACCTGCCGATCACGCCGCTGACCCAGGGCGTGGTGCTGTCGCTGGCCGGCAACTTCACCCTGTTCGCCTGGGTCTCGATCCTCTCGCGCACCCGGGTGTCGGAGCACTGGCAGGCCGGTCGCTTCATCGGCCAACAGACCAGCGCCCGCCCCAGCAGCCGCTCGCTGCTGGCGGTGCAGATCGACGACCTGCTGCACCTCGCCGCCCGCTTCGTCGGCGAAGAGCGTGCCCGGCAGAGCTTCATCCGCTTCGCCTACCGCCAGGGCAAGGGCTTCAACCCCAACCAGAACGCCGACGGCGACTGGATCGAACACACCGAGCGCCTGTTGGCCGGTGTGCTGGGCGCCTCCTCGACCCGGGCAGTGGTCAAGGCCGCCATCGAAGGCCGTGACATGCAGCTCGAAGACGTGGTGCGCATTGCCGACGAAACCTCCGAAGTGCTGCAGTTCAACCGCGCCCTGCTGCAAGGCGCTATCGAGAACATCAGCCAAGGCATCAGCGTGGTCGACCAGAACCTGCGCCTGGTGGCCTGGAACCGCCGCTACCTGGAACTGTTCAACTACCCCGATGGCCTGATCAGCGTCGGCCGGCCGATTGCCGACATCATTCGCTACAACGCCGAACGCGGCCTGTGCGGCCCGGGCGAGGCCCAGGTGCACGTGGCCCGGCGCCTGCACTGGATGCGCCAGGGTCGAGCACACACCTCCGAGCGCCTGTTCCCCAATGGCCGGGTCATCGAGCTGATCGGCAACCCCATGCCCGGTGGCGGCTTCGTCATGAGCTTCACCGACATCACCCCGTTCCGCGAAGCCGAACAGGCGCTCAAGGAGGCCAACGAAGGCCTGGAACAACGGGTCGCCGAGCGCACCCATGAACTGTCACAACTGAACCAGGCGCTGACCGAGGCCAAGAGCCATGCCGAGGCGGCCAACCAGTCCAAGACCCGCTTCCTGGCCGCGGTCAGCCACGACCTGATGCAACCACTGAACGCCGCACGACTGTTCTCCGCCGCCCTCTCCCACCAGGGTGACGGGTTGTCGGCCGATGCCCAGCAACTGGTCCAGCACATGGACAGCTCGCTGCGCTCGGCTGAAGAGTTGATCAGCGATCTGCTGGACATCTCGCGCCTGGAAAACGGCAAGATCACCCCCGATCCCAAGCCATTCGCCCTCAACGAGCTGTTCGACACCCTGGGCGCCGAGTTCAAGGTACTGGCCCAGCAGCAGGGCCTGGACTTCCGCCTGCGCGGCAGCCGCCTGCGGGTGCACAGCGACATGAAGCTGTTGCGGCGGATCCTGCAGAATTTCCTGACCAATGCCTTCCGCTATGGCAAGAGCCCGATCCTGCTGGGTGTGCGCCGCGCTGGCGGCAACCTGTGGCTGGAAGTCTGGGACCGTGGCCCGGGCATTGCCGATGACAAGCTGCAGGTGATCTTCGAGGAGTTCAAACGCCTGGACAGCCACCAGACCCGCGCCGAGAAAGGCCTGGGCCTGGGCCTGGCGATTGCCGATGGCCTGTGCCGGGTGCTCGGCCATCGCCTGGAAGTGCGCTCCTGGCCGGGCAAGGGCAGCGTGTTCCGGGTCAGCGTGCCGCTGGCCACCACGCCTGCCGCCGTTGTTGTCGCCCCGACCGAACAGGCGGGCCAACCCCTGGCCGGCATGCAGGTGCTGTGCATCGACAACGAGGACAGCATCCTGATCGGCATGAACAGCCTGCTCAGTCGCTGGGGCTGCCAGGTCTGGACCGCACGCAGCCGCCAGGAGTGCGACGCCTTGCTGGAGAACGGCATGCGTCCGCACCTGGCACTGGTCGACTACCATCTGGACGATGGCGAAACCGGTACCGAACTGATGGCCTGGCTACGCAAGCGCCTGGGCGAGCCGGTGCCAGGCGTGGTGATCAGTGCCGACGGGCGCAGCGAAACCGTCGCCCAGGTACATGCAGCCGGCCTCGACTACCTGGCCAAGCCAGTGAAGCCTGCGGCCTTGCGCGCCCTGCTCAATCGGCATCTGAGCCTGGTCCAGTAAGGCTGCCGACGGCCAGCGGGTCGCCTTCGCTCATGGCCCGCTCCAGCAGGTCGGCCGGCAGGCTCTTGCTGGCCCGGGCACCGAGCAGTTTGAGCTGCTCGCTGCGGCTGATCAGGTTGCCACGGCCTTCGCAGAGTTTGTTGCGGGCGGCACTGTAGGCCTTGTCGACCTGCTGCAGGCGATTGCCCAGCTCGTCCAGGTCCTGGATGAACAGCACGAACTTGTCGTAAAGCCAGCCGGCCCGTTCGGCGATTTCCCGGGCGTTCTGGCTCTGGCGCTCCTGTTTCCACAAGCTGTCGATGACCCGCAGGGTAGCCAGCAAAGTGGTCGGGCTGACGATCACGATCTGCCGGTCGAAGGCCTCCTGAAACAGGTTCGGCTCGGCCTGCAGGGCCGCCGAAAACGCCGCCTCGATGGGCACGAAGAGCAGGACGAAATCCAGGCTGTGCAACCCTTCCAGGCGGTTGTAGTCCTTGCCCGACAAACCTTTGACATGGTTGCGCAACGACAGCACATGCTGCTTGAGCGCAGCCTGGGCGATCTCGCTGTCGTCAGCGGCGATGTACTGCTGGTAGGCGGTCAGGCTGACCTTGGAGTCGACCACCACCTGTTTGTCGCCGGGCAGCATGATCAGCACGTCGGGCTGGAAGCGCTCGCCGTCGGCGCTCTTGAGGCTGACCTGGGTCTGGTACTCACGGCCCTTCTCCAGCCCTGCATGCTCCAGTACCCGTTCGAGGATCAGTTCGCCCCAGTTGCCCTGGGTCTTCTGGCCCTTGAGCGCCTGAGTGAGGTTGGTGGCTTCATCGCTCAGGCGCAGGTTCAACTGCTGCAGGCGCTCCAGTTCCTTGGCCAGCGAGAAACGCTCGCGGGCCTCCTGCTGGTAGCTCTCTTCCACACGTTTCTCGAAGGCCTGGATGCGTTCCTTGAGCGGGTCGAGCAACTGCCCCAGGTGCTGCTGGCTGGTCTGGGCAAAACGCTGTTCGCGCTCGTCGAAGATCTTGCTGGCCATCTCGGCGAACTGGGCGCGCAGCTCGTCCCGCGAGCCTTGCAGGTCGTCCAGGCGCTGTTGATGGCTGTCCTGCTGCTCACGCAGTTCGGCACTCAGGGCTGCACTGTGGGCATCCAGGCGTCGCAATTCGGCCTCACGAGCGCTGCGTTCGAGTTGCCAGGCATGGGCGGCATCACGGGCGTTGTCGCGGTCGATCTGCAGCAGCTCCAGTTCCCGGGCCTGGGCGGCCAGGGTCGCTTGCTTGGCCGCGTTGGCCTGGCTCAGGTCGCTGATCTCGTCGCGACTGGCATCGAGCTGGGCGAGCAAGCCTTCCTGGGCCATCTGTGCACTGCCCAGGCGCTCCTCAAGCAACGCCGCCTGCGCCTCACGGGCGGCCAGCCTTCTTTGCTGCTGGAACACCCAGCCCAGGCACGGCACGGCGGCCGCCAAGAGTCCCAGCACGATGCTGGTCAGATCCAACGCCATTACCACCCCGACACCCTCAACTGAATTCAGCGGCTGAGCTTATCAGCCTTGCCGCCGCCCTGCAGTCATGCGTCCACCAGGTGTTTGAGCAGACGTCGGGCCTCCTGGGAGCCCTGGCTCGCCGCCAGTTCCAGCCAGTAGCGGGCCTGTTCGGGTTCGTTGACCTGCGGCTGGGCACACAGCCGACCGTATTCGAGCTGGGCACGCCGGTCACCGGCACGGGCCGCCTGGCGCAACAGGTCATGACCGATGCGTCGGTCACGGGCATTGCCGCAATCACGACAGAGCATTTGCCCCAGGCGGCTCTGGGCGACCACCACCCCCTGGCGGGCCGGTTGTTTGAGCAGGCGTCCGGCAAAATGCTTGATATTGGGGTTGTCACCCAGGCGCGGGTTGTCGAGCAGCCACAGGGCGACCTTCAAGGAGAAACGCTTGGGCTCGGACGAAGGCGATTGTGGGGAAGCATTTTCAGGAGGGTTAGCACGAAACTTCATGACAAACAGCGAAGGCAACTCGAGAGGCGCGCCACTCTACCCCATTTTTCTGACAATGGCCCGAGCGTTTTCCACACTTTTTTCAAAATATTTCTGTGTTTATTTATTGACGCTGATCCGAGGAATTTATCCCGATGAGAAGCCCACCTGACGATTGTCCGACACATCGGAAAAAGCTGGCACGCCCGTCCTAGAGCAAGCGCTCGGGACAATCCACAGAAGCTGTGGATAACTCGGTGGACAACCCCCTCCAACACCCCGCAAACCCCTATGGAATGGGGCTTTGGCTCAAACTGTCGATTTTTTCACCAGCTAAAATAAGTGTTTTTTTTCATTGACTTAAGCGCTTAGCCAAGTCATTGGCGGGTCGCTCGGGTGCTGTTGCAGGGCTGTAACATCGATTGCGCCAAGTGTGTACAACCGCCCCAAAGAAAGGCAGATCGCTGCACGAATTTGGCACGTTGCCTGCCTTGCGCCCGCAAAACTGCCCTTCCCAGCGAGCCAAAAACACGCGATACTGATCGGCTTCCCCGATGAAAAACCCATATTCCTTGCCAAGACCCGGCCAGTGCTGTAGTCTTGCCGCCGTTAGTACCAAGCTGAAAGTCAATTCTGGCCAAAGCAGTCCTTTCAGTGCCCTGCCCACCTCCGGACAGCGCCTGTTGAAACCAGGACCGGCCCACTCGATGGTTCCCAGGTAAATCTCACACTTACCCTGACCGAACCAACCTGCAGATTGATCAGGATCTTCACCCCGCGGCATAGAACCTCGACCCGGTGTGTTGCCTGTCCTCTGACGTACCTACCAGTCAGCCCCAGCGCCACATGATCAATGCGCCCACAACTGGCTGCCCTGTTCCAGTCAGGTTCTTCGCCCAGGCCTAAATGCCGGCGTTACTGGAACGTTTTAACAGTGCACGGATCGAAACCGTGTCTATTGCAGGAACATCCAATAACTATGACTCACTCTACCCATACTCAGGCTGCGATTCGCACCCTATCCCAGGCATTTGCCCCACTGAACTGCTTGATCCTGGCGTCGCGCAAAGGCGGCTTCAGCTTCACCCTGGTCAATGAGCACGGCATTGCCCGTCACAGCGAGCGCCTGTACCCCGAGCAGTACAGCGAAGCCGAACCGCTCCAGGCGGTGATCGAGCGCACCCGCCAGGCCCTGGTTGCCTGATTCGCGCTGTCGCTGCACCGCTCAAGCCCCGCCCTCTGGCGGGGCTTTTTGTTTCCAGGCCCCAGGAATGGCCTAATCACTCCACGGCATATGATTTATAACTGGAAGCTGCAAATGTTTTTAAAACAGGCCTTTACAGCTCGAATATGACACTACACTTCAACTCAAGCGGCCCAAGCCGCTTCCGGCGGGCCTGACCGACTCACCAGCTGCCAAGCTCCAGTGTCCGCCGGCCATCTTCAAGTTCGAGGGCTTTATGGGTATCGCCGCGAGCGAGTTGAGCCAGTTTGTCATCCGCCCGACCCTGATCTACCTGGGTCGTCACTGTGCAAGCGCCGAAGCTTTGTTACTGGGAGTTGCCGCCAGCCAGTCGGCCCTGGGTTCGGCCCTGCACGACCGCCGTGGTCACGGCCTCTACCGCATCGGCGAACACCGCCATCAGACGCTCTGGGATCAGTTCCTGGCCCGCGACCCGGAACTGGCCAGCCTGGTTCGTGGCCTGGCCAGCCAGCACGCCTTTCTCAGCGGCCCGCACCTGGAACTGACCGTCAACCTGCGTTACGCCACCGCGATCGCCTGGATGCTGATCGAGGAACAGGCGCCGAAACTCCCCGCTGCCGATGATCTTCTGGGCTTGGCGCGCATCTGGCGCCAGACCTTCCAGCCCCAGGGACGCCTGCGTGATTTCACCTGCGCATGGGAAACCTGCATCGCCCCTGTGACTCTTCAAGCCTGCTGATAGTCACTGAACTCCATTTTGGGAGAATCCCCGCAATTTTGGTCGGATTGTCCTACAAAACCGCTCTATCTCCAGTGTTTCAGCCTATAGCGCTGAGGTCGAAATGTTGGTAATTTTCGCCCCGGAGATCCCAAGGAGTTCTAATAATGAAAAAAGTAATGCTCAAAACCTCTCTCAGCCTCGCCGTCACACTCGCCTCGACTCAACTGTTCGCCAGCGGCTTCGCCCTCAACGAACAGAGCGTCAGCGGCATGGGCACAGGTTTCGCGGGTCGTTCTTCTTCTGCCGATGACGCCAGCACTGTTTTCGGCAACCCTGCCGGTATGTCGCGCCTGAAACGTGAACAGGTCACCGTAGGTGGCGCGGCCATCATCGCCAAGTCCGACATTTCGGGCAGCGGCACCTTCGGCGGCAGCACCGATGGCGACATGGTTCCTGTCGTCGGCGTGCCCATGGGCTTCTACGTCAAGCCTATCGACGATCACTGGAGCGTCGGTTTCGGCGTCTACGCACCCTTCGGCCTGGTGACCGACTACGAAAGCGACGCCGCCAGCCGCTACTGGGGCAAGAAAAGCTACGTTGAAGTCATCACCTTCCAGCCGACTGTCAGCTATGCCTTCAACGACAAGGTCTCGATCGGCTTCGGTCCGACCTTCAACCGTATCAAGGGCGAGCTGAGCTCGAACATCCTCAACCCACGCACCCCGGGCCGCAACGACGGCGAGGTGAAGATCAAGGGTGACGACGTCGCCGTCGGCTACAACATCGGCGTGATGGTCCAGGCCACTGACAGCACCCGCCTGGGCCTGACCTACCACTCGATGGTCGACTACAAGCTCGAAGGCAACACCAAGATCAACTCGGCCCTGATCGGCCCGTTCAGCGGCAGCAAGTTCGACGCCGAACTGAAGATCAAGACCCCCGAATCGGTGGACATGTCGGTCACCCACGAGCTGGATGACCAGTGGACCCTCTACGCGGGCAGCACCTGGACCCGCTGGAGCCGCCTGGAAGCCATCACCGTCACCAACGAAGTGCCTGCGCCGCTGGCCGGCCCGTTCGGTACCATCAGCGAAGAGCAGAACTGGCACGACACCTGGGCTCACGCCATCGGTGCCTCGTACAAGCTGAACAAGCAGTGGGTATTGCGCACCGGCTTCACCGTCGACCAGTCGCCGACCAACAACCACGACCGTTCGCCACGTATCCCGACCGGCGATCGCAAGGTCTTCAGCCTGGGTGCCGGCTACAGCCCGAACGACGACATGACCATCGACCTGGCCTACTCCTACCTGTGGGAAGAAGACACCAAGGTCAACCTGAGCAGCCCGACCAAGGGTGCGTACAACGCCAAGTACGAGAACAGTGCTCACGGCCTGGGGGCCTCGCTCACCTACCGCTTCTGATTCATCCCCCTGCTGCACAAAAAACCGCCGGATCCGGCGGTTTTTTTATGCCGCAGAACCAGGCCAGGTCCCGGCCAGGTTTTCCTGCAGGTAATCCATGAACGCCCGCACCTTGGGGGTTATGGCAAAGCGGTCGGCGACACACAGGTAGATGTCCATCGGCTCGGTTTGCGCATAGGCCTGGCTCGGCTGCGAGTATTCGAACAGTGCCACCAACTGCCCTCGCTCGATAAAGGGCCTGGCGATGAACTCGGCCAACCGGGTAATGCCGCCATGGTGGGCAGCCATTTGCGCCAGCACTTCGATGTCGTCGCTGATCAGCACATCGCCGAACTCGGCTTCAAAGCGCAATCCATCACGCACAAAACCCCAGCGCAGGAATCGCCCGTCCACCGGGTAGCGGAACACCAGGCAGCGGTGCGCCTTGAGCTGCTCCGGCGCTGCCGGCCAGCCCGCTTGAGCCAGGTAGTGCGGGGATGCGCAGCAAATGAACGGGACCTGGGCAATACGCCGTGCCAGCAAGCCGTCGTCCAGTTGAGGCTTGATACGGATACTCACATCCACGCCCTCCCGGGCATGGTCGACTCGCCGATCATTCGTAACCAATTCAATCGAAAGCTGCGGATAGCGAGCATTGAACGCGGGAATCAACGGTGCCAGCACATGACGGGCGAAGGCCGAGGACGAAGCGATGCACAGGCGCCCCTTGGGTTCGCTGTCGGGCGTCAGTACAGCCAGGTGCGCCTGCTCGAGATCACGCTCGATGTGCTTGACCTTCTCGTAGTAGAGCGTGCCACTGGGCGTCAATGCCATGCTGCGGGTGGTTCTCGACAACAAGCGTACGTCCAGGTGCGCTTCGAGGCGGGCAATGTTCTGACTGACCGCTGCCGCACTCAAGCCCAGGCTGCGGGCGCCACCGGCAATGCTGCCAGCCTCCACCACCTTGATGAAACTCTTGATCGAGCCCAGTAGATTCATACGGATCAATCCTGCATTCGTAAGAATCCCTTTATAAACACCTAAGCCCCGCAGGTCTACCGGACGCGGCTGCCTGCTTGTTAGGCTGCGCTACCCGATTCAGTCCAGGAGCACGCATGAGCATCACCACCACTACCCGCAACCGCCGCAAGCTTGGCGCTCGCGCCACCCCGTACGTGTTCGCCTTCTACATGTCGGCGATCATGGCCATGCTGATGTGCCTGGTCATCACGGCGGCCAATTCAGGCATTGACGAGCACCTGCTGGGCAAGGCGCTCAAGGCCTATCAGTTGGCCATGCCGGTCGCCTTCGCCTGCGTGCTGGTGGTGCGCCCACTGGTGCTCAAGCTGGTGGCCTGGACCGTCCACCCCGGCAACTGAAGCGGCCATTCACGGCTGCGAAGCGATGGCTTTCTCGATGGCGGCGGTGAATGCCGGATCGTCCGGCTTGGTCAGGCTGGAGAAACTACCGACCACGTTGCCCTGGCGATCGACCACGTACTTGTAGAAATTCCACTTCGGCGCGCTGCTCTGCCTGGCCAGCTCAGCGAACAGCGGCACGGCGTCTTTGCCACGTACCGGCTGGGCCTTGGTCATGGTGAAGGTGACGCCGTAGTTGGCGTAGCAGACCTTGGCGGTCTTCTCGGCGTCGGCGTCTTCCTGCTTGAAGTCATTGGAGGGTACACCGAGCATCTCCAGGCCTTGCCCATGGTAGGCCTTGTAGACCCCCTCCAGGCCCTCAAACTGCGGAGCAAAGCCACAGTAGCTGGCGGTATTGACCACCACCAGCGGCTTGCCGGCAAAGCGCTGGCACAGGTCGATCTGCTCCTTGCCGCGCAGCTCCGGCAGGCTGCCCTGAAGCAGCGCCGGGCAATCGGCCGCCTGCACGAGCGCGGCGGCCATCAGGGAAAACAGTGGAGCCAACATCCAGCGTGTGCGCATTGTTCTCTCTCCGTTGAACCACCTAAGAAGTGCAGAGTACTCCTAGCACACGCCCATGCCCAACTGCATCAACGCCAGGCCACCCTCATGCCAACCCCACCAGACCAGGGCCAGCAGCAACAGCGCCGCCAGGGCCAGCAGTCCGCGCAGGGCCAAGCGGTTCATGCCGCTTGCGCCTGCAAGCGGGCCACAGGACGCTCGCGCACCGGCCAGTTGAGCGCCGCCGCCAACAGGCTGAGCAGGATCGAGATCTGCCAGACCAGGTCGTAGTTGCCGGTCTGGTCATACACCACCCCGCCCAGCCAGCCACCCAGGAACGCACCCAACTGATGGAACAGGAAGACAATGCCGCCCAGCATCGACAGGTTGCGCACGCCGAACAGGGTCGCCACCGTACCGTTGGTCAGCGGTACGGTCGACAGCCACAACAGACCCATGGCGATACCGAACAGGTAAGCGCTGAACTGAGTCACCGGCGCCCACAGGAACAGTACGATCACCACCGCTCGCAGCAGGTACAGGGCCGTCAGCAACCGCGGCTTGGACATGCGCCCGCCCAACCAGCCGGCCGTGTAGGTGCCGACGATGTTGAACAGGCCGACCAGGGCCAGCACCGTGGTACCGACGGTGGCGGGCAAGTGCTGGTCGACAAGGTAGGCCGGCAGGTGCACGCCGATGAACACCACCTGGAAGCCGCAGACGAAAAAGCCCAACGCCAGCAACCAGAAGCCGGAGTGCGAACAGGCTTCGTGCAAGGCCTGGCCCAGGGTCTGCTCAACGCCGTGACTGGGCAGTGGCCGGTCCTTGAGCAGGCTCACCAGCGGCACGATGAAGGCCACCGCCAGGCCCAGCACCAGCAAGGCCGCCGACCAGCCCAGCCAGCCGATCAGGCCGAGGGTGCCCGGCAGCATGGCGAACTGGCCAAAGGAGCCTGCAGCGCTGGCAATGCCCATGGCCATACTGCGCTTCTCGGCTGGCACGGCGCGGCCGACCACGCCGAGAATCACCGAGAACGAGGTACCCGACAGGCCGATGCCGATCAGCAACCCGGCACTGAGCGACAGGCTCAGGGCCGAATCGGACATCCCCATCAGCACCAGGCCGGCGGCATAGAGGATACCGCCGACGATCACCACCTTGGCTGCACCCAGGCGGTCGGCCAGGGCGCCGGCAAACGGCTGGGCCAGGCCCCAGATCAGGTTCTGTAGGGCAATGGCGAAAGCGAAGACTTCACGCCCCCAGCCGAAATCCGCGCTCATGGGGGCCAGGAACAGGCCGAAGCCATGTCGCACGCCCAGGGACAGGGCGAGGATCAACGCCGCCCCCAGAAGAATCCAACCACTGGTTTTCCATACCGATGTCATGCTTGTTCTCTCCCGGAAGCCGCAAGGTTATACGGGTATATACCCGCTTTTATGGGTAAAAATCAGGACAACAATTCCAGCAAGCGTACCAGCTCTTCGCGCTGCCCTTCGCCCAGGGTGGTGATCAGCTTTTTCTGCGCCTGCTCCCAGGCCGGCTGCGCGGCCTGCAAACGGGCCTCGCCCTGTTCGGTCAGCAGTACCAGGCGGTTACGCAGGTCCTGCCCTTCGGCCAACGCCACCAGGCCTTCGGCTTCGAGCACCTTGAGGTTGCGCCCCAGGGTGCTACGGTCCAGGCCCATGGCCTCGGCCAGGGTCGAGATGCTCGGCTGATCGAGACGTCGCAAGTGCCGCAACAGGGAAAACTGGGCGACATTGATCCCGAAGCCTTCGAGCGCCTCGTCATAGTGTCGGCTCACCCCACGGGCAGCACGACGCAGGTGGGTACAGATGCATTCACTGGTCAACATAATGCGTGTATATACCCGCATTGGTTCGACGGCAAGTTTTTCTTCATTCGCTAGAGCACCAGAGCGATCAATACCACCAGTTCCACAAGCTCCAGCAAGGCGCCGGCGGTATCGCCGGTGGTGCCGCCCAGGCGCCGGATCATCAACTGCCGCAAGGCGAAGAATGCCACTGCCGCCACCAGCACCGCCCACAGCCCGGTGAGCCCCGCCAGCAGCCAGCAGGCGCCCACGCAGGCCAGCAGCACCAGGCGCGCGCTGCGGCCCGGCAGGTGGTCGGCCAATGCCTGGCCCAAGCCACCGGCGCGCACATAGGGCGTGCAGAGAAACAACGCCAGCAGCGCCGCCCGGCCTATCAGTGGCACCAGCAACAACAGCACGCCCTGATCACGTTCAACCAGCGCCAGCAAGGCACAGAACTTGAGCAGCAACACCAGCACCAGGGTGACCACGGCTATCGGCCCGCTGCGTGGGTCTTTCATGATCAGCAAGGTGCGCTCGCGATCGCCAAAGCCACCCAGCCAGGCATCGGCGCTGTCGGCCAGGCCATCCAGGTGCAGGGCACCACTGAGCAGTACCCAGGCGCTGAGCAGCAAGGCCGCGTGCAGCAGCAACGGGCTGCCATCGAGCACGGCGTTCAGCCCCCACAGCAGGCCGCCGAACAGCAGGCCCACCAGCGGGTAGCACAGCAGCGAGCGGCCCATCTGCTCAGGAGCCGGCATGCCGGGCAGGCGCACCGGCAGGCTGCTGAGAAATTGCAGGGCGATCCAGAAAGGCAGCATCTCAGTACTCCCGCAAGGTGCCGTCGGCGCGCACCTCAAGCCGGCACAAGGCGCCATGAGCGACTTCGACCTGCAGCAACTGCTCGCGCGGCAAGCCGCGGGCGCGGGCCAGCAACAGGCGCATCACCCCGCCGTGGGTCACCAGCAGCACACGCTTGCCAGCGTGCTGGCGGTGCAGCGTGGCAATGGCATCCAGCACCCGGGTGGAAAAATCACTGACCGGCTCACCCCCGGGTGGTGTGTAGGCATAAGGATCGGCCCAGAACTGCCCCAGTTGCTGCTCGTGAGTCAGCATCAGGTCAGCGGCGCTGCGCCCTTCCCACTCACCGAAATGCAGCTCCTGCAAACCGGGCTCCAGTTGCAGCGACAACTGCCGTTGTTCGCCAAGCCTTCGGGCAAAGTGCGCACAGCGTTGCAGGGGCGAACTGACCAGGACATCCCAGGGGCCGCCATCGGCCACGGCCGCCTGCATCTGCTCCCAGCCCCTGGCGGTCAGCGCATCGTCCAGGCTGCCGCGCAGGCCGCCGCCCAATTCGGTTTCGCCATGGCGCAGCATGTCGATGATCATGCCGGACGGTCCGCCACCGCCGCTTCGGCGAAGGTCGCCATCTGCCCGTGCAGATCACACGCCAGGCGCAACAAGGGCACCGCCAGGGCCGCACCGCTGCCCTCGCCCAGGCGCAGGCCGAGCTCCAGCACCGGCTCGGCGTCAAGCTCGGCCAGCAATCGACGATGACCGGGCTCGGCGCCACGGTGACCGAACAGCAGCCAGTCGCGGCACGCCGGGTTGATGCGCACCGCCACCAGTGCGGCCACGGTGCAGATGAAGCCATCGACCAGTACGGTGACACCGGCCTGGGCACACCCCAGGTAAGCACCAACCAGCGCGGCAATCTCGAAGCCGCCCAGGCAGAACAAGGCCTGCAAGGGATCCGCCGACAGGTCGCCGTGCAGTGCGAGGGCGCGTTCGATCACCTCGGCCTTGTGCCGCACGCCAGCGGCATCCAGGCCGGTTCCCGGACCGCTCAGCTCACTGGCCGGGCAACCGAGCAAGGCACAGGCCAGGGCGCTGGCCGACGTGGTATTGCCGATGCCCATCTCGCCGCCGATGAACAATTGCGCGCCAGCGGCCGCCGCACGCAGTGCGCTTTCACGGCCACCCTGCAGCGCCAGCACGCCTTGCTCACGCGTCATCGCTGGCGCCTGGGTGAAGTTCGCAGTACCCGGACCGACCCCCAGGTGAAGCACCCCCGGCAGCTTCAAGCGGGTGTCGATGGTACCCAGGTCGACCACCGCCAGTTGCGCTCCCAGTTGCCGCGCCAGCACGCTGATCGCCGCACCACCGCCGACAAAATTCTGCAGCATCTGCCCGGTCACAGCCTGCGGATAGGCGGAAATACCTTCGGCGACCACGCCATGGTCACCGGCAAAGATCACAATACTGACCTGATCCAGGCGGGGCTTGAGTTGCCCCTGCAGGCCGGCAAGCTGTACGGCGATCTGTTCCAGTCGCCCCAAGGAGCCTGCCGGCTTGGTCAATTGCTGTTGACGCGCCAAGGCCTGTTCATGGGCTTGCAGGTCAACGGTATGGCAGGCGTCAAGCCACCAGGTCTGACTCATGGTGCGGATCCTTTGAGGGTTAGGGGCAGCCCGGCGACAGTGAGCACCACGCGCTGGCAGCGCTCGGCAATGGCCTGGTGCAGCCAGCCGGCTTCATCGACATAACGACGGGTCAGCTCGCCCATCGGCACCACGCCAAGGCCCGTTTCGTTGCTGACCAGGATGATCTCGCCCGCAAGCGTAGCCAGGCAATCGAGCAAGGCGCTACGTTCGGCGGCCAGGCGCTCGGGGTCGTCCAGCATCAGCAGGTTGGTCAGCCACAGGGTCAGGCAGTCCACCAGCAGGCAGCGGCCGTCACTGGCGTGGGTACGCAACACCTCGGCCAGGGCCAGGGGCTCTTCGATCAGCCCCCAAGTGGCGGGCCGGCGTTCGCGGTGCAGTTGCACCCGGGCGTTCATCTCGCCATCGAGCGGTTCGCTGGTGGCGATGTAGGTGACTGGCAAGCCGCTGCGCTCGGCCAGTTGTTCGGCCAGGCGGCTCTTGCCGGAGCGGGCACCGCCGAGGATCAGGTTGAGCATGTCAGTTCAATCCGCACAATTGACGCAGGCGCGTGGTGTCCAGGTGCTGCTCGACCAGATCGGCCAGGCGCTCGATATCGCGTTCGCGCAGGGCCTGGTAATCGATCAGCTCGACGTCCGCAAGACCGGCCCAGCGCAACAACGCAGCGCAGGACTGCGGGCTTTCGAACAGGCCGTGCAGGTAGGTGGCCAGGATCTGCCCGTCGGCGCTGATGGCGCCATCACAGCGACCGTCCGCCAAGCGCACCGCCGGCCGCTCGAGCGCCGGGCCACAGGTGACCCCGGCATGAATTTCATAGCCGCTGATCGGCGCCTGTTCCAGTTCCAGGGTGCCACTGACGTTGCGCAGCTGCTTTTCGGCTTCCAGCACCGTGACGAAATCGAGCAGGCCCAGGCCGTCACTGCTGCCCGCCGCCCCTTCCAGTCCCAGCGGGTCGTCCAGCTGTTGGCCGAGCATCTGCAGGCCGCCACAGATGCCCAGCAGCTTGCCGCCATAGCGCAGGTGACGCGTGATCGCCTGGTCCCAGCCGCGGGCACGCAGTTGCGCCAGGTCGCCGCGCACGCTCTTGGAGCCGGGCAGGATGATCAGGTCGGCTGGCGGAATGGCATCGCCGGGACCGATGAATTGCAGGTCCACCTGCGGGTGCAGGCGCAGCGGGTCGAAATCGGTGTGGTTGCTGATCCGTGGCAGCACCGGCACGATCACCTTGAGCGCGCGCGCCGCCTTGTCGCCCTGGCGCTGGTCGATGCCATCCTCGGCCTCAAGGTGCAGGTCCATCACATAGGGCAGCACGCCCAGCACCGGCTTGCCGGTTCGCGCTTCGAGCCAGTCCAGGCCCGGCTGCAGCAAGGCGATATCGCCGCGGAAGCGGTTGATGACAAAGCCTTTGACCCGCGCCTGTTCACTGGGCGAGAGCAATTCCAGGGTGCCCACCAGGTGCGCGAAAACACCGCCGCGGTTGATGTCGGCGATAAGGATCACCGGGCAGTCCACCGCCTCGGCAAAGCCCATGTTGGCGATATCGCCAGCGCGCAGGTTGATCTCGGCCGGCGAGCCGGCCCCTTCGACCATCACCACCGGGTAGGCAGCGCTCAAGCGCTGGTGGGAGGCCAGCACCGCCTGCATGGCGATGGCCTTGTAGTCGTGATAGGCCACCGCGTTCATGCTGGTGACCGCGCGGCCGTGGACGATCACCTGGGCGCCGGTGTCGCTGTTGGGCTTGAGCAGCACCGGGTTCATGTCGGTGTGGGGCGCAAGCCTGGCCGCCTGGGCCTGGACCGCCTGGGCCCGGCCGATCTCGCCACCGTCGGCGGTCACCGCGCTGTTGAGCGCCATGTTCTGCGGCTTGAATGGCACCACCGCCACGCCCTGGCGCAACAACCAGCGGCACAGTGCGGTAACCAGGGTGCTCTTGCCGGCATCGGAGGTGGTGCCCTGCACCATCAAGGTACTCATGGGTGTTCCTTGCGATAATCGTTGAAGGCCTGCGCCAGGCGCTGGAAATCCCGGTCGCTGGCCGGCAGGCCGAAACGCAGGCTGGCAGGCGCCGTGAACAGGCGCAGGAGAATGCCGCGCCGGGCCATGAATTCATGCAGCTGTATGGCCTGATCGGTCACCACGTACTGGAACAGGTCACAGCCACCGGTGGGGACAAAGCCGGCATCACAGAGCACGCTCGCCAGACGCTGGCTGGCCTCGGCGCAGCGAATGACCTGCTGCTGGTGCGCAGCAGTGTCGAGCAGGCAGGCCTGGCCAAGGATGCGGGTCGGCCCGCTGACGGTCCAGGGTCCCAGCAACTCGGCGAGTTGCAGCAACAAGGCGCGCTCGGCCAGGACAAAGCCCAGGCGCACACCGGCAAGGCCGAAGAACTTGCCGAACGAGCGCAGCACGATCAGGCCGGGGCGATCGGCGTGGGTGGCAATGCTGTGCGACGGGGTGTTGTCCATGAAGGCTTCATCGACCAACAACCAACCGCCTCGACTCACCAGGCGGGCATGCCAGGTGAGCAGCTGTTCGGCTGGCAGCAGACGGCCAGTGGGATTGTTCGGGTTGACCACCACCAGTACATCGAGGCTGTCGAGCACCTGCTCGACCTGCTCTTCCCGCAGCTCGATCAGTTCATGACCGGCGCGCCGCCAACCCTCGGCATGCTCGGCATAGCACGGCGACAACACCCCGACCCTGCTGCGGGCACGCAACTGCGGCAAGGCCTGGATCGCCGCCTGGGAGCCGGCGACCGGCAGCAGTGGATTGACGCCGTAATAAGCGGTCGCCGCCTGCTCCAGGCCGTCATCGGTTTCCGGCAGGCGCGCCCAGGCACGCAACGGGATCTCGGGAATGGCAAAGGACCAGGGCGCGATACCGCTGGACAGGTCCAGCCAATCTTCCCGGGGGATGCCGTAGTGCTGTATGGCGCGTTGCAGGCGCCCGCCGTGTTCAAGCATAGAGTTCCGCTCCCAGGCACAACAGCAGCAGCCACAACCAGACACCCTTGCAGACCAGGCGCCAGCCACGTTCGATGGCGTCGGCGTCGGCCACCGGGCCTTCGCCCAGGCGCGTGCGCTCATGCAGTTCGCCGTGATAGACAGCAGGACCACCCAGCTCCACGCCGAGCGCCCCCGCCCCTGCCGCCATTACCGGGCCGGCATTGGGGCTGTCCCACAAGGGCGCCTGGCGCCGCCAGCAACTCAGGGCCAGGCGGGTCTTGCCGAGCACGGCGTAGGTCAGGGCCACCAGCCGTGCCGGAATATAGTTGAGCACATCGTCGATGCGCGCCGCCGCCCAGCCGAAACGCTCGAAGCGCTCGTTGCGGTAGCCCCACATGGCGTCCAGGGTGTTGCTCAGGCGATAGAGCACCACGCCCGGCGCGCCGGCGACAATGAACCAGAACAAGGCGGCGAACACCGCATCACTGCCGTTTTCCAATACCGACTCGGTAGCGGCCCGGGCCACGGCGGTTTCGTCCAGTTCGCGGGTTTCGCGACTGACCAGGTAGCTGACGCGCTGACGCGCTTGCTCCAGGTCACCGCTGCGCAAGGCGCTGGCCACCGGGATCACATGTTCGCCCAAGCTGCGCAGGCCCAGGGCGCAGTACAGCGCCAACACGTCCACCAGCCAGCCGATATAGGGCAACCAGGACAGCAGCGTGATCAGCAGCGTCAGGGGGATCACCGCCAGGAACCAGGCGGTGACGCCATGGCTGCGCCAGCCACGCCCCCCGGCATTGAAGCGCTGCTCCAGACGCCCGGCCAACCGACCGAACGCCACCAGTGGATGCCGACGCTGGGGCTCTCCCCACAGCGCATCCAGCGCCACGCCGGCAACACTCAGCAACGCCACACTCATCAAGACTCTCCCCACTGGTTTTCAAACAACATGTCGCTCAAGGGCCGCACCGTGGTCCAGCCTTCGAGGGCCAGCATCGGTGCCGGGTAGAACGCCTGGACCGGTCCCAGGCAAAGAATCGCCAGCGGCTTGGCACCTGCCGGCATGCCCAGCAGCGCTGCCAGCGCCACCGGCTCGAACAGCGACACCCAGCCCATGCCCAGCCCTTCGGCGCGGGCCGCCAGCCAGAGGTTCTGGATGGCACACGACAGCGATGCCAGGTCCATTTCCGGCAAGGTCCGGCGACCGAAAATGTGTTTCTCGCGGTCATCCATCAATGCCGCCACCAGCAGTTCGGCGCAGTCGTTGATGCCTTCCACCTTGAGCTGCATGAATTCGTCGGAACGCTCACCCAGTGCCTCGGCAGTGCGCACCCGCTCTTGCTCCACCAGACCCTGGATGCGCTGGCGCAGGTTGCGGTCGGTGATCCGGATGAAACGCCAGGGCTGCATCAGGCCGACACTGGGGGCCTGATGCGCAGCTTGCAGCAGACGCGCGAGCAGTTCGGGCGCCACGTCACCCTGGATGAAATGGCGCATGTCGCGGCGCTCGCCGATCGCGCGGTACACCGCAGCGCGTTCGGCTTCGGTGAAGGCCTGGTCGCTCATGGTGCCAACAGCGCCGCCGACGCCCGGGGATTGGAGGCGAAATAGAAATGCACGTAGGACGCCGTCAGCCGCCCGCAGCGATAGATCGCCTCGGCACCACGGCCGCCATTGGGGCTCTGGCCACGGGCAATCGGCTCCAGCGCGGTACTGGTCAGGGAGTGGTGATAGGTGTGCCCGCGCAGGTTGCCTTCGGGCAGCTCCACCGCCTGCAGGGCCAGGGCGGCCAGGCGCTTTTGCATCACCGCTTCGCCCTGCAGCAGGCCCAGCAGCTCGGCGCGCTCACCGGCCACATCGGTCAGGGCATCGAGCAGGTAGAGCATGCCGCCACATTCGGCGAGCAAGGGCTTGCCCGCCTGGTGGTGGGCGCGAATGGCGCTCAGCATCGGTGCATTGGCGGCCAGCGCCCGGTGGTGCAACTCCGGGTAGCCGCCCGGCAGGTACAGGCTGTCCGCCACGGGCAGGCAGGTGTCATGCAACGGCGAGAAGAACACCAGCTCGGCGCCCATGGCCCGCAGCAAGTCGAGGTTGGCGCCATAGGTGAAGGCAAAGGCTTCATCCCGGGCCACGGCGATGGTCACGCCGTCGAGCAGGGGCGCTGTGTTCAGCTCACTCGGCGCCGCGAACGCCACCGGTGGCGGCAATGACGATTCACAGCTGGCGCCCAGGGCGTCGGCAGCCGCGTCCAGGCGCAGGTCCAGGTCATTGAGTTCACTGGCCTGGACCAGGCCCAGGTGGCGGCTCGGCAGTTCGATGCCGGTTTCCCGCGACAGGCCGCCATACCAGCGCAGGCCCTCGGTCAGGCTGCCTTCGAGCAACTGGGCATGACGCAGGGTGCCGACGCGGTTGGCCAGCACCCCGGCAAACGGCAGGTCGGGCTGGTAGCGCGCAAGGCCCAGTGCCAGGGCGCCGAAGGTCTGGGCCATGGCCGTGCCATCGATCACCGCCAGCACCGGCACGCCGAAGTGACGCGCCAGGTCGGCGCTCGACGGCGTGCCGTCGAACAGGCCCATGACCCCTTCGATCAGGATCAGGTCGGCCTCGCCCGCCGCTTCCCACAACAGGCGCCGGCTCTCCTGCTCACCGACCATCCACAGGTCCAGCTGGTAAACCGGTGCACCGCTGGCCCGCTCGAGAATCATCGGGTCGAGAAAGTCCGGGCCACACTTGAACACCCGTACCTTGCGCCCCTGGTTGCGGTGCAGGCGCGCCAGGGCGGCGGTCACCGTGGTCTTGCCCTGCCCCGATGCCGGCGCGGCGATCAGGACCGCCGGGCAGTGCCGGGTCTGACTCATAGCTCGACGCCCTTCTGGGCACGGATACCGGCCTGGAAGGCGTGCTTGATCATGCCCATCTCGGTGACCGTGTCAGCCAATTCGATCATCTCGTCCTTGGCACCGCGGCCGGTGACGATCACATGCTGCATGGGCGGGCGGGCCTGCAGGTCACTGAGCACCTGGTCTAGGTCGAGGTAACCATGCTTGAGGGCGATGTTCAGCTCATCGAGCACCACGAAGGCGATGTCCGGGTCCTGCAGCATTTGCCGGGACACGGCCCAGGCGGCTTCGGCAGCGGCGATGTCGCGCTGGCGGTCCTGGGTTTCCCAGGTGAAGCCCTCGCCCATCACGTGATAACGCACCTGCTCGGGAAAACGGCGGAAGAACAGCTCTTCACCGGTGCTGTTGCGACCCTTGATGAACTGCACCACGCCGCACTGCATGCCGTGGCCCATGGCCCGGGCCAGCATGCCGAAAGCCGAACTGCTCTTGCCCTTGCCATTACCGCTGAGCACCAGCAGCAGACCGCATTCGTTGGGGGCGTTGGCGATACGCTCGTCGATTACCGCCTTCTTGCGCTGCATACGGGCCAGGTGGCGTTCGTCACGCTCGGTGGATTCAGTCATCGAAGCTCTCCGCAAACCACTGTCGACCGATCCACGACGAGCGTAGCAGCACGAGGCTGTACAGGTTTCGTGGCCAAGGATGGGCGACAGATGAATGGATTAGGCAGACGGAGAAGCGCGCAGGGCCGCGGCACGAGGCCGAAGAAACCGCGCATCACCCTCCGTGATGCCGTTGACTGTAACAGGCCGGTCTCCGGGCTTGTGAGCGGGGACAAGGACACCCGGGGTCGCGCGCCTTCCCGGGTGTCGACACCCAGTGGCCATGCGCGGCCTTGACTCACCTACCGTTGCGGGGGCAGCGCCGGATTCGCGCGCCTTTGCGCGCCCACCGGCTTCCCTGTTTCACCCTGTCAGGCCACAGCCCACAGAGCACCTGAAACAAGTCGCGAAGGTTAGAGGGTTGCACCGGGAGCGTCAATGAAAGGCACCCTACCGGCCTGGATCAATAGCGACCTGATCATCTTGTGTCACCCTGACATCAGTGATATCAAATAGCCACAACCCGGCTGTACTCGATCACAATGATAAAGGAGAGAGCAGCATGCAAGGCCTGATCATCAACAACACGCGTCTGGAATTCCTGCGTCCGGTGCTGGAACGCTGGGTCGAGTGCATCGATCGCTTCAACCAGGTCCTGGGCGATGGCGAAGCCGCCTACTGGCACGGCGCCCAGGCCAACCTCGGCCTGCTGTCGGCAGCGGCCTGGCAAGCCGAGCTGGTCACCCTGGCGCAGCACCAGAGCAAGAAACAGCGTGATGATGGCGACCGCGACGGTCGCTGCGACCTGTACATCGCCAGCCGCGAAGAAGCCGTCTACCTGCAGGCCAGCCAGCGCTGGCCACGGATTGCCAGGCTGGACCTGGCCAATGCCCTGGCCGAAACCGCACAGGCCGCACGGCTGGTCGCAGCGCCAAGCCAGCTGAAAGTCGCCGCACTGTTCGCCAGCCCCTGGAAAGCCGGACAGCACGCCAGCCCCGAAGAACTCCAGGACCTGGTCGACGACCTGCAGAAACACACCGCCTGCGCCATTGCCTGGTACTTTCCGTACGCCTACCGCAAGCTGCACAACGAAGCCGGGCAGTATCACCCCGGGGTCGCCCTGCTGCTCAAGCAGGCCTGAAGTCCCCAATCGCAGGCTTCGCCAGCGCCTACAGGGCTACACCTGCCTGTGGGAGCCGGCGAAGCCTGCGATGCAAGGCGAAGCCTTACCGATGAGGTGGCTCAGGGAACACGCGCCAGTGCAGGCGGCAGGACCCGCTTGGCATTCAGATAGGCTTTCTGCCAGTAGCTGTTGGCCAGGTAATCCAGACGAACGGTACCACCGGTGGCCGGCGCGTGGACGAAACGCCCTTCCCCGACATAGATCCCGGCATGGCTGACCTGGGACCCGCCATTGGTGGCAAAGAACACCAGATCACCCGATTGCAGGTCATTGCGCTCGATGTTCGGTGCGCGGATGCCGATCATTTCCCGGGTCGAGCGCGGCAAGGAAATGCCCGCTGCGTCACGGTAGACGTAACCGATCAGGCCACTGCAATCGAACCCCGAATCCGGTGTGTTGCCACCCCAGCGATAGGGCGTACCCACCAGTCCCAGAGCCCGAAACAGGACATCATCGGCAACCGGGGAAAAGTAAACCTGAGGCGCCATGACCACAGGCTCGACCACTTTGGGCGGGTTCGGGGCATGGCTTGAGCAGGCACCGAGCAGTGCCAGCAGGGAAAGTAGAGCGAAGCGCGCCTGAATCGCCATGGTCAGAACATCCTGTCTGAAGCCGTCCCGGGGATGAGCCGGAAAATAGTTGAGAAATTAGATTAGACGCTTTCTATAAACACGCACGGCGACGCGCTTTTCAGCTACGTCGCCGTGGGATTGCAAGGCTCATGATCAGTTACGCGAGATAACGGTCTCGGTCGGTGCCATGGCCAGTGCACGTTTGGCTTCGATGAAGGTCTTGCTCCAGTAGCGGTCACCGAGCTTGTCGATGCGTACGCCACCGCTGCGGCGGCTACTGGAGTGGATGAACTGATCGTCGCCCAGGTAGATGCCGGCATGGCTGACACGCCCACGGCCATTGGTGCTGAAGAACAGCAGGTCACCTGGCTTGAGGTTGTTACGGGCAACCAGTGGCGCATTCACGTTGATCATTTCGCGGGTCGAACGCGGCAGCTTCAGGCCAGCCTCTTCGCGGAACAGATAACCGATGAAACCGCTGCAATCAAAGCCCGACTGCTCGGAGGTGCCACCGAAACGGTAACGGGTACCGATCAGCGACATGCCACGCTCGAGGATGTTGTCGGCCAGTGCCGGCAGCTGGTAAGGCTTGCTGCTGGCGAAATTCTGAAGATCTACTTCGGTGGCCAGCTCTTCCTCGAACAGCGATGCGCTGGAGGATTTGGCCGAGGCCTGGGTGGCTACCGGTTGTTGAACCTGCTGCTGCGAAACAGGGCCATGGGCCGCGCAGCCAAAAAGCAGGGTCACAAGTGCGAGGGGCACGAGGGGTGCGAAGCGCTTTAGCATGGGCACGACCGTGTCTTTTGATTTAGTGAAGGCGAGACTATGCCTTCTATCGCATCGATTTGCAAATTCAATCGAAAAAAATGTGACTTTTATGTGCCGAGGCTCTAGCGCCTGCCTTACCAGCCTAAAGTTTCTTTCAAAAACGGGATGGTGAGCTTGCGTTGTGCCTGCAACGAAGCCTGATCGAGGCGCTCGAGCAAGTCGAACAGGGCACTCATGCTACGCGTGCCACGGGTCAGGATGAAATGCCCGACCTCGTCGGTCAGGTGCAGGCCACGACGCGAGGCGCGCAATTGCAGGGCGCGCAGCTTGTCTTCGTCCGACAGCGCACGCATCTGGAAGATCAGCGCCATGGTCAGGCGCGACTTGAGGTCGGCGAGCTTGATCGGCAGTTCCCGTGGCGAACTGGAGGCCGCCAGCAGCAGACGCCGGCCACTGTCACGCAGGCGGTTGAACAGGTGGAACATGGCCTCTTCCCACTCTGGCTTTCCGGCAATCACATGCAGGTCGTCCAGGCAGACCAGTTCGTACTGTTCCAGGTTATCCAGCAGTTCGACGCCGCGGTCGAGCAGTTGCGCCAGTGGCAGGTAGACAGCGGGCTCGCCCAGTTGCTCGAAGCGCAGGCAGGCGGCCTGCAAGAGGTGGGTACGACCGACGCCCTGCTTGCCCCAGAGGTAGATCAGGCTTTCGGTCCAGCCGGCGTCGGCTTCGCAGAGTCGCTCGACGTAGCCCAATGCGGCGGCGTTGGCACCCGGATAGTAGTTGATGAAGGTGGCGTCATCACGCAGACGCACACCCAGGGGCAACTGGATCGGTTTCATGCTGGCTGGGCGGATCCGAAGAACCACAAGGGGCCTTTTGTGAAAAGTCTGCAAAGTTTATACCCGTGGCGCCGGTCGCACAATCGGCGTGGACCACAAGCAAAATCAAAGGCTTGCATCGGCAGACGGCAACCGATGCAAGCACTTGGCTATTAACCTAGAGATCCGGGTCGATCTCGCCGGCATAGATGCCCGACTCTTTATAGAGGTCATGCACGTGGCGCAGCAGTACCATGATCACCGCGGCCACCGGCAAGGCCAGCAGCACCCCGGTGAAGCCGAACAGCTCACCGCCGGCCAGGATGGCGAAAATCACCGCCACCGGGTGCAGGCCGATGCGGTCACCCACCAGCAGCGGCGTCAGGACCATGCCCTCCAGGGCCTGGCCCACCATGAACACCGCCGCGATACCGAGCAACGGGTAAGGATCGCCGCCGAACTGGAACAGCCCGGCAATCATCGCCGCGCCGATGCCGATGATGAACCCCATATAAGGCACGATGGCCGCCAGCCCCGCCAGCAGGCCGATCAGCAAGCCGAGCTCCAGGCCGACCAGCATCAGGCCGGAGGCATAGATCACCCCCAGGGCCAGCATCACCAGCAACTGGCCACGGACAAAGGCGCCGAGCACTTCGTGGCACTCACCGGCCAGGGCCACCACCCGCGCCTCGCGCTGGCGCGGCAGCAGGCTGCGGATCTTGGCCATCATCAGGTCCCAGTCACGCAGCAGGTAGAAGCTCACCACCGGGATCAGCACCAGGTTGGCCAGCCAGCCCAGCAGCGCCAGCCCGGACGCCGTGGCCTGGGACAGGATGACCCCGACGATGTCGGTGGTCTGGCCCATATGGGCACTGATGGCTGCCTTGATCTTGTCGAACTTCCAGAACCCTTCGGCCAGGCCAAGGCGCGTTTGCACCCAGGGCAAGGCGTCGTGCTGCAGCCAGTCGAGCATCTGCGGTGCCACCTCGTACAGCCGGACCAGCTGCCTGGCCAGCATCGGCACCAGGACCAGCAGCAACAGGGTCAGCAGCAAGGTGAACAGGGTGAATACCAGCACCACGCCCCACGTGCGGGACAAGCCGGCACGCTCAAGGCGGTCGACCAGCGGATCGGCCAGGTAGGCCAGCAGGATGCCGACCAGAAACGGTGAAAGGATCGGGTGTAGCCAGTACAGCAGCGCGGCGCACAGCAGCACCACGCCGAGCCACACCCAGCGACGCATATCAGTCATGAACGGCTCCAGGCCAGGTCAGGGTTTACCAACGAAAACGCAGCCCGTTGAAGGGTTTTGCAGCAGCAGTCTGTGTGGCGCCCGGATTGGCCGGGTCGACCACAGGTTGCGGCGCCGGCGGTTCGGCGGGCAGCTCCTGCAGTTTGGCCAGGCCCAACTGGGCCCGCAGTTGATCCGGGTTACCGGTCAGTTGCCAGGTCATGGTATCGCCCTGGACCCGGTTCAAGCGCGCGCCATAGGGTTCCAGCACCCTGCCCAGCTCGGCATAGCGCACCAGGGTCATGCCCTGGACCTGCACCTGCATTTCACTGCTGGCCCCAGGACGGGCGACAAAACGTGGCGCCAGGCGGGTGCTGACCGCCAGCATCACGGCATCGGCCAGGGCCGCCTGGTCGGCAGCCTCGACTTTGCCCTGCTCGCGCTGGTTACCCAGCCACAGGCGCCAGACCCCCTGCCACTTGCCATCGACCTCGCTGGCATGCACGGCCAGCAACGCATCGGCACCATAGCGCTCGGAAGCGCTGCGCAAGGGCGCCGGATCCGAACCTTCCAGATGCTTCGCCGTCGCCACCAGTTGCTCATCAAGGTCGGCCAACGGCAGGCGCAGCGGCAAGCCACGGTGCCGGGCAGCGCGGCGCAGTGGTTCGGCACTGCCCTGGCCGTCGCCGACCAGGCTGGTACCTTCGCTGCTGTCGTTCAACCACCAGCCCAGGATCGAGGGCCGGTTGTTGCCCCATAGGGCCAGGCCGGCCTGGCGCAAGGTACGCTCGGTGCTGCCCGGGTCGAAATCCACCAGCACGGTTTCCGGAGGACCGGCTTCGAAGCCGAACTGGCTGATGATCTGCTGCGGATCCTTGCGCAACGCCGCCAGGGCCGGGCTCTGCACCGCCTTGGGATCGCCGGTCAGGCGCAGCATGAGGGTCTCCAGGGCTTTTGCGGTGGCCTGGGCCCGGGCTTCGGCGCCCTGGCCCTCGACCGGTTCGCGGACCTGATACAGGCTGGAGAGGGTTTCGGCCTGGGCCGACAGCGCCCAGAAGGCCAGGCAGCCAACGGCCAGGTAGTTTCGCAAACGCATGAAGGATTCCTGTCCTGGTAATAAAGAAGCGATGCTCGCGGCCAGTTGCCCATAGACCGCAGCACCCTGCAAAACATTCGGTCAGCGCCGACAAATTCATCCCATTGTCTTGCTATACCTTATACAGCCTGCGCCCTGGCAACCAGTCGGACACCGTGAAAGCATATTTTTTAGCGGATCTGGGCCCTGCCCGTCGGCCTGAGGATGGCCGCTACCGGGCAACCCTGATAAAATCGCGCGCCTTCGCAGACCGGCGACGGTCAGGCAGCCGGAAAACCCTCCGCCTTGCCTGGCAGGTCACGGTCGATTCCCCCGAATCCCTCCCCCCTAAAGGCCTGGATCATGAGCAAGCAACCCTCCCTGAGCTACAAGGACGCCGGTGTAGACATCGACGCCGGTGAAGCATTGGTCGAACGCATCAAAGGCGTTGCCAAGCGCACGGCGCGCCCGGAAGTCATGGGCGGCCTGGGCGGTTTTGGCGCCCTCTGCGAAATCCCGGCCGGCTACAAACAGCCGGTTCTGGTCTCCGGTACCGACGGCGTCGGCACCAAGCTGCGCCTGGCGCTGAACCTGAACAAACATGACAGCATCGGCCAGGACCTGGTCGCCATGTGCGTCAACGACCTGGTGGTCTGCGGCGCCGAGCCGCTGTTCTTCCTCGACTACTACGCCACCGGCAAACTCAACGTCGACGTTGCCGCCACCGTGGTCACCGGCATCGGCGCCGGCTGCGAACTGGCCGGCTGCTCCCTGGTCGGCGGTGAAACCGCTGAAATGCCGGGCATGTACGAAGGCGAAGACTACGACCTGGCCGGCTTCTGCGTCGGCGTGGTGGAAAAGGCCGAGATCATCGACGGCTCCAAGGTCGCCACTGGCGATGCGCTGATCGCCCTGCCGTCCTCCGGCCCGCACTCCAACGGTTACTCGCTGATCCGCAAGATCATTGAAGTCGCCGGTGCCGACATCGAAAACATCCAGCTCGACGGCAAGCCGCTGACCGAACTGCTGATGGCCCCGACCCGCATCTACGTCAAGCCGCTGCTCAAGCTGATCAAGGACACCGGCGCAGTCAAGGCCATGGCCCACATCACCGGTGGCGGCCTGCTCGACAACATCCCGCGCGTACTGCCAAAAGGCGCCCAGGCCATCGTTGACGTCGCCAGCTGGGAGCGTCCAGCGGTGTTCAACTGGCTGCAGGAGCAAGGCAACGTCGACGAGCACGAGATGCACCGCGTCCTGAACTGCGGCGTCGGCATGGTCATCTGCGTGGCCCAGGACCAGGTCGAGGTCGCCCTGAAGAACCTGCGTGACTCCGGCGAGCAGCCATGGGTCATCGGCCAGATCGGCGTAGCCGCCGAAGGCGCTGCCCAGGTCGAGCTGAAAAACGTCAAGGCGCACTGATGCCGAGCGAGACCTGCGATGTAGTGGTATTGCTGTCGGGTTCCGGCAGCAACCTGCAAGCCCTGATCGACAGCACCCGTGCCGGGGACTCCCCGGTACGGATCCGCGCCGTGATTTCCAACCGCGCCGATGCCTATGGCCTTGAGCGCGCCCGTGCCGTCGGAATCGACACCGCCGTGCTCGACCACAAGGCCTTCGACGGCCGCGAGGCCTTCGACGCGGCCCTGGTCGAACTGATCGACGGCTACCAGCCGCAGCTGGTGGTACTGGCCGGCTTCATGCGCATCCTCAGTGCCGGCTTCGTCCGTCACTACCAGGGGCGCCTGCTGAACATCCACCCGTCCCTGCTGCCCAAGTACAAGGGCCTGCACACCCATCAGCGGGCCCTCGAGGCTGGCGATGCGGAGCATGGCTGCAGCGTGCACTTCGTCACCGAGGAACTCGACGGCGGGCCGCTGGTCGTACAGGCAGTGATACCGGTGGAGCCAGACGACACGCCAGAGTCCCTGGCGCAACGGGTCCACAGCCAGGAACACCGGATTTACCCCCTGGCGGTGCGCTGGTTTGCCGAAGGGCGTTTGCGCCTGGGCGAGCACGGTGCTCTACTGGATGATCAACCGCTGGCGGCCACAGGCCATTTGATTCGACCCTAGGAGATATTATGCGTCGCGCCCTGCTCTTCGCTCTCGCCGTGCTCGCACTGCCGCTCCAGGCAGCCGATCTGAAGCCTTTCTCGGCCAGCTACACCGCCGACTGGAAACAGCTGCCCATGAGCGGCACCGCCGAGCGCAGCCTGGAAAAGAACGCCAACGGTACCTGGAGCCTCAACTTCAAGGCATCGATGATGATCGCCAGCCTGACCGAGCAAAGCACCCTGCGCCTGGACAAGGACACCCTGCTGCCACAGAGCTACCACTTCGAACGTGGCGGCCTGGGCAAGGCCAAGAAGGTCGACCTGAACTTCGACTGGAACAGCAAGCTCATCACCGGTACCGACCGTGGCGACGCGATCAAGCTGCCGCTCAACCGTGGTGTGCTGGACAAGTCCACCTACCAGCTGGCCCTGCAGCATGACATCGCTGCCGGCAAGAAGAGCGTGAGCTACCAGGTGGTCGATGGCGACGAGATCGACACCTACGACTTCCGCGTGCTGGGTACCGAAAAGGTCAGCACCAAGACCGGCCAGGTGGACGCCATCAAGGTCGAGCGCGTACGCGACCCGAGCCAGAGCAAGCGCATCACCGAGCTGTGGTTCGCCAAGGACTGGGACTACCTGCTGGTCCAACTGCGCCAGGTCGAGACCGACGGCAAGGAATACGTGATCGTGCTGCTGGACGGCTCGGTCGACGGCAAGGCGGTCAAGGGCAACTGATTGCCCTGGCTGCTGGTTATCCCCCAAACCCCGCCTTGTGCGGGGTTTCTTTTTATACCCAGGTAGGAGCGGGCTTGCCCCGCGATCGCGATCGCCAGTTACATCGCATCGCGGGGCAAGCCCGCTCCTACAGACATGAAAGATGTTTCATGCGCTGTTTATTTACTTAGCCTGCTAACAAATTCTATAAAAGAGTCCTGCGACACGGTGCCGCAGTTAACTGAACCTGGAGTTTGCAGATGACTGTCAAAGTAACTGAGCGCGACGAAAGCAAGATGTCCTACGAAAGCCTGGCAGCAGGCCTGCGCATCTGGGATGTGCACCAGCAGGATGAGCTGGTGGGCATGTTCCACAACGAGCATGAGGCCCACAGCTACCGCATGGAACTGGAGTTCCTCGAATCCAGACAGCCACCGCAATAACCCACCGCCAGCCAAAACAAACCCCGCCGAAGCGGGGTTTGTCGTTTACCACATCAGATCGTCCGGGATCACGTAGGCGGCGTACGGATCATCGGCATCCGGCTCTTCAACCTGGGTGTTGAGCAGGATGATGCGCTTGGGATCGCGCTCCTGGATCTTCAACGCCGCTTCCCGCGGAATCACTTCGTAGCCGCCGCCATGGGCGACGATGGCCAGCGAGCCGCTGCTCAGCTTGCTGCGCATCAGGGCGTTGACCGACAGACGCTTGACCTTCTTGTCATCGACGAAGTTGTAGTAGTCCTCGGTGTTCAGCTTGGGCAGGCGCGACACTTCGATCAACTGCTTGACCTGGGCGGCACGGGCCTTCTGCTCGGCCTTCTCCTGCTGCTGGCGGTTGAGCTCCTGGTCGCGCTTGGCTTTATCGGCCATGGCTTCACGTGCCAGGCGCTGCTGGGTGTCGTCGACTTCGACCTGGCCCTTGTGTTCCAGGCGCTTCTGTTTCTTCTGGTCTTTGGTGACCTGCTTGACCTGCTTCTGGTTGACCAGACCGGCTTTGAGCAATTGGTCGCGAAGGGAAAGGCTCATCGTTCACTCACTTATATGCTTCAGCTCAGCCGCAGCTGGGCAGGTTCTTTTCCTGACGTTTGGCTTCGCCCCACAGTGCGTCCATGTCGTCCAGGGTGCAATCTTCGATCGGACGCCCCATGTCGCGCAATGCCTGTTCGATAAAACGGAAACGTCGTTCAAATTTCTGGTTGGCGCCGCGCAGGGCGTTTTCCGGGTCGACCTTCAGGTGCCGAGCCAGATTGACCGTGGCGAACAGCAGGTCACCCACTTCATCGGCCAGCGCCCTATGATCGTTGTCGGCCATGGCCTGGAGCACTTCGTCGAGCTCCTCGCGCACCTTGTCCAGCACCGGCAAGGGATCCGGCCAGTCGAAGCCGACCTGGGCCGTGCGCTTTTGCAACTTGGCGGCCCGGGACAGAGCCGGCAAGGCGGCGGGGACATCGTCGAGCAGGGACAGTTGCTCAGTGACGCCCTTCTCTGCACGCTCCTGGGCCTTGATCTCTTCCCAGCGCTGCTTGACCTGGGCTTCGTCGAGCCGGGGCGTATCCAGCGGCGCATACAGCTCGCCGGTGGGGAACACATGGGGGTGGCGACGAATCAGCTTGCGGGTGATGCTGTCGATCACCTGGGCAAACTCGAAGCGGCCTTCTTCACGGGCCAGCTGGCAGTAATAGACCACCTGGAACAGCAGGTCGCCCAGCTCGCCCTGCAGGTGCTCGAAGTCACTGCGCTCGATGGCATCAGCCACTTCGTAGGCTTCTTCGAGGGTGTAGGGAATGATGGTCGCGTAGGTCTGCTTGAGGTCCCACGGGCAGCCGTACTGCGGGTCGCGCAGGCGGGCCATGAGGTGGAGCAGGTCGTCTAGGGTATGCATCTCTGGTCTCTGCTATGGCCTTATCGCGGGGCAAGCCCGCTCCCACAGGTGTGGGAGCGGGCTTGCCCCGCGATAGCGATCTCAAGGCGTACGGTTACGCCGCGTCTCAATGATGTTCGGCAACTGCGAGATCCTGCCGAGCAGGCGTCCAAGCGCATCCAGGCCTGGAATCTCGATGGTCAGCGACATCAGCGCGGTGTTGTCTTCCTTGTTCGAGCGGGTGTTGACCGCCAGTACGTTGATCCGCTCGTTGAGCAGGACCTGGGAGACGTCACGCAGCAGCCCCGGGCGATCGTAGGCACGGATGATGATATCCACCGGATAGGTCTGTACCGGCACCGGCCCCCAGCTGACCTGGATGATCCGTTCCGGCTCGCGCCCGGACAGTTGCAGCACCGAGGCGCAATCCTGGCGGTGGATGGTCACCCCGCGGCCCTGGGTGATGTAGCCGACGATCGCGTCCCCCGGCAAAGGCTGGCAGCAGCCGGCCATCTGCGTAAGCAGGTTGCCGACGCCCTGGATCTGGATGTCGCCACGCTTGCCCGGCTTGTAGCCGGTGGCCTTGCGTGGCACCAGCTCGACGTGACCACTGCGCTCCGGCTCGACCAGTTGCTGGGCCGCGTTGACCAGGTGCGCCAGGCGCAGGTCGCCAGCACCGAGCGAGGCGAACATGTCCTCGGCGGCCTTGAGGTTGGCCTTTTCGGCCAGGCGCTCGAAGTCCACCTGGGGCAAACCCAGGCGATTGAGTTCGCGTTCGAGCAATGTTTTACCGGCGGCGACGTTCTGGTCGCGCGCCTGCAGCTTGAACCAGTGGACGATCTTCGCCCGCGCCCGCGAGGTGGTGACGTAGCCCAGGTTCGAGTTCAGCCAGTCACGGCTGGGGTTGCCGTGTTTGCTGGTGATGATCTCGACCTGCTCGCCAGTCTGCAGGCTGTAGTTGAGCGGCACGATGCGCCCGTTGATCTTCGCGCCACGGCAGTTGTGACCGATCTCGGTGTGCACGCGGTAGGCGAAGTCCAGCGGCGTGGCCCCCTTGGGCAGGTCGATGGCATGACCGTCAGGGGTGAAGACATAGACCCGGTCCGGCTCGATATCGACCCGCAGCTGTTCAGCCAGGCCGCCGATATCGCCCAGTTCCTCATGCCATTCCAGCACCTGGCGCAACCAGGAGATCTTCTCCTCGTAGTGGTTGGAGCTGGATTTGACGTCGGTGCCCTTGTAGCGCCAGTGCGCGCAGACGCCCAGCTCGGCTTCCTCGTGCATGGCGTGGGTGCGGATCTGCACTTCCAGCACCTTGCCCTCGGGGCCGATCACCGCGGTGTGCAGCGAGCGGTAGCCGTTTTCCTTGGGGTTGGCGATGTAGTCGTCGAATTCTTTCGGGATGTGCCGCCAGAGGGTATGGACGATACCCAGCGCGGTGTAGCAATCGCGCATTTCCGGCACCAGCACGCGCACCGCGCGCACGTCGTAGATCTGGCTGAACTCCAGGCCCTTACGCTGCATTTTGCGCCAGATCGAGTAGATGTGCTTGGCCCGGCCGCTGATATCGGCCTTGACCCCAGTGGCCAGCAGCTCGTTCTGCAACTGGTTCATCACATCGCTGATGAAGCGCTCACGGTCCAGGCGCCGCTCGTGCAGCAGCTTGGCGATCTGCTTGTACTGGTCAGGTTCCAGGTAGCGGAACGACAGGTCTTCCAGCTCCCACTTGATATGACCGATACCCAGGCGGTGAGCCAGCGGCGCATAGATATCGAAGACCTCGCGGGCGACCCGATGGCGCTTCTCGTCATCGGCGCCCTTGACCGCACGGATGGCGCAGGTGCGCTCGGCGAGCTTGATCAGCGCCACGCGCACGTCGTCGACCATGGCCACGAGCATCTTGCGCAAGTTCTCGACCTGCGCCTGGGAGCCCAGCACCAGCGACTGGCGCGGGCTGAGACTGGCACTGATGGCGGCCATGCGCAGCACGCCGTCAATCAGCTTGGACACTACCGGGCCAAAGCGCTGGCCGACTTCGGCCAGGGTCACCTTGCCTTCACGTACCGCCCGGTAGATCACAGCGGCAACCAGCGAGTCCTGGTCGAGCTTGAGGTCGGCGAGGATTTCGGCGATTTCCAGGCCGGCCTGGAAACTCGACGTGCCGTCGGCCCAGGAATGCTTGGCCGGGTTGCCCTTTTTCTCGACTTCCTGGGCGAACTCGCAAGCCCCCTTGAGGGCCTCGCGGTCCAGCGCCAGGTCGACGCTCACCACATGATCCAGCCATGCTTCGAGATTGATACTGCCGTCGGTGTTGACCGGCTGGTGCACTCTCACCTGTACCATCTTTGTTTACCTTTCTCTACAGCGCATTCACGATGCGCCTGAAATCACTGGTGCTGCCCCTGCCGGACCCAAGGTGCAGCGCCGAACGCGCCAGCCCCGCTAGCCCGCTTCGAATAACGCCATGGCTTCGACATGCGCCGTCTGAGGAAACATGTCGAGAATCCCGGCACATTTTAACCGGTAACCCTGCCGGACCAGCTCAAGCGTGTCACGGGCCAGGGTTGCCGGGTTGCACGAAACGTATACAAGACGTTTCGCACCAAGGTCTGCGATTTTACGTACCACCTCGTAAGCACCGTCTCGCGGTGGGTCCAAGAGTACCGCAGAAAAGCCTCCAGCGGCCCAGCCGGAGGTGGACAAAGGCTGCGATAAATCGGCCTGAAAAAACCGGGCGTTATGCACATTATTGCTTCGCGCATTGGCTTCTGCCCGATCGACCATGGCCTGCACGCCTTCTACCGCAACCACTTCACGCGCCTGCCGGGCCAGCGGCAGGGCAAAGTTGCCAAGGCCACAGAACAGGTCCAGCACCCGCTCGCCGGCTTGCGGCGCCAGCCAGGCCAGCGCCTGCTCGATCATCGCGGTGTTGACCTGGGCGTTGACCTGGACGAAGTCGCCCGGCCGGTAGGCCAGTTCAAGGTTCCAGGGCGCCAGGCTGAAGCCCAGGCTCTGACTCGCATCGAGCGGGTAAGGTTCACCCTCCCCCTGCAACCACAGCTGTACCCCTGCCTCGGCGCAGAACGCCTGCAGGCGCTCCAGGTCGGCCTCAGCCAGCGCAGCGGTATGGCGCACCAACATGGCCAGCGCCGTGCCGCTGAACAGTTCGACATGACCAACCACCTGCGGCTTGCTCAAGCTCTGCAGGAGCATTGGCAGATGACGCATGATCGACTGCAAGGGTTGTACCAGCACCGGACACTCTTCGATGGCGACAATGTCCTGGCTGGCTTCGGCGCGAAAACCCACTTCGAGCTTTTTCGCTTTTGCGTCCCAGCGCACCGCCACCCGCGCGCGGCGCCGGTAGCCGAATTCCGGACCGCTCAGGGGCGCCGCCCACTGCTCGGGCACGACGCCGGCGACCCGCTGCAGTTGCTCGGCCAGCAGGCGCTGCTTGAGCGCCAGCTGGTCGGCATGGGGCAAATGCTGCAGGTTGCAGCCACCACAGCGGTCGAAATGCTTGCACGGCGCCTGGCGGCGATCCGCGCTGGCGCTGAAGACCCGCTCCAGGCGCGCCTCGACCACCTTGCCGTGGGCATTGAGTACCCGCGCCTCGACCTCTTCATCGGCCAGCGCACCGCTGACAAACCAGGTGCGCCCCTCGAAAAAGGCGATGCCGCGGCCATCACCGGCCAGACGCTCGATGCGCAGGCGCTGCTTCTTGCCGGTGGGGATTTGAGGCGTGCGGCTGCCGCCAGTCGGCTGGAAGCGCAGGCCACTGTTGCGTTTACTTTTGGACATCAGTTCGCCGCGTCGAAAATACCGGTCGACAGGTAACGGTCGCCTCGGTCACAAATGATCGCCACAATCACGGCGTTTTCCAGCTCGCGGGACAGGCGCAACATGGCCGCCACTGCACCACCGGAGGACACGCCACAGAAAATGCCCTCTTCCCGGGCCAGCCGGCGGGTGGTTTCTTCGGCTTCGCTCTGGGCCATGTCGACCACGCGATCGACACGATCGGCCTGGTAGATCCGCGGCAGGTACTCTTCGGGCCAGCGACGGATACCTGGAATAGCCGAACCTTCCATCGGCTGCAGGCCGACGATCTGGATCGCCGGGTTCTGCTCCTTGAGGTACCGCGAGCAGCCCATGATGGTGCCGGTGGTGCCCATGGAGCTGACGAAATGGGTAATGGTACCCTGGGTCTGGCGCCAGATCTCCGGGCCGGTGCTGACGTAGTGTGCCTCTGGGTTGTCGACATTGCCGAACTGGTCGAGCACCAGGCCACGGCCTTCGGCCTGCAGACGGTCGGCCAGGTCACGGGCGCCTTCCATGCCTTCTTCCTTGCTGACCAGGATCAGCTCGGCGCCATAGGCGGTCATCGCCGCCTTGCGCTCGGCACTGGAGTTGTCGGGCATGATCAGGATCATCTTGTAACCCTTGATCGCCGCCGCCATCGCCAGGGCGATCCCGGTGTTGCCCGAGGTCGCCTCGATCAGCGTATCGCCCGGCTTGATCTGCCCACGCAGTTCGGCGCGGGTGATCATCGACAACGCCGGCCGGTCCTTGACCGAGCCTGCCGGGTTGTTGCCTTCGAGCTTGAGCAGGAGGGTGTTGCTGGTCTGGCCGGCAATGCGCTGCAAGCGGACCAGAGGCGTGTTGCCGACGCAATCGGCGATGGTTGGGTACTGCAAGGTCATGGCGTAGTTCGCAATCCAGACTGCGGGGGCAACTATCATACCGGCAAACGGGATTTGCCCATATCACGCAATGTGTTGGCTATATAGCTGCAAGCTATAAGCCACACGCTGCAAGCGGCTAACTGCGCGCTTGCAGCTTGAGGCTTGCAGTATGCGGCTCAGCTGCCACCGGCAGCTGAATATACAGTCGCAAGCCCTGCCCGGTGTTCTGCGCCCACAATTTACCTCCCTGACGGGCAATAGCATTGCGCGCAATGCTCAGCCCCAGGCCAAAGCCGCCGTCACCCGGGCGCGAGCCGTCGAGCCGGGTGAACGGGGCGAAAATCCGCTCAAGCTCCGTTTCAGCCACCCCGCCCCCCTGGTCTTCGAGCCAGAGCAACCAGTACTTACCGTGCCGATGACCGTCCAGGCGAATCATTCCGGTGGCCGGGGAATGGCGAATGGCATTGCGCAGGATGTTCTCCAGGGCCTGGGCCACGCTATTGAGATTGCCCTGCACCCAGCACGAGGCATCCAGGGCGCAATGCAGCTGCGCAGGCGGCCATGTGCTTTCGAAACAGGCATCCTCGGCGAGCATTTCCCACAGTGCCTGGACCTGGATCGGCTCCTGACTCGGTGGCGCCCGCTCGGTGTCGAGCCAGGCCAGTTGCAGGGCATCCTCCACCAACCGCTGCATGCAGTCGATTTCGCGACCCAGGCGCTCCCGCAATTGCCCGGCGTCCGCCTCGCCCTCGCAGGCCACGCGCAGGCGGCTCAAGGGGGTACGCAGTTCATGGGACAGGTCGCGCAGCAATTGTTGCTGCAAGGCCACGGTGCCCTGTAGCCGCTCGGCCATGTCGTCGAAGGCCCGGCCCAATTCGCCCAGCTCGTCCTGTCGGCTGGTGGTGCTGCTGGCTACCCGTGCCGACAGCCGATCGGCGCGCCAGGCATTGGCCTGCTCGCGCAACTGGATCAACGGCATGATCAGCATGCGGTACAACCCCACGCACAACAGCAGGGTGAACAGCCCCGGAATGATGCCATTGGTCAGCGCCTGCCAGTACAGCCGGTACTGCCCGGGCAACAGGCGTTGCGGCAGCTCGATCACCAGCAGACCGAGCTCCGGGCGTTCGACGAAGGGCACGCGCATCCAGGGCAAGCCTGTCACCCGGCGGCTGACAGGCCAGTCGACACCCCGCAAGAACGTCATCTTGCGGCTCTGCTCCGGGGTCAGCGGCGTGCTGCTCAGTGATTGCAGGTCTGGCCCGACCACACTGATCCAGGTGCTCTCCCTGTCGGCCATGTCGGCCAGCCAGGCATCGACCCCGCTGCGCCCGCCCTGCAGCCAGGCCTGCTCGGCCTCGGCCGCATAACCGCTGAGCAGGATCCTGGCTTCATCGGACAGGTAGGCGTTCTGGGTCTGCATATGCCGGCCCCAGGTCCAGCTCAGGCCGATCATCAACAGGCAAAAACCCACCAGCAGGATCGCCAGCTTCCAGAACAGCGAATGGCGGTTGGGCACCTCAGCTGACCTCGGCGGCGCTGAGTACATAGCCTTTGCCCCAGACCGTACGCACTTCTCGCTCCTGGTAGCCGATGGCCTTGAGCTTGCGGCGGATCTGGCTGACATGCATGTCCAGGCTGCGGTCATGACGGGCGTAGCCACGCTGCAGGACTTGCTGATACAGGAAAGGCTTGCTCAGCACTTCTTCATCGCTGCGGTGAAGGATGTCCAGCAGGCGGTATTCGCTCAGGGTCAGACCGGCCCACTGCTCCCCCCAGCAGACATCGCAGGCTTGCTCGTCAAACTGCAGCTCGCCGGCTTGAACGCTGGAGACCTGCTGATGGCGACGCTCCAGCGCCACCCGCCGCAGGATCGCTTCGATACGCACCTTGAGCTCGGCCAGGCTGAAGGGCTTGGGCAGGTAATCGTCGGCGCCACGCTGGAAGCCACTGATACGATCGGCTTCGGCGCCCAGGGCCGACATCATGATCACCGGTGTCGCGCTGCTCTCGCGCAGCCTTGCCAGTACCTCAAGACCATTGAGGCCGGGCAGCAGGATATCCATCAGCACCACATCGAAGTGCGCCTGGCGCGCAATATCCAGGCCGTCACGCCCGTTCTTGCACCAGGTGACCTTGAAGCCGTCACGTTGCAGTTCTTCATGCAGGTAAGCCCCCAGGACCGGGTCGTCCTCGATGGCGAGAATGTTGGATTCGCTGATAGCTACAGGATTCATTGGCAGGTGCTAGTAATTCTCAATTACGCAATTATTGAGGAATTACCCCGCCCAGGCAACCTGCACCTGCGTTCTCATCGCGCCGCGTAGGATTCCACTGACGGCAAAAGTTAAGACAAATGAGTGCATTGCGCAGGAAGGCGCGGTACTTTTCCGATTTGGTCTGTCAGCACACGCTGACGGAGGCTTACAGCACTTGCCGGGCACAGGAGCATTGTGTGCTGAATCGTTTGGGAATCCGCAGCCGCGTATTGCTGCTCGCCTTGCTACCTGCCGGGTTGATGGCTGTGGTACTGGGCTGTTATTTCACCTGGCTGCAGCAAAGCGAGCTGCAATCCCAATTGCTGCAGCGCGGCAAGATGATTGCCGAGCACCTGGCACCGCTGGTGGCGCCAGGCCTGGCGCGCCATGACCCGGCGCAACTGGAGCGCATCGCCGCCCAGGCCCTGGACCAGCCCGATATCCGCGCCGTGGCCTTCCTCGGCCCAAGCCGCAACAGCCTGGCCCATGCCGGCCCGAGCATGCTCAACCAGGCACCGGCTGGCGGCGGCACCGAGCTGCTGCAACGCACCGGCAACGACGCCACCCGCTACCTGCTGCCGGTGTTCGGCCATCACCGCGACCTGGCCGGCGAGCAGATCCCGAGCGAAGCGGATCGCCTGCTGGGTTGGGTAGAAATCGAGCTGTCCCATAACGGCACCCTGTTGCGCGGTTACCGCAGCCTGTTCACCAGCCTGCTGCTGATTTTCTTCGGCCTGTTGACCACGGCGATGCTGGCCCTGCGCATGAGCCGCACGATCAATGACCCCATTGGCCAGATCAAGCATGCCGTGACCCAACTCAAGGACGGCAACCTGGAACAGCGTCTGCCAGTGATGGGCAGTTATGAGCTCGACGAGCTGGCCGCCGGCATCAACCGCATGGCCGAGACCCTGCACAACGCCCACGAAGAGTTGCAGCACAGCATCGACCAGGCCACCGAAGACGTGCGCCAGAACCTGGAGACCATCGAGATCCAGAACATCGAGCTGGACATGGCGCGCAAGGAAGCCCTGGAGGCCAGCCGGATCAAGTCGGAATTTCTCGCCAACATGAGTCACGAGATCCGTACCCCGCTCAATGGCATCCTCGGCTTCACCCATCTGTTGCAGAAAAGCGAACTGACCCCGCGCCAGCTCGACTATCTGGGCACCATCGAGAAGTCCGCCGGCAGCCTGCTGGGGATCATCAACGAGATCCTCGACTTCTCCAAGATCGAGGCCGGCAAGCTGGTGCTCGACAGCATTCCGTTCAACCTGCGCGACCTGATCCAGGACACCCTGACGATCCTCGCCCCCGCCGCCCATGCCAAGCAACTGGAGCTGGTCAGCCTGGTGTACCGCGACACGCCGCTGTCGCTGGTGGGCGACCCGCTGCGCCTGAAGCAGATCCTCACCAACCTTGTGAGCAATGCCATCAAGTTCACCCGCGAAGGCACCATCGTCGCCCGGGCCATGCTTGAAGAAGAACACGAAGACAGCGTGCAGTTGCGCATCAGCATCCAGGACACCGGCATCGGCCTGTCCAGCCAGGATGTCCGGGCGCTGTTCCAGGCCTTCAGCCAGGCTGACAACTCGCTGTCGCGCCAGCCGGGCGGCACAGGTCTGGGGCTGGTGATCTCCAAGCGCCTGATCGAGCAGATGGGCGGCGAAATCGGTGTCGACAGCACGCCGGGCGAAGGCTCGCAGTTCTGGGTCAGCCTGCGCCTGCCCAAGGCCCGTGACGATGCCGAGGACCTGCCACTGCAGTCGCTGGTGGAGCGCCGGGTCGCCATCGTCGATGGCCATGAACTGGCCCGCCAGGCCCTGGAACACCAGTTGGAAGATTGCGGCCTGCAGGTCAGCGCCTTCCATTCGATCGATTCCTTGCTCAACGCCGTGGCGGCCGGGCGGATGGCCGGCGAGCCATTTACCCTGGCCGTGCTGGGGGTCAACCTCAATGGCGTGTCGCCGGAGCGCCTGGGCCAGTACATTTCCCAACTGGAGCGTCTGGACTGCCAGGCCCTGGTACTGTGCCCGACCACCGAGCAGGCGCTGTACCACCCTTACCTGCCCAACGCCCACAGCCAGTTGCAGGCCAAACCTGCCTGTACACGCAAGCTGCGTCGGGCCCTGCTGGAGCTGGTGCAGCCGCGCCGCAGCGCCAGCGAAGCCAAGATCAGCTGCGACCAGCCGCTGCCCAAGGTGCTGTGCGTCGACGACAACCCGGCCAACCTGCTGCTGGTGCAGACCCTGCTGGAAGACCTGGGCGCTGAAGTGCTGGCGGTCGACAGTGGCTACGCCGCGGTCCAGGCCGTGCAGGACGAACGCTTCGACCTGGTGCTGATGGACGTGCAGATGCCGGGCATGGACGGTCGCGAATGCACCGAGCAGATCCGCCGCTGGGAAAACAGCCAGAGCGGCGCGCCCCTGCCCATCGTCGCCCTCACCGCCCATGCCATGGCCAATGAAAAGCGTGCCCTACTGCACAGCGGCATGGACGATTACCTGACCAAACCGATCAGCGAGCGCCAGTTGGCCCAGGTCGTGCTCAAGTGGACCGGCCTGACCCTCGGTGCGCCGCGCAGCGAGCGGGTACCGGAGCGCGCCGCCGACAGCGGCGAGCTCAAGGTCCTCGATCCGGAGGAAGGCCTGCGCCTGGCGGCGGGCAAGCCGGACCTGGCCGCCGACATGCTGGCCATGCTGCTGGCTTCGCTGGAAGCCGACCGCGAGGCCATCCGCCTGGCCCGTGAGGCGGCTGATCGCACCGGCATGATCGAGCGGGTCCATCGCCTCAACGGCGCCTCCCGTTACTGCGGGGTACCGCAGTTGCGGGCAGCCTGCCAGCGCAGCGAAACCTTGCTCAAGCAGAATGACCCCGAAGCACCGCGTGCCCTGGACGAGCTGGACCGGGCCATCACCCGGCTCGCAGCCCAGGCGCGCCTGAGTGCCTGACCTGGGGCAAGGCGATGCCCTTGCCCCAGGCCTAGACTGTGCGGCCACCGACCCAGGAAGATCCCATGCGCATACTGTTATTCAGCAGCCAGACCTACGACCAGGACAGCTTTACCCGCGTACCGGCAGCGCCGGGGCTGGAGCTGCACTTTCAAGCCGCGCGGCTGTGCGAAGACACCGCAGCCCTGGCCGCCGGCCATGAGGTGGTGTGCGCCTTCATCAATGACGACCTCGGCGCCCCGGTGCTCGAACGCCTGGCCGCCGGCGGAACGCGCCTGATCGCCTTGCGTTCGGCCGGCTACAACCATGTCGACCTGGCCACGGCAAAGCGCCTGGGCCTGGCGGTGGTGCGGGTGCCGGCCTATTCGCCGCATGCCGTGGCCGAACACGCCGTGGCATTGATCCTGGCCCTCAACCGCCGCCTGCACCGCGCCTACAACCGAACCCGAGAAGGCGATTTCAGCCTGCACGGCCTGACCGGCTTCGATCTGCACGGCAAGACCGTCGGAGTGGTCGGCACCGGCCAGATCGGTGCGACCTTTGCTCGCATCATGGCCGGTTTCGGCTGCCAACTGCTGGCCTACGATCCCTACCCCAATCCCGAGCTGCTGGCCCTGGGCGCCCGCTACCTGGAACTGCCGGCGCTGTTGCGCCAGGCGCAGATCATCAGCCTGCACTGCCCGCTGACCGAACAGACCCGCCACCTGATCAACGCGCAAAGCCTGGCCGACCTGCAGCCCGGCGCAATGCTGATCAATACCGGACGCGGCGCCCTGGTCGACACCCCGGCATTGATCGAGGCCTTGAAGAACGGCCAGCTCGGCTACCTGGGCCTGGATGTCTACGAAGAAGAAGCCCAGCTGTTCTTCGAAGACCGCTCCGACCTGCCCTTGCAGGACGACGTGCTGGCCCGGCTGCTGACCTTCCCCAATGTGATCGTCACCGCCCACCAGGCCTTTCTCACCAAAGAAGCGCTGGCGGCCATCGCCCAGACAACCCTGGACAACATTACCCGCTGGGTGGCAGGCAATCCGCAAAACTTGGTCGAGGGTTGATGCTAGGATACGCGGCAGATTTGGAGGACCCATGGTCGAACACGATTTCCGCTACAACCTGTTTAACCCGCAACACACCCTGATCGAATGCCGCGCCCTGGTACCGGGCCGCTATCAAGTGACCGGCAATGGCGGTTCGATCAAGAAAAGCGATGTCCTGCTGGTGACCCTCAAGGGCAGCAAGGACTTGTCCATGCGCCTGACCGTGGAAACCGTACGCCATCTGATCAACCCGACCGGCCAATGGGTCGCGGTGGCCAGCGGCCCGGTGTTCGGCGAACTGGCGATCCACCAGTGGCAGGTCAACTGCGACAGCTGCCAGGCCAGCCTGGACTTTGAATTCGCGGTGGACTCCAAGCTGGGCAAGAAGGCCCAGCAACCAGCTGCCAGCGCACGCATCGCCGAGCTCGGCTGGATCAGCCGTGGCGACAAGCATGTATGCCCTAAATGCAAGGAGACCGCTCAGTGAAAACGCAGTTGCTCTGCGCCCTGGCCGGCACCACCCTGCTGGGCTGCGCCGCCGAGCCGATGAAGCTGGAGCAGGAACGCAGCTACCTGCTGGAGTGGATTGGCGAACGTCCGCTGATGGACTACAGCCACCTGACCCTGACCCTGGCGTCCGATGGCCGCGCCTATGGCAATGCCGGCTGCAACCACTGGTTCGCGCCTTACCAGCTGGAGGGCGACAAGCTCACCTTCGGCAAGGTCGGCAGCACCCGCAAATTGTGCGCGCCAGCCCTGATGGAGCAGGAAAAACGCTTCCTCCAGGCCCTGGAAACCGTGCAGCGCTGGGATATCTCGCCGATCGAGCAGGTGCGCTTCTGGCCGGCCGAGGGCAAGCCGCTGCGCTTCTGGCCTGAAGAAGGCTGAGTGGGAGCTGGCATCGCCAGCGATGCAAGCAGCGCGTAACAACTGACACCGCGCCGATTCCATCGCCGGCGATGCGCCCCTCAGCTCTTGGCGTCTTTAAGCGCCTTGATCTTCTCGTTCAACCCTTCAAGGGTCTGCTCCCCCATCAACTGCTCACGCACCTTGCCCTTGTCGTCGATGATGTAGGTCACCGGCAAGGCTTCGCTGCGCGGCAGCTCGAAGCGCTCGGCCGGGTCGCTGGCCAGTACGGTGAAGCCGATGCCCAGGGCTTCGCTGGCCTTTTTCAGCTCCTCACCCTGCAGGCCGTCAAAGTTCACCCCGACCACCTTCACGCCCTGGGCCTGCCATTGCTTGGCCGCGGCATTGAGCTCCGGGATTTCGATACGGCACGGGCCGCACCATTCGGCCCAGTAGTTGAGCACCAGCCAGTGCCCGTCGATCTGCTCGGCCTTTACCGCCTGGCCATTCTGGTCCAGGCCATAATCCGCACCGCAACCGCCAAGCAACAGGCTCGCGGTGATGGCCAGTGCTGCTGCCAAACGCCTTGTCATGGGTCAATCCTTCTCGAAGTTTCAAGCAAAATGCGATGTCGCTGCGGTTAGAATAGCCGCCACCCCCTGCTGGATGCGACCCGAACATGACCGACCTTACGCTTTATCACAATCCGCGCTGCTCCAAATCCCGTGGTGCCCTGGAGTTGCTCGAAGCCCGTGGCCTGGCCCCGACCGTGGTCCGCTACCTGGAAACCCCGCCCAGCGCCGCGGAACTTGCGACCCTGCTCGGCAAGCTGGGCATCAGCGCGCGCCAGCTGCTGCGCAGCGGCGAGGATGAGTACAAGGACCTGAACCTGGCTGATCCGTCCCTGAGCGAAGCCCAGCTGATCGACGCCATGGTCAAGCACCCGAAACTGATCGAGCGGCCGATCCTGATCGCCGGCGACAAGGCCGTGGTCGGCCGGCCACCGGAGAAGGTGCTGGAGATCCTGCCGTGAGCACGCCGTACATCCTGATCCTGTACTACAGCCGCCACGGCTCGACCAGCGAGATGGCCCGGCAGATTGCCCGCGGCGTCGAAATGGCCGGCCTGGAGGCACGCATCCGCACGGTGCCGGCGATTTCCACCGAATGCGAAGCCGTGGCCCCGGACATCCCGGAAACCGGCGCCCTCTATGCCACCCTGGACGACCTGCGCCATTGCTCGGGCCTGGCCCTGGGCAGCCCGACCCGCTTCGGCAACATGGCCGCACCGCTCAAGTACTTCATCGACGGCACCAGCAGCCTGTGGCTCAGCGGTGGCCTGGTCGGCAAGCCGGCAGCGGCCTTCACCTCCACTGCCAGCCTGCACGGCGGCCAGGAGTCGACCCTGCTGTCGATGCTGCTGCCGTTGATGCACCACGGCATGCTGATCATGGGCCTGCCCTACAGCGAATCGGCGCTGCTGGAGACCCGTGGCGGCGGCACGCCCTATGGCGCCAGCCATCACGCCGGGGCCGACGGCAAGCGTGACCTGGACACCGATGAAATCACCCTGTGCCGCGCCCTTGGCCAACGTCTGGCCAGCACCGCCAAACTGCTGGAGAACGGCCGTGGCTAAAAAGCCCAAGGTGCTGCCCGCGATCGAATGGCTGGTGCCGCGCCTGCGCCTGGCCCGGGCCTTGAGCCTGGCCAGCTTCTTCGGCCTGATCGCCCTGCTGACCCTCAACAACCTGCTGTTCGCCGACCTGCACGGTGCACGCATCGGGGTGATCCTGGCGGTCGAGCTGGTGCCGCTGGCCCTGCTGCTGCCCGGCATGCTGCTGGGCAACGCCCGCGCCCACGCCTGGACCTGCTTCGTGGTCAACCTGTACTTCATCAAGGGGGTGCTGGCCGCGTTCGACCCGTCACGGGCGCTGTTCGGCTGGCTGGAAGTGGCGATCAGCCTGGCGCTGTTCGTCAGTGCCCTGCTGTATGTGCGCTGGAAGTTCCAGTATGAGCGGCGCCTGGCTGGGGAAGGCTCGAACTGAGCGGGGCCGTCATCGCAGGCTTCGCCAGCTCCCACAAGTAGTGCATGTGGGAGCTGGCGAAGCCTGCGATGACGGTACCACCGCTCTCAATGATTGACGGTGTGCGCCAGCATCACCGACAGCTGGCACAGTGGCCGGCCACTCTCGGCGTGCCACTGGTTGAACGCTGCCTGCACCAGCGCCAGGTCACGCTGGCTGGTCGGTGGCTTGTCGATGATGTCCTGGGCGATCAGGGCCGCGGCCATGTCGTCGGTGGGGATGAAGGTATCCTTGCCGACCATGCGCAAAAAGCGCGGTGCCGACAGCCCGCCGAGCTGGTTGCCATGCTTGGCCAGGTACTTCCATAGCCCGATGATGTCGGTCACCGGCCAGTCGGCGATCAGGGCGCCGAAACTGCCCTTCTCTTTCTCGATGTCGAGGATCATCTGCGCATTGCGCGGCACGCTCTTGAGCTTGCCCAGGTGACGAATGATGCGGGTGTCCTGCATCAGCCGCTCCAGGTGCTCGGCGCCCATCAGCACCACCTTTTCCGGGTCGAAGCCGAAGAACACCTGCTCGAAGGCCGGCCACTTGGCATCCACCAGGCTGTGCTTGAGCCCGGCGCGAAACACCCGCAGGGCCAGGGTCGACAGGTAGCGGTCGGCACTGATTGCCCGCAACTGCTCCGGGCTTCTGGCCTGGGGCAGGTGCGCTTCCAGGGCAGCAGCGGAGCCGAAGCGGTTCAGGCAGTACTCATGCAGCCATTGGTAGTCGCGCATGCCGGTCAGATATTCAGCACGTCGAGGAAACGCGGCGTGGCGTTCTCATCGATCTTCAGGTTGGCGAAGTCGAACAGGTTGCGGTCGGCCAGCTGCGACGGCACTACGTTCTGCAGGCCGCGGAAGATGTTCTCGGTACGGCCCGGGGTCTTGCGCTCCCACTCCACCAGCATCTCCTTGACCACCTGGCGCTGCAGGTTTTCCTGGGAGCCACAGAGGTTGCACGGGATGATCGGGAATTCTTTCATGTCCGAATAGGCCTGGATGTCCTTCTCGCTGCAGTAGGCCAGCGGACGGATCACCACGTTGCGACCGTCGTCGGCGCGCAGCTTGGGCGGCATGGCCTTGAGGGTACCGTTGAAGAACATGTTGAGGAAGAAGGTCTCGACGATGTCATCGCGGTGGTGCCCCAGGGCCATCTTGGTCGCGCCGATCTCGTCGGCGAAGGTGTACAGGGTGCCACGGCGCAGGCGCGAGCACAGCGAGCAGGTGGTCTTGCCCTCCGGGATCAGCTCCTTGACCACCGAGTAGGTGTCCTTCTCGACGATGTGGTACTCGACGCCCAGGGTCTGGAGGTAGGCCGGCAGCACGTGCTCGGGGAAGCCCGGCTGCTTCTGGTCCATGTTCACCGCGACGATCTCGAACTTGATCGGCGCCACTTTCTGCAGGTGCAGCAGAACATCGAGCATGGTGTAGCTGTCTTTGCCGCCGGACAGGCAGACCATGACCTTGTCGCCGTCTTCGATCATGTTGAAGTCGGTGATGGCTTCGCCGGCGAGACGACGCAGGCGTTTTTGCAGTTTGTTCTGGTTGACCGAAAGGGTGCCCATAGCGCTTGGAATCCGCGAGGTGTGACAAAAGCCGCACATTTTACGCACAAACCGTCGGCAGGCGTAGACCAATCCGATAAAGACTGCAAGGTGATTAGCCGTGACCCTGACAGCGCGATTTGCTCTAAAAAGCCGGCTTTAAGCGGCTAACTCCTTCCTATACTGCGACATAAGGCCACGGTAAAAAAGCTGACCTCGATCCTCTGGCCCGTACCACTTGGGGTCGCAAGCGCTCCGCTGGGGGGCGATGCAACAACGATAGGAGTGACTGGCATGATCCATCACGTTGTTGGGCTATTTACGCATCCTGATCAGGAATGGAAAGAAATACGTGGCGAGGAAGAAAGCATCAGCCACATGTACCTGACCCACACCCTGATACTGGCGGCCATCCCGGCGGTATCGGCGTTCATCGGTACAACCCAGGTCGGCTGGGTCATCGGCGATCGCGCTCCGGTCATGCTGACCCAGGAAAGCGCGCTATGGATGACCATCATGTCCTACCTGGCCATGCTTGGTGGCGTAGCGGTCATGGGCGCGTTCATTCACTGGATGGCACGTACCTACGATGCCAATCCGAGCCTCGCCCGCTGCATCGCCTTTGCCACCTACACCGCAACACCGCTGTTCATCGGCGGCCTGGCGGCGCTGTACCCACACCTGTGGCTGGGAATGATCGTCGGCACGGCAGCCGTGTGCTACACGGTCTATCTGCTCTATGTCGGCCTGCCGACCTTCATGAACATACCTTCGGATGAAGGCTTCCTGTTCTCGAGTTCGGTACTGGCGGTCGGCCTGGTGGTGCTGGTAGCCATCATGGCCTTCACCGTGATCATCTGGGGTCTGGGCGTGGGACCGGTCTATACCAATTAGAAAACGACTAGAAAACTATTAGAAAACAAAACAACATAGGTGCTGTAACCCTCAGGCCGCCGCAAGGCGGCCTGATGCTGTGTGCTGACCGGTGGCTCGGCAGCGTTGCGGCGCTTGCGGCATAATTGCCGCCCAGGAGTGTTCCCCGATATGCCCGAGCTGCTCAAATCCCGCGTCGAAACCTGTTACCTGCAAGCCGAAGCCTTTTTCAAACGCCCCTTCCCGCGCCCCGAAGTCAGCTTCAAGCTGCGCGGACAAAAGGCGGGCGTCGCCCACCTGCATGAGAACCTGCTGCGCTTCAACCTGCAACTGTATCGCGAGAACAGCGAAGACTTCCTCAAACAGACCGTGGCCCATGAAGTGGCCCACCTGGTGGCCCATCAACTGTTCGGTGACCGCATCCAGCCCCACGGCGAGGAATGGCAACTGATCATGCGCGGCGTCTATGAACTGCCGCCCCATCGCTGCCACAACTATGCGGTCAAGCGTCGTACGGTGACCCGCTACATCTACCGCTGCCCCTGCGCCGGCAGCGACTTCCCGTTCTCGGCCCAGCGACACAGCCTGGTGCGCCAGGGGCGGCGCTACCTGTGCCGACGCTGTCGGCATACCCTGGTGTACAGCGGCGAGACGCGGGTGGAATAGCCGCCGTATGGGGCTGTGCACCTGTGGGAGCTGGCGCAGCCTGCGATGACGCCCGTGCAATCGCCCCCGGACTACGGCCGCTGCGCGGCCGATCGCAGGCTTCGCCAGCTCCCACAGGGTTACTGGTCAGTCTCTGTAGGCAACAGGCACAAAAAAGCCCATCCGAAGATGGGCTTTTTCATTTCGCAGTCGCCGTCTTAGCGAGCAACACCTTCAGCCACGCCCAGGTCGTCGACCGGACGGGTATCGACCAGTGGCGAGCCACCGGAGGCCAGCTCGGCCTGCAGCTTGTCTTCGTCCAGCTCCTTGACCCACTTGGCCACGACCACGGTGGCCACGGCGTTGCCGATCAGGTTGGTCAGGGCACGGGCTTCGGACATGAAGCGGTCGATGCCGAGGATCAGGGCCAGGCCGGCTACCGGCAGGTGACCTACCGCCGACAGGGTGGCCGCCAGAACGATGAAGCCACTACCGGTCACGCCCGCAGCACCTTTGGACGCTACCAGTAGCACCAGCAGCAGGGTGATCTGGTGGGTGATGTCCATGGTGGTGTCGGTGGCCTGGGCGATGAACACAGCCGCCATGGTCAGGTAGATCGAGGTACCGTCCAGGTTGAACGAGTAGCCGGTGGGGATCACCAGGCCTACTACGGATTTCTTCGCACCCAGGCGCTCCATCTTGGTCAGCATGCGTGGCAGGGCCGACTCGGAGGACGAAGTACCCAGCACGATCATCAGTTCTTCACGGATGTAGCGGATCAGCTTGAGGACGCTGAAGCCATGGGCGCGGGCGATACCGCCCAAAACCACGAGGATGAACAGCACGCAGGTGACGTAGAAGCAGGCCATCAGGTAGCCCAGCTGCACCAGCGAGCCGACGCCGTACTGGCCGATGGTGAAGGCCATGGCACCGAAGGCACCGACCGGCGCCAGCTTCATGATCATGTTGATGATGTTGAACATGACGTGGGCGAAGCGGTCGATCAGGTCCAGCAGCGGCTTGCCGTAGGCACCCAGGCGATGCAGGGCGAAGCCGAAGATCACCGAGAACATCAGCACCTGGAGGATGTCGCCGTTGGCAAAGGCGCCGACCACGGTGTTGGGGATGATGTTGAGCAGGAAGCCGACCGTGGTCTGCTGCGCGCCGGCGGCGGCATAGGCGGCCACGCTGCTGGCATTCAGGGTGCTGACATCGATGTGCATGCCGGCGCCGGGCTTGACCACGTTGACCACCACCAGACCGATGATCAGGGCGATGGTGGAGACGATTTCGAAGTAGAGCAGCGCGTAGCCACCGGTCTTGCCGACCGATTTCATACTCTGCATGCCAGCGATGCCGCTGACCACGGTGCAGAAGATGATGGGGGCAATGACCATCTTGATCAGTTTGACGAAGCCGTCACCCAAAGGTTTGAGGGCAACGCCGGTTTCGGGGTAGTAGTGGCCCAGCAGGATACCGATGGTGATCGCTACTAACACCTGGATATACAGCGATTTGTACAGTGGCTGACGCGTCGTCATGGCTATTTCCTCAAGTGTACGGCCCGATCCTTCCCAGGACGCGAGCGATACCTAAAGCGCGAACCCTCCTGCACTGGAGGGATTTGTTGTGTCGAGCTGCCTGGCAGGACTCTGCAGGGTCAATAGCAAGCCTGATGCCAAAATGCGCTCGATCGGTGCAAAGCCCGTATTGCGCGGGTTTGCTTGCACTGTGAGGACGCAGTGAAGGGGTCAGGGTTGGCGGATTTCCGCCCGCCACCCTGGGCAAATGAAAGGTGATGGCGGTAATCCGCCCACGGGGGATGGCGGTTCAGTCCCGGGAAAAGCCGATGCGAAACGCCGCTCCGCCCAAAGGAGAGTCATCGAGGGCAAGGCTGGCGTCGTAGCTGTCGATGATGTCCTTGACCACCGCCAGGCCGATGCCCTGCCCCGGGTGCTGGCGGTCGAGGCGCTCACCGCGCTGGAGGATCCGCTCACGCTGGTCAGGCGGCACGCCAGGCCCGTCATCCTCGATACACAGCTCGACCTGCGTGTCGCCACCGTGCCAGCTGATGCGTACCTGGCCCAGGCACAGGCGGTATGCGTTTTCCAGCAGGTTGCCGAGCAGTTCGAGCAAGGCGCCCTGCTCCATGGGCACCATGGCCTGCTCGGGAACCTCGAGGCTGACCTTGACCTGCTTGTCGCGGTAGACCTTGGCCAGGGTGCTGCACAGGCTGTCGAGCAAGGGCCGCAGGGCTACCTGGTGGCGCACCAGGCCGCTTTTGCGCAGGCTGGCGCGTTGCAGTTGGTAGTCGATCTGCTGGCTCATGCGCTCGATCTGGCTTTGCAGGATGCGCGCCTGTTCGCGGTCTTCACGGCGCTGCGCCATGCTTTCACTGACCCCTTGCAACACGGTCAGCGGGGTTTTCAGGCTGTGGGCCAGGTCGCCCAGCGAGTCACGGTAGCGTTGGCGCTGCTCGCGCTCGCTGCGCAACAGGCGGTTCAACGAGCCGGTGAGGCGCAGCAGCTCCCGAGGATGCTCAGCGCTGAGCCCGTCGCGGGCGCCGGACTCGACATCATCAAGCTCGTGGCTCAACTGACGCAGCGACCGCAGGCCCCAGGTCATACCCGCCCAGAGCAGCGCCAGCAAGGTCAGCAGCGCCGCGCCGAAGCCCAGGTACAGGCGTTCGCGCAGGCCATTGAGGGTTTGCTGGTACTCGCGCAGCGGCTGCAGGGCGACGATGCTGAAGGCTGCGCTCTTGCCTCCGAGCAGCTTGACCTCCACGTCATAGACGAAATACTCCTCGCCATCGACCTGGCGGATTCGCGCGAATTCGTTGCCGCGCCCGTCATAGCGCGGGGTGTAGTTGATGTTTTCATCGGCGGTGGCCCGCGAGCGCCACACCAGGTTGCCCTGGCGGTCGAAGATATAGCCGAGCAGGCGGCTGTCGGGCAGGTCGAATTTCTCGTCGGGCAGCAGCACCGGCATCTGCAGTTGATTGTTCTCGACGCGTGCCGCGGAGATCAGGGTGGTGACGTCCGAGGCCAGGCGCTTTTCGATCGCCTCCTGCAAGGCCAGGCTGAAGGCCTTCTGCAGGGCCGGCAGCAAACCGAGCATGAACAGCAGCGCCAGCAGCGCTGCTGCCACCATCAGCCGCAGGCGTAGCGAACGAATCACCGGCAACGCTCGGTGAACAGATACCCCATGCCACGCACCGTATCGATGGGCTTGAAGCCGTTATCGCCCTCAAGCTTGCGGCGCAGGCGGCCGACCAGCACCTCGATCACGTTCGGGTCACGCTCGTCGTCATCCGGGTAGAGCTGCTCCATCAGGCGTTCCTTGGCCACTACCTGTTGGTGATGGCGCATCAGGTATTCGAGAATGCGGTATTCGTAGGCGGTCAGGGCCAGGGGCTGCTCATCCAGGGTCGCCTGCTTGCGGTTGAGGTCCAGCAACAAGGGACCGGCGGCAATGGTCGACTGGGTGAAGCCACTGGAACGGCGCAGCAGGGCATTGAGCCTGGCTTCCAGTTCTTCGAACTGAAAAGGCTTGACCACATAATCGTCGGCTCCGGCCGCCAGCCCTTCGACCTTGTCCTGCCAGTTGCCGCGTGCGGTCAGGATCAATACCGGAAAGCTCTTGCCCCGGGAGCGCAGCTGGCGAATCAGGTCCAGCCCGCTCATGCCCGGCAGGCCCAGGTCGATCACCGCCAGGTCATGGTTGTACTGTTCGGCCTGGTACAAGGCTTCTTCGGCATCGGCCACCGCTTCGACCACATGCCCGCTTTCCGTCAAGCGGCTGTACAAGTGATGACGCAAGAGTGCCTCATCCTCGACCACCAGCAGTTTCATACGCTCCTCCCTACGCGTGCCGACAAGTCGGCATAAAACGAATCCTGTGCAGAAGAATAACAGCGAACCGGCCCTGCAACTGCAGGCCGGTTCGGGCAGGCTACGCGCCGGTCAGAAGGCGTAGTTGAGCGCCAGGTAGGTCTGGGCGCTGCTGTCCAGGCGCAGGGTGCCGACTTTCGGGCCGCCATGCTCGGCCAGTTCGGTGCTGGCGTTGCTGCGCAGGTAACGGTAACCCAGTTCCACCGACGCCTGGTCGCTGACCTGTTGCAGCACACCGGCCTGCAGGCCGACGGCGTAGCCGGTGTCGGTGTCGCGGCTGTAGCCGGAGGACTCCTGGCTGATTTTGGTCAGGCCGGCGCTGGCACCGCCGAACAGCTTGGTGGTGTTGCCCAGCGGGTAGAACACATCGTAGCTGCCCAGCAGGTTTTCCTGGCGCATCTTCAGGCCGCTGTGGTCGTTGGAGACGTTGTCGTAGGTAAGGTAGTAGCGCCCCTGGTCGTTCATCTGGCCAATACGGATGCCATAGGTGCCGTCCTTGTGGATGATGCCGTCGGTGTTCAGGTGATCGGTGTTGCTGCTGAGCAGGCCGGACTTCTTGATCTTGTCGCTGGTCTGGCCGTAGGTGACGCCGGCGAAGGTGGTGTCGGCGGCCTGCGCGGCGGCGCTGGCGCCCAGAAAGGCCACGGCGAGGAACAGGGTATTGAGGGTTTTCATGGTACTGACTCCTTGTGATGCCCTGAGTGGGTGTGGAAGCCAGACTACGCAAGCGGCCCTGAACGGCCGCTGAACCCTGCCTGAACCTTGGCTGAACAGCTGGCCCACGGCACAATACCGGACATGAATCGACTTCCCTCCTGCTGCGCCCCGCTGCTGCACGATTGGCCCCTGCCCCGCCCGATCCCCGGTGCGGTACTGGTCAGTTGCCCCTTCGACCCTGCCCTGCTGGCCAGCGATGACTTTGCCCGCGCCGGTATCGAGCAGACACCCAGCCTGCAACGCTCGGTGGCCAAGCGCCAGGCCGAGTACCTGGCCGGCCGGGTGTGCGCCCGGGCAGCCTTGCAGCGCCTGGACGGTCGCGAGTACGTCCCCGGCACCCACGAGGACCGCTCGCCGATCTGGCCGGCGGGCATCAGCGGCTCGATCACCCACGGCAAGGGCTGGGCCGCCGCCGTGGTGGCACACCGCAGTGATTGCCAGGGACTTGGGCTGGACCAGGAAAGCCTGCTCAGTGACGAGCGCGCGGCACGCCTTTGCCGGGAAATCCTCACCGAGGCCGAACTGCAACGGATGGACACCGGGCAAACCGGCTTGACCGTCACCCTGACCTTTTCCCTCAAGGAAAGCCTGTTCAAGGCCCTCTACCCTATCGTCCAGCAGCGCTTCTATTTCGAGCACGCCGAAGTGCTGGAATGGAGCGCCGACGGTCAGGCACGCTTGCGCCTGCTGACCGACCTGTCGACGCAGTGGCATAAAGGACGGGAGCTTGAAGGGCAGTTCTGCCTGCAGGATGACCAGTTGCTGAGCCTGGTCAGCGTTTGAGCCTCACGCCAGCAACGGGCAGTGTTCGCAGTGCCCGACCCAGTCCACCTTGTAACTCAGGCAGCACGTGCGCCGCCGACGCCGGCCGGCGCTATCCAGTGTGACGGCGGCGTACAGCGGGCTGCCTGGCGTTTCGAGCAAGCGGCGCAACCCGCCGCAATCGGCCAGGTCTCGCTGCAGGGCCTGATCCAGGCAGTCCCCGGCATTGCCCCACAGCACGGTCGCAGCCACCTCGCCCAGCGTCGCCAGGCGCTGTACCAGCGGCTTGAGGTGATGCTCCAGCAGTTGCTCAAGGTCGCCACAATACCCAGCACGTGCGCTCAGCTCGAGCGGCAGGCCACGGGTATCCAGGACGATGCGGGCTTGCGTAAACAGCGGCAACTGCTCACCGCTTGCCGCCAACCGCCAGACCAGGGCGAAGTAGTACTTGGACCATTGCGACACCAGCACCGGGCGCTGCGCCGGCATCAACCCGGGGCCGTACAGGTCGAGCAGCAAGGTATCGAAGCGAGCCGGACTCAACACCTGCTCCAGCCTCTGTGGCACGCTCACGGTGCATCCTGGGTACGCGGCCAGCTCAGGCTGAAACGGGCCCCGCCCAGCTGTTCGCTGTGACCGACCGAGGCGCGGCCGTTATGCCAGTAGATGATCCGTCGCACGATCGACAACCCCAGGCCATGGCCGCCGGAGGCGCGGGTGCGGCTGTCGTCGAGTCGGGTGAAGGGGGTGAAGATGCGATCCCAGACGCTTTCCGGCACACCCGGGCCATCGTCTTCGACATCGATCCGGCAGCGCTGGGTGCCCAGCTGATAGCTGAGGCTGACCCGGGATTCGGCATGGCGCATGGCATTGCTGACCAGGTTCTGCAGGGCCCGGTGCAGGTAGCGCGGCTCAGCCTCGACCCAGGCGCCCTGCTCGTCCTGCCCCGGCTCACCGATCTGGCATGGGCCGCGGAACACCCTGACATCGCTGCGCAGTGGCGCCAGCTCGGCAATCACCTGATCGAGCAAGGCATCCAGATCGACCCGCTGGAAATGCAGGGCCGGCGCGCCCTGCTCGAGGCGGGCGTAGGTGAGCATCTCGTCGACCAGCTTGTCCAGGTCCTGGATATCGCCATCCATGCCGCTGAGGTACTTCTCGCGGGCCTGCTCGTCACGGGCGCTGGCAATCATCTCCAGGCCAAAGCGCAGCCGCGCCACCGGGGTGCGCAGCTCATGGGAGACCGCCCGCACCAGCTCGCGCTGGATGGCCAGCGAGCGCTGCAGGTGCTCGGCCATGCCGTTGAAAGCAGCGGCCAGGCGCCCCACCGAATCGGCATCGTCAGCGGTCACCCGGGTATCCAGGCTGCCCTGGGCAATGCGCGTGGCAGCGGTTTCAAGGGCGGACAGGCGCCGCTCGAGCTGGCGCACCAGCAAATAGACGATCAGGCCGATCAGGCACAGGCCCAGGGCGGCAATCAGCACCAGCATCTGCGGTGGATAAGGGTTCAACTGGTACAGCGGGCCGATTTCCAGGGCCCAGGGCGTGCCGACCATGCCGGCATAGACGCGGATCGAATCGCCGTCCTTTCCCAGCGCCAGCACCGTGTCGCCCTCGTCGACGCGGCGGCGCTGGTCTTCGTCCATGTCGGTCTGTTCCACACGCCGCAGGTTCAGCTCGAAACCAAAGCCCTTGTTGCGCTTGAGCTCGGCCAGGCGCCGCGGCTGCTCGCCGATCGGGTAGCGCACCAGTTCGTCGATCAACAGGTAAATCGTGGCGCGCGCCAGTTGCTCGCTGATCTGCTGCACTTCCCCGATCAGCAGCAGATCCTGGGTACCGACCTGGCGCATGACCTTGGCCGCATGGGGACCGGTCTTTTCCACCAGCACCTGGCCGCGCTGCAACTGGCTGCGCTGCCCACCATCGAGCCCCGCCGCCGACAGGGGTTGCAGTTGCAGCGGAATGCCCAGCAAACGCTCCCAGATCAGCAGGTTGCGCTTGCGCTCGAGCGCCCCCAGGGGCACCAGGTTGTCGGCCATCAGGGTAAAGGTACCGTGAGCCAGGCGCTCGCGGTGCTGGGCGGCACGCACCTCGTTGAGCAGGTGCAGGCTGAGTACGCCGAGCACGGCCACCAGCACCAGCGCGGCGAGCATGCCGCCATAGATGCGCAGGAAAATCGAATTCATCGCACCTGGCCCATGGCCTCGGCCGCCTCGCGCACGAACAGGTAGCCCTTGCTGCGGATGGTCTTGATCATCCGGGGGTGTTCGGGGTCATCGCCGATCTTCGGGCGGATCCTGGAGATGCGCACATCGATGGAGCGGTCCTGGCCGTCGTAGCCCACCCCCCTCAGCGAAGTGAATATTTCTTCCCGCGACAGGGTGCGCCCGGCGTTGCTGACCAGCAGCCAGAGCAGGTCGAACTCGGCGCTGGTCAGCTCGATACCGTTGTCGTGCAACCAGGCCTCGCGCAGGGTGTTGTCGACGCGCAAGGGCCCGAACTGCAGGCATTGCGGGGGTTCGCTCTCGGCAGGGGCCTCGCTGCGCCTGAGCAAGGCGTGGATTCGTGCCAGCAGCACACGCGGGCGCACCGGCTTGCAGACATAGTCGTCGGCGCCCAGGTCCAGGCCCTGGACCTGGTCCAGGTCGTCACTGCGCGCGGTGAGCATGAGGATCGGTCCGGCAAACTGCTGGCGCACCTTGCGGCAAATGCTCAGGCCGTCTTCGCCAGGCAGCATCAGGTCGAGCACCACCAGGTCCGGCTGCTCGGCAATGATCCGCGCCGCCGCCCGGGCACCGTCGCCTTCGACCGCGACATCGAAGCCGTTGGCCTGCAGGTATTCACGGGTCAGGTCAGCCAATCGCTGGTCATCCTCGACGATCAACACCTGACTACGCTGCTCCACGGTTCACCCCTGCCGGACATTGTTATAGGAAGAAGACCTGCATCACCCTTTCATCAAAGGGCAACATCGCCCCCGGATACTACGATGGCACCTCGCCCCTGCCAACCGCTGCCGACGCCAAACAAAACCCGTGCCAAAACGCCTCGGACCGGGCGCTTTTTTGTGATAGGGTTCGCGCCCGAAAAAATCCGCTCGAACGCCGATTCGGGCGCAAAAAAGAGTAAAGAGCGGTGGGACGTGGCCTACAGGGGCTTCCAAAAAATCACTCACAAACTACACACAAGTTATCCACAGGGCGCCGCCTTGCAATACCCCCTGGACCGCATTATCTTGTATCCCCAGCGCAGCGAAACACTAGATGTTGGGGTTTCACCAAAATCCCAAGCACAAGTCAGGCACGAAACTCAAGCCCTCTGAAGGTGCTTTTTCTGCTTGAACTTTACTTGCATTCAGCAGCCAAACCGCTCCTGCGGAGACGAAGGTTGCAAGCCCTTCCAGGGCCTTGTTTCAGGTACGCGCGTTGCAGGCAAAGCCGCAAGCGGTACCACAACAGTTTTGGGGTTTACCCCGGAACCTTTGACTTCGGCCAGGGAGCGGCAAACGATTGCCCTAATTCCTGATCTGTCCCGAAGTAGGTATGCCCGACCCGGTCGGCGCACGAGAGCCTTGTGTGTTCTTGTGCCCCCGGGTGGTTGTCGAGCTTTCGGACGGAACGGTGGGCGCCCATGAGGCGCCTGAATAAACATAGAGACTGTGGAGACACCCATGCAAACCGACACAACTCGCGAGAACCCGCAGGCCTTGGCGCCGCAGGCCGCCGATTCGAACCTGGATCTGGCTGCCACCGCCCCAGGCCAACTGCGTGTGATCAAGCGCAATGGCACTGTCGTCGCCTACACCGACGACAAGATCACCGTGGCCATCACCAAGGCGTTCCTCGCAGTTGAAGGCGGCACCGCAGCCGCCTCGTCGCGCATCCACGACACCGTTGCCCGCCTGACCGAACAGGTCACCGCCACCTTCAAGCGTCGCATGCCATCGGGCGGCACCATCCATATCGAAGAGATCCAGGACCAGGTCGAACTGGCCCTGATGCGCGCCGGCGAGCAGAAAGTCGCCCGTGACTATGTGATCTACCGCGACCAGCGTGCCAAAGAGCGTGCCACCCGTGGCAGCAGCGACGCCGCCGTGCAGCCGCACCCAACCATCCGCATCACCCTGGCCGACGGCAGCCTCGCGCCGCTGGACATGAACCGCCTGAACACCATCATCAGCGAAGCCTGCGAAGGCCTGGCCGAAGTCGATGGCGACCTGATCCAGCGCGAAACCCTGAAGAACCTCTATGACGGCGTGGCCATCAAGGACGTCAACACCGCCCTGGTGATGACCGCCCGTACCCTGGTCGAGCGCGAGCCGAACTACTCGTTCGTCACCGCCCGCCTGCTGATGGACACCCTGCGCGCCGAAGGCCTGGGCTTCCTGGGCGTGGCCGACAGCGCCACCCACCACGAGATGGCCGACCTGTACGCCAAGGCCCTGCCGGCCTACGTCGCCAAGGGCGTCGAGTTCGAACTGCTCAACCCTGCCCTGGCCGACTTCGACCTGGACAAACTGGGCAAGGCGATCGACCACGAGCGCGACCAGCAATTCACCTACCTGGGCCTGCAGACCCTGTACGACCGCTACTTCATCCACAAGGATGGCGTGCGCTTCGAGCTGCCACAGGTGTTCTTCATGCGCGTGGCCATGGGCCTGGCGCTGGAAGAAAAAGACAAGGAAGCCCGTGCGATCGAGTTCTACAACCTGTTGTCGTCCTTCGACTACATGGCCTCGACCCCGACCCTGTTCAACGCCGGTACCCTGCGTCCGCAGCTGTCGAGCTGCTACCTGACCACCGTGCCGGACGACCTGTCGGGCATCTACCACGCGATCCACGACAACGCCATGCTGTCGAAATTCGCCGGTGGCCTGGGCAACGACTGGACCCCTGTGCGCGCACTGGGCTCCTACATCAAGGGCACCAACGGTAAATCCCAGGGCGTCGTACCTTTCCTGAAAGTGGTCAACGACACCGCCGTCGCCGTCAACCAGGGTGGCAAGCGCAAGGGCGCTGTCTGTGCCTACCTGGAAACCTGGCACCTGGACATCGAAGAATTCATCGAGCTGCGCAAGAACACCGGTGATGACCGTCGTCGTACCCACGACATGAACACCGCCAACTGGATCCCTGACCTGTTCATGAAGCGTGTCTTCGATGACGGCAAGTGGACCCTGTTCTCGCCATCGGAAGTGCCGGACCTGCACGACCTGACCGGCAAGGCCTTCGAAGAGCGCTACGAGTACTACGAAGCCCTGACCGAGTACAACAAGATCAAGGTGTTCAAGACCATCCAGGCCAAGGACCTGTGGCGCAAGATGCTCTCGATGCTGTTCGAGACCGGCCACCCATGGCTGACCTTCAAGGATCCGTGCAACCTGCGCAGCCCGCAGCAGCACGTGGGTGTGGTCCACAGCTCGAACCTGTGCACCGAGATCACCTTGAACACCAACAAGGACGAGTTCGCGGTCTGCAACCTG
>NZ_JBIVXC010000019.1:0-25587 GCF_044769005.1 Pseudomonas sp. NPDC090755 | reverse complement strand
GTCCAGCTTGCCGTCGACGATGTGGTTCGGCAGGTTGATCGAGCCCAAGCTGCAACGCACCGTGAACACCGCCGTGCGCATGCTCGACAACGTGATCGACATCAACTACTACTCGGTGCCGCAAGCGCGTAACTCGAACTTCAAGCACCGTCCGGTCGGCCTGGGCATCATGGGCTTCCAGGATGCGCTGTACCTGCAGCACATTCCTTACGGCTCCGACGCTGCCGTCGAGTTCGCCGACAAGTCGATGGAAGCGGTCAGCTACTTCGCCATCCAGGCTTCCTGTGACCTGGCCGACGAGCGTGGCGCCTACGAGACCTTCCAGGGCTCGCTGTGGTCCAAGGGCATCCTGCCGCTGGATTCGCAACAGATCCTGATCGAGGCCCGTGGCCAGAAGTACATCGACGTCGACCTGACCGAGTCCCTGGACTGGGCACCGGTTCGTGCCCGCGTACAGAAAGGTATTCGTAACTCGAACATCATGGCCATCGCGCCGACCGCGACCATCGCCAACATCACCGGCGTATCGCAGTCCATCGAGCCGACCTACCAGAACCTGTACGTGAAATCGAACCTGTCGGGCGAATTCACCGTGATCAACCCGTACCTGGTCCGTGACCTCAAGGCCCGTGGCCTGTGGGATCCGGTCATGATCAACGACCTGAAGTACTACGACGGTTCCGTGCAGCAGATCGAGCGTATCCCGCAAGAACTGAAAGACCTGTACGCCACTGCCTTCGAAGTGGAAACCAAGTGGATCGTCGACGCCGCCAGCCGTCGCCAGAAGTGGATCGACCAGGCCCAGTCGCTGAACCTGTACATCGCCGGTGCTTCGGGCAAGAAACTGGACGTCACCTACCGCATGGCCTGGTACCGTGGTCTGAAGACCACCTACTACCTCCGTGCCCTGGCCGCGACCAGCACCGAGAAGTCGACCATCAACACCGGCAAGCTCAACGCCGTGTCCAGCGGTGGCGACAGCGCACCGGTCCAGGCCGCCGGCCCTGCTCCGGTACCGAAGGCTTGCGCCATCGACGAGCCGGATTGCGAAGCCTGCCAGTAAGTCGTTGAAAGGCGCCGCCCCGACCAGGGCGGTGCCTTACGCTCCCTGTAGGAGCGGGCTTGCCCCGCGAAAGCGCCAGCGGCCCCCTCTTCCATAGCGCCAGACAAAAAGCGCCGCGAGGCACCACCTGCGCAGGCGCTCCAAGATTTGCGTGCACTGCTGTACCCGACGCGAGCACCGCAACCAAGATCCACCGGCCATACTGATAGATGGCCCTCAAGCAGGAGACCCACCATGCTGAGCTGGGACGAATTCGACAAGGACGACGGCGAAGAAGCCGCCAAAGCCACCACCGCCACTCAAGCTGCCGCTGCAGGCATCGACAAGCTCGACAACGCCGGTGGCGTAGCCGCCCTGGAAGCCCGTGCCGTGACCGCCGCCGACTCCGACGCGGTCAAGCGTGCCAAGGCTGCCCTGGATGACCTCGACATCGCCGAAGGCCTGGCGGAACTGGAAGGTTCCTCCGCCCGCGTCGCGGTCGATGAAAAGCGCATGATCAACTGCCGCGCCGACCTCAACCAGCTGGTGCCATTCAAATACGACTGGGCCTGGCAGAAGTACCTGGACGGCTGCGCCAACCACTGGATGCCGCAAGAGGTCAACATGACCGCGGACATCGCCCTGTGGAAGAGTCCTGAAGGCCTGACCGACGACGAGCGTCGCATCGTCATGCGTAACCTGGGCTTCTTCTCCACTGCCGACTCCCTGGTGGCCAACAACCTGGCCCTGGCCGTGTACCGCCTGATCACCAACCCCGAGTGCCGCCAGTACATCCTGCGCCAGGCGTTCGAAGAGGCGATCCACACCCACGCCTACCAGTACTGCATCGAATCGCTGGGCATGGATGAAGGCGAGATCTTCAACATGTACCACGAGATCCCGTCGGTGGCGAAGAAAGCCGTCTGGGGCCTGCGCTACACCCGCGCGATCTCCGACCCGGAATTCAACACCGGCACAGTCGAGACCGACAAGGAACTGCTGCGCAACCTGATCGCCTACTACTGCGTCCTGGAAGGCATCTTCTTCTACTGCGGCTTCACCCAGATCCTGTCCATGGGTCGTCGCAACAAGATGACCGGCGTTGCCGAGCAGTTCCAGTACATCCTGCGTGACGAGTCCATGCACCTGAACTTCGGTATCGACGTGATCAACCAGATCAAGATCGAAAACCCACACCTGTGGGATGCCGAAATGAAGGAAGAAGCGACCCAGATGATCCTGCAGGGCACCCAGCTGGAAATCGAATACGCGCGCGACACCATGCCGCGCGGCGTGCTGGGCATGAACGCGGCGATGATGGAGGACTACCTCAAGTTCATCGCCAACCGTCGCCTGTCGCAGATCGGCCTGAAGGAAGAGTACCCGGGGACCACCAACCCGTTCCCATGGATGAGCGAGATCATGGACTTGAAGAAGGAGAAGAACTTCTTCGAGACCCGTGTTATCGAGTATCAGACTGGCGGTGCTCTGAGCTGGGATTGATTCCTCGCTCGCGTTCTGGAAAAGGCTGCCGCAAGGCGGCCTTTTTTGTGCTTGCGCTACAGATCTCGGCCGGTAGGCGCGGGCTAGCCTCGCGATCGTGATTCACCCGTTCCATCGCATCTCGGTGATGCCATCGCGGGGCTAGCCCGCTCCCACAGCCAAGTTAGGCAGTGCCCTTGGCCTGCTGCTCCAGGTGCACCTGCAAATCCGGATCGATTTGCAGTGCGCTGGCCAGTTCGTCAAGGTAGGCCCGCTCTGCGTCCTGCTGATCATCCACCAGCATCACGCTGGCCAGGTACATTTCCGCGGCCATGGCCGGGTCCTGGGCCGACTGGGCCACATCGGCTGCATCGAGTGGCTTGCTGACTTCCGCATCCAGCCATTGCTGCAGTTCCGGGTCGCTGGTATGGCGTTTGATTTCAGCGTAGATCAACTGTTCTTCTTGCTTGTCGATGCGACCGTCAGCCTTGGCTGCCGCAATCAGCGCACGCAAGATCGCGTGGCTGTGGTCCTCGGCCTCAGGGCCGGACAATTGATCGACAGTGCGCACCGCCTGTTGCGGGGCTGCCGCCTGGCTGCGCTGCCAGCTTTGATAGGCCTGGAACGCCATCATGCCCAACGAAGCCAGGGCCGCGTAATTGGTGCCTCCACCGGAGCGCCCTTGGGTATAGCCGCCACCGCTGCTGTTACCACCACCCAAAAGGCCGCCCAGTAAACCACCGAGGCCGCCACCGCCGCCTGGGCTGCCGCCGCCAAGCAGACCGCCCAGCAAGCCGCCCAGGCCGCCCATCGGGTCTTGCGACGACATGCCGCCGCCCCCTTGTTGCGCTTGCGAGCCCTGCCCGGCCCGAAGTAATTGTTCGAGTAAATCGCTGGTGTTCATGGCGCCGCCCTCCCTTGGTAGTCGTTGCCCAGACAAGCAACGATAGCCCCCTCGAGGCAGCCCGCCATGACCGTCTGGCCGACGGGAAACCCGGGGCTTACCGAGCGGGTAGGTTTGTGTGAGCATACCCACCTGCTTCGCCCCCTGCGCCCATGAGAGGCTGTATGTCGTTTTTCAGCAAAACAACCCTGACGCTGACCCTGGCCGTCGTCGGCCTGCTGGGCCTGTCGAACCTGCACGCCGCCAGCAAACCTGCCGCCACGCCGGCACCGGTAGTAAAGGTCGCGGTGCTCGGCGGCAAGTTCAGCTTCAGCCTCCCGGCAGGCTTCACCGCCAGCCCCCTGAGTGACGATGAGCAAAGCAGCGAAGGCGCCGGCGCCGTGGGTACCCTGTATGCCAATGCCAAGGAAAAGCGCGTGGTCATGCTGATCGAGAAACCGCTCCCGCAAGCCTCTCGCCCCGGCGACGACGACGCGGCCTTCCTCGACGGCGCCGTCACCGGCTTCGTCGACCGACAGAGCGCCGGGCTACCGGACTTTCGACAAACCGGCGAATCGCGCCTGAGCCGCAACGGCCTGGGTGTACGCCAGGTCGACAGTACCGCGACCCTGGGCGGCGGCAAAACCTTGAACAGCACCTTTATCGCAGGTTCCGGCGATCGCATGGCCGTCATCCAGGTCATATCCCGTGGCGACGACGCCAGCGGTCATGCGGCGCTGGTCAGGCGCATCGCGGAGGAACCCTCGGCGCCGGTATCGGACAATTCCCAAAAATCACGGTGAGCGCGAGCATCAAGGAATCTCGCCACAGAACTGTTCTGTGTTGCCCTCTTCCGGACCCGTGGTGAGCACCACCGAGTAACCCTGGCCGCTCAAGGTACTGAGAGGCGCCGGGGCGGTCCGGTTGAAGGCCCACCCGGTAGTGGTGCGGTTTACCATGACGATGTCATTCAATGAATACGCCGGTTGTGCCGCACGGTTGGCGCATGTGCCCTTGTAGATGTAGGTGTAGAGCCGGACCTCGCGCGAGGTGCGGTACACGCCGCTGACATAGAAACTCATGTCGGTGACCTTGTCGCGCGGCACCAATGTGACATAGCCGATCTTGCCGGCGTTATGCCCCACGGGCTTGAGATCGACGTGGACGAACTCGGCCTTGCGACGTTCATAGTCTGCGCAGCCCACCATCACAACAGCGACAACCGACGCCAGCCACCCCATGCGTGTCAGAAGGGTCATGATTGCTCACTCGAAGAAGCGAGCACCCAGTATAGGCCTGCCCCCGGCCGCAGGCATTGTTCCTCGCAGGAGCAAGGAAGCCATCGCCGGCAACAGTACCAGTGCACCTATCATGTTCCAGACGAACAACAGCACCAGTAGCAGCCCCATGTCGGCCTGAAACTTCAGAGCCGAGAACACCCAGGTCGCCACGCCAAGGGCCAGGGTGATGCCAGTGAAGGCAACCGAAGTGCCCGTGGTCTTCAGCGCCTCGAAATAGGCCGGGCGAAACCCGAGCCCTTGGCGCAGGAAACCTTCCATACGGCTATAGAGGTAAATGCCATAGTCGACACCGATACCCACACCCAGGGCAATCACCGGCAACGTTGCGATTTTCACCCCCAGCCCCATCTGCGCCATCACGGCCTCACAAAGCACCGTGGACAGGTACAACGGCGCCATCAGCGCAAAAGTGACCTTGAGGGATTTGAACTCCCAGAGCACCACCAGCGAAATGATCACGAAGACCAGGATCAGCATCTGCTTCTCCGACGTCTTGATCACCCTGTTGGTGGCTGTTTCGATGCCGGCATTGCCGGCTGCCTGGAGGATGTGTATGTCATCGTTGGTATAGCGACGGGCAAAGGTATCCACCGCATCGGCAACCCGCTCCAGGGTCTCGGCCTTGTGGTCGGACAGGTACAGGCTGATCGGCGCAATGCTGCAGTCCGGGTCAACCAGATCCGAGGAAACGCTGGCACGGGCATTGTTCATCACATACTGGTCACGGGAAAACTCGGCCCATTTCGGATTGCCTTCGTTTCGCGCCAGGATGTTGAAGCGCATGGCGCCATAGAGCGACTGCACCGATTCAACCCCAGGCACCTCGCGCATATGCGACTCGAACTGATCGGCCAGGTCAGCACTGGTAAAGCGGGCGCACTGTTCCCGCGCGGTCTTGAACATCACCACATAGATATCGGTGCTGGCGGTGTAATGTTCGAGCAGGTAGGCGTTGTCCTGGTTGTAGCGTGCGTCAGGGCGGAACTCTGGCGCTCCCACATCGAGATCGCCGACCTTCAGGTCTTGCCGGGCGTAGAATCCCAAGCCCAGCAGGACCAGCGCTGCACAGACCAAAGGCACGGCAACACGTGGTTCAACCACAGCTGCCAGGCGTCGGAAGATTGGCCAGGAGGATGTTGCACGTTTGTGTTGCTGGCGCATGCCACGGGCACTGACACCGACATAGGACATCAGCACCGGCAGCAGGAACATCTTGGTGAAGACGGCGACGAACACACCAATACTGGCGGTGACCGCCAGTTGCTGGATCACCCCGATATCGATCACCAGCAAGGTGAGGAAGCCTACCGCATCGGCCAGCAGGGCCGTGGTGCCCGGGATGAACAAGGCCCGGAAGGTGCGCCGCGACGCCTCCAACGGGCCACGTCCCTGTGCCATCTCACTCATCATCACATTGATGTTCTGCACGGCATGGCTGATGCCTATGGCGAAGATCAGGAAGGGCACCAGAATCGAATAAGGGTCCAAGCCATAACCCAGCAGGCTGAGCAGGCCAAGCTGGCACACCACCGTGAGCAAGCAGGTCAATACCGTGACTGCGGTACTGCGCCAGCAGCGACAATAGGCATGGAGCAACACGCTTATAAGCACCACGGCCACCACGAAGAAAACCGCGATGTCCCGGGCGGCTGCGATCAGGTCACCGACAATCTGGGCAAATCCGACAACGCGGATGTTCACACCCCGGGTGGAGAAGTGCTCGCGTACGTCCCGCTCCAGCGCCTGGGTGAGCGCCGCGTAGTCCAGTGGCTTACCGGTCTGCGGATCGCTGTCCAGCAACGGCACACGAATGATGGTCGAGCGCAGGTCATTGCCCACGAAGCTGCCGAGCATATTGGCACGCAGGATGTTCTGCCGAACCTGGGACAGGGATTCGGCACTGCCGTTGTAACCTTCAGGGATCACCCGGCCGGCACGAACGCCTTCTGTGGTGACCTCGGTCCACAGGGCGTTGGGCGTCCACAATGACTTGAGGTTGCCTCGGTCGACCCCCGGGATATAGAACACCTTGTCGTTAACCTCGCGCAGCGTCTCCAGGAACGCTGGCGTGAATATCTCCCCGTGCGGATTCTCCACCACTACCCGCAGTACATTGCTCTGTGGCCGCAGTACATCCTCGAACTTCAGGTAATTCTGAACGAAAGGATGGCTGCCAGGGATCATGCGCGCGAAGCTGGCATCCGGCCGCAGTGCCAGGGCCTTCCACCCCAGCAACACCGCCAGCACCACAAACATCAACAGCACCGACAAGCGGTTGCGAAACAACCCGCGCTCAGTGGTATCCACCAGCCGCTCGATCAGGCCCGGTCGTGCAGCGCTTTGTTCCCATTGCACTGGAGCGGTCATTGCAAGGACTCCTTGAACTCATCCATCGATAGCATCTGCAGACCGGCACTGCCCACCACGGCCAGTTGGCCATTACTGCCCAGCGCGCTAGCCAGCCAGGGTGCCTTGTGTTTCCCCTGCCAGGTCCTGAAGTGTTTCAGGTCCTGGCTGTGCAGCAGCAGGCCATTGCCGGCACTGAACAGCAGGCTACCGTCAGGCAACTGCTCGGCCCCATACAGGCTGGTCTTGACCGGCACGGCGATGGCCTGCCAGCTCCGCCCCTGATCAAGGCTTTCGAACAATGCGCCGGCGAACCCCATGGCCAGCACCCGGCCATCGGCCAGTTGCAGCAGCTTGTAGAAAGACGCCTGAGTCGGCTGTTGCACGGGCTGCCACACTTCGCCGGTGCGGCGATACAGGCGGCCACCCTCCCCGGCAACCAACAGGCTGCCATCGGCCAGCCCGAGCACTGCGTTGAGGTGCAGGCGTTCGGGGTTGTCCAGCCCCGGGACGAAGGCCCAACTGCGACCACCGTCGCCGGTGTGCAGGATCGTCCCGTAGGCCCCCACCACCCAGCCCTCGTCAGCCGAGCGAAACCAGAGGTCCAGCAGGGGCCGCGACGGCCCCGATTCGATCCCGGCCATGGCATCGTCCTCGGCAAACCGGGCATCCTCCAGTGCCGTGGCAAGCCGGTCATCCTCTCCAGCGACCTGGCTGGCGTCCTGCAGACGGCGCACCTCGGCCCGAGCCCAATCAAGCATCAACCGGGCGTTGGCACTTCCCTCCAGTTGCCTCTCCCAGGTCAGGCCACCATCGATGCTATGCAGCACCACCCCATCGTGGCCCACTGCCCAGCCCTGGCGCTCATCGACGAAGTGCACGGCAGTCAGCAGCAGGTCCACCGGCACCTTGGCCTGCTCTATACCGGTCGCGCCCTGACGTAGCACGTGGCCCGAGGCCCCGACCATCAACAGGTGATTGCCAACCTGCTGGATATCCGTCAGTAACGACTGGCCAGCCAACGGCGAAAGCGCCGCCGTGCGATCAAGGCGATCGGCCAATGGCTCAGTCGAGTCCGCAGTCGCCAGGGCTGACTGTCCCAGGCCCGACAACAGCACCGCCAGCACAACGAGATGGTTCATGGTCATGGCTCTCGAATAAAAAGGGGGAGCCGGCGCAGCCGGACATCCCCAAGCGTCGAAATGGATCGACTAGCGCCCGCTACGGCGCAGCGCAGCGGGGCTGAAGGTCTTGAGGTCGGCCGTGAGGCCGAAGCGGGCGGGCTTTTCTTCGTTCTCCAGGCCATAGGTCACATAACGACGGGCCTGCAGGTCATAGGCAACATCACTGACCTGGATGGCCGACAACACGTCATAGCGTTGCAGGCTGTGAGCTTCCTGAACACGCCAGAGCTCGCCACGGCCGTCGTACAGGTCCGCCGCCAGCAGGCCCCAGCTGTCCTCATCGATGTAGAACACCCGCTTGCCATAGATATGCCGCTCACCTGGCTTGAGGGTGGCCTGCACAACCCAGACACGGTGTGTCTCGTAACGCACCAGGTCCTGGTTGAGGTGGTTGGGTTGAATGATGTCCTTGTACGTGAGTGAGCGATCGGCCAGCTTGTAGTTGTTGTAAGGGACGATCATTTCCTGCTTGCCCAACAGCTTCCACTCGTAACGGTTGGGGGCCCCGTTGAACATGTCGGTCATGTCATTGGTACGCAGGCCATCGGAGGTGCTCACCGGCGAGTCGTACGACACCTCGGGCGCACGCAGCACCCGGCGTTGGCCTGGGTTGTAGGTCCAGGCCAGGCGGGACTCCTTGGCCTGGTCGATCGGCTCATGCACCAGGGTGATGCTGCCGGCGACACTCTCCGGCGAGGTCACTGCGCCGAGGAAGTAGAGCAGGCGGTTGGATTCGGGGTTACCCATGGCCGACGCCATCATTACCTTTACCTCGCGGCGCACCGGGGTGAAGCTACCGTTGGCTTGCACCACCATTTCCGTGGGGTATGACTGATAACCGCCGGCCCGGTAACGAACCAGGTGGTTGAACAACGCCTCGATGCCCGACTTTGGAATCGGAAAGGGCACCGTGGTTTTCTGGTAATTCAACAGACCGTTGCCGCTGTCTGCCAGTAAAACCCTGGTTGCCTCCTGGGCAATCTGCGCGTACTCGGCCGCCGGCAGCGCCGCAGTGCGGTGGCTGGGGTACACGTTCAGCTTGTAGCTCGGGTACTTGGCCAGCATCGCCTTCTGCCCGGCAGTGAGCTGCTGCGCGTACTCGCTCATGTTGGCCGCGGTAATGCTGAACAGGGGTTTTTCAGTGGCGAAGGGATCCACATAGCCCTTGTCAGCGCTAAAGCCTGCTGGAGGCTGAGTCAGCCCCCCCGTCCAGGCAGGGATGCTGCCACTGGCGTTGCCTGCTTTTTCGGCACCGGTCGGGGTCAATTCCTGACCCAGGCGTGCCACCTCGCTGGCGTCGATCTGGGCCAGGACGCCACCACTGGCCAGGCTGAGGAAACCACCAAGCACGGCGGCGGAGATCAGGGTGCGATTCATGCTGTACCTCACAATCAGAAGCCCATGCGCAGGCTGAGGGCGATGAAATCCTTGTCAGTTGCCGCATACGGCGTGTTGCCGGTGGCTGACCAGGACAATTCGGCGGAGTAGTTCTGCAGATAGTCGGCACGCACGCCCAGTGCTCCCAACAGGCGGCCCTCGACAAAGTTGGCATCGTACGACCAGCCTTTGACGTCCTGGCCGAAGGCAAGGAACGGCGCCACATTGACCCCGGCGAACAGGCCCAGGTAGTTGAGCTGGGCACGCAGGCGGTAGCCCCAGGCAAAGTCCGTGGCGTAGCCGTCCGTGGAGCAGGCGAATTGCTTGTAGCGCTGCACGGGGCCGCCGAGTGCGCAGCCGGTAGCGTTACCATTGGCCAGGTCGCTGCCATAGATGTCGGTCTTGATGTAGCGGCGTTCGTCCAGGCTGGACAGGTTGTGGATGTACTTCATGCCCACTTCACCGGTCAGGCTGAAGTTGTCAGCGCCCAGCACCTGGGGGAAGCTCTTGATCATGCCAAGTGACAGTTGCGATACCCGCAGGCGGTCATAACCGTTGTAGGTCGACCCGGGTGGTGCGTTGATGGCGTCCTCACCCAGGGTCAACGACTGGCCGATCAATGCGCCGGTGGCGGCCGGGTTGCCGGCAAAGGCCGGCATCAGGTCGCCGACCGTCAGTTGCACCGGCTGGTTGGGGCGGTAGCTGTATTCGCCGAAGACGGAGGCGCCCCAGAGTGTGGTGGAAAAGCTCAGGCCGAGTACGCGGATGTCCTCGGGAAAATCAGCGAAATACTGAGCGTTGCTCGCCTGCTGGCCCGGCAACCAACCTGCGCCCACGGCCGGCCGTGTATCGGTGATGACACTGGCATAAGGCAGGCGGGAATGGATGTTCATCGCATAGGCACCGAACTCGGTATCGATGCTATCGGCGAAATACCGCAATGCCAGGCCGAACTGCCCCTGGTCACTGGCTTCATGATCCTCGGCGCGGTGCAGATACAGGTCATTGGCATAGGTCTGGGGATCGGCCTGGGTGCTGCGCGACACACCGAAACAGCCCTGTTCACCACCGCTGAGGAAGTCGTTGGCGGCGAAGAAGGTGCCACAACCTTCCAACACCGACCTGCGCCACTTGAACTGGTAGAACGCCTCCAGGCTCAAAGCATCGGTCAGGCCGAAATTGAAGTACAGCATCGGTACCGGAATCAGGGCTTCCTTGAGTTGCGAGCCGGGCCGACGCAAGGCTGCCACGTCGACGGGGTTAGCGACATTCAGGCCGTTTTGCAGGAACAGGCCCTCTCCCCAATTGACCACCTGGTTACCGAGACGGGCATTCAATGGATGGCCGACAAGGTCGAAGTCGCCGAACACGTAGGCATCCATCAAGGCGACACCCTGGAATTTGGCCAGGTCGTCGAAGTGATCGTCATTGAGCTTGCTGTTGGGCTGGTAGCCGTTGCCCGCATGCCCAAAGTCCACTTCGCGGTTGTCCAGGGTGTAGTCGTACCAGGCCTTGCCGCGAACGAACGCCCCATAGTTGCGCCAGTTCAGCTCCACTTCACCGAGCAGGGTAATCGGAGAAGACACCAGATTGCGTTTGCGGAAGTTGAGGCGGCTGTCGTCACCGCTCTTGCCGCCGTTGGGGTTGAACTGCCCGGGCGCTCCGTAGCCAATGCTGTTGGCGTTGCCTTGGTAGATAAAGTTACCGTTGGGCTTTTCCGCATTCCAGATAGCACCGACACCCAAGCTGCCGTTATAGCGGCCGCTGACTTCGCCCCATTCAAACTCTTGCGCACCGGCATCCAGGGCAACCACACAGGCCAATGGCAGCAGGGTGAAGGCGCGCCACTGACTGGTGTTGTTATGGGGACTACGTGCTTGATTCATTTCACACCCACTTAATTGTTGTTATCGGGGGCAACGCTTGGCGCCTGCGACTCTCACGCGCAGGCAGCCGCCGACCAGCCGGGTTACGGCTGCTCGTAGCAAGTTGATATCGGGGGAGGATTAGTGCTGTTGGCGTAACCAGTCGGTCACGTACCGGGCAATCTGTTGAGGCTGTTCGGGCAGGCTCGCATGGCCGGCCTTCTCCAGCATCCGCACCTGGACACGCTGTGGAAACTCTTTCTGCAGTTTCGCGGCGTTCTCAGGCGGAGCGACCCGATCCTCGACAGGCTGAATCACCAGGAGCGGCGCCTCGCCGCCCGCCCACCACTCCTGCGCCGGCGCGGCGCGGGTCGCCTGTTCCTGGTACTGGGCAACCTGCGCATACCAGCCCGAACGCCAGGTTGCCGGGTCATTACCCTCGGCGAAGAATGCCAGTTTGATGGCAGCCAGATGCTGATCCTCTGGCAGGTCCCCACGGAAGCTGTCACGCAGCGCCTTGGTAATTTCCGGGGGAAGGTGGGGGGCACTGCCGGCTGCCAGGAGGATCAGACCTTTGGTCTGCTCCGGATAGCGCGTACCGAATGCCCGGGCGACACGGTTGCCAAAGGCATGGCCCAACACCACAACGGGTTTATCGGTCACGCTGCGCACGACCTGATGAACATCTTCGGCCAGATCATAGAGGGTGATGTCACGCGTACTGCCCGTACTCGCGCCGATACCACGGGGTTGCGGCAGGATCACTTGAAAGCCGGCATCCACCAGGCGCTGCTTCAAGTCGAAAAAATCTTCCGCGCCCCGTCCGAGGGAAGGAATCAGCACCACCGCAGGGCCAGCGCCGAGCACTTCGGCGTGAATGCTGCGCTGTTCATCGCTGACAACCAGTTCACGCGCCATGCCGATACCCGGCCACTGCAACAGCAGCAACGCGCAGGTGAACCCTCTGATGGCCAGGCGGGTAGAACCAAAGGGACGAAGGGGCAAAAAACGCATGGCAACCTCACTGTCTGGCCGAGTCTGCATCCCGCAAGGTGCGCGGGGTGTCATTTGTTGTTTGGCCCGAGTCTAGGCTTCCCCTACGATCAAAAACAGTTTAAAAAAATCATCCTTCGATGCATTAAAGGAATCGCTGACATGCTGACCCTCAAGCAGCTCAAACACCTGCAGGCCATCCACCAGCATGGCAGCATCCACCGTGCCGCCGAAGCCCTGCACATTACCCAACCGGCGCTGACCCGTAGCCTGGCCAATCTTGAGGAAACATTGGGAGTGCGCCTGTTCGACCGCAGCAAGAGTGGCATGCAGGCCACAGAGTTCTACCTGAAGATCCGCGAGCGCTGCAGCCAGTTGCTGCTGGAATCCGAAGAGATCGAGCGCGAAGCCAACCTTTACCGCAACCTCGAGTCGGGCCAGTTGTCGCTCGGCGTAGGCCGCGCCAGCCGCGAATTGGTGCTACGCAGCGTGCTCCCGGAATTTGTGCGACGCCACCGACAGATCAGCGTACAAGTCCGTGAAGGCGTGTCCGAGGAACTGGTGTTTGGACTCAAGAACGGCCACTACGACCTGATCATCGCCGGGGTGGGCAGCTACGGTGACATCGAGGGGTTGGCCTCTGAGCCCTTGAAGGACTTCAGTGTCTCGGTGTTGACCCGGCATGACCATCCCCTGGTTGAACGCCACCCGGCTACGCTCAAGGAGTTGCTGGGTTATCCCATGATTTCGGCGACCGAGCTCTCCCCCAACCACCCCCTCTTCGCTCGTTTGCCAATACTCAATGGGCAACAGGCCAGTGTGCTGTGCAGCGACTTCCAGGTGCTACGGCAAATCCTGCTGGAAACCGATGCGTGGATGGCCGCCCCTGAACAGCAGTTCCACGAAGACCTCGCGCAAGGCAAGCTGGCGCGACTGGACCTTGCCGACTGGTCGTTGAGCATTGAACTGAGCGCGATCGAATTGGCGGGGCGTTCTCGCTCCCCTGCCGCCCAGCGTTTCATCGATCTGTGCCATACCAACCTTTGATCGTTGGGCTGAGGCACCCATCGTAACGATGCCTAAAAGGCATCATTCAATTAAAAATATGCACTATTAATCATCAATCCGCAGCCCTACTCTGGCCCGCGGCAATCAATGCCGCCCCAACCATTCAAGTATTCAATGCGCTGGAGTAATGAGTGATGTCCACCCGAAAACAAAAACAATACGGAATACTTGCGCAGTACAGCCCGCTCAAGGGGTCCAGGCCGCTGCGCCTGGCATTGTTAGTGAGCCTGTCGGCAGGTGTAGCCACCTCGGCTGTCGCCGATACCACATGCGGCCCTGAGCAGTTCAAAGCGGTCGCGCAGTACTTCTCCCATGCCTCGGCGCAGGCGCCGGCAAACTACCAGAGCGCCTACCTGAACTACCCGTCCCGCTCTATCGCGGCGGCGGACAAGCCCTTCCCACTCCCACTCGGCACACCACTTGGGAATGTCAGCTACCAGTATGCAGACAAGCCGTCCACCCTGGACGACTTCCTCAAGGCCACCCGCAGCCATGGCCTGCTGGTGCTGCACAAGGGGCGCATCGTACGTGAGCAATATGCCAACGGAGGTACAGAGCAGACTCGCTTCCTGCTCAACTCCATGACCAAGTCCCTGGTCGGTCTGTCGGTCGGCATTGCCGTGGACCAGGGCCTGATCAGCAGCCTGGACGACCCCATCAGCCACTATCTGCCGGAGCTGAAAGAAGGTGCCTACCAAACGGCAACTGTCCGCCAGGTGCTGGACATGACCACAGCCCTGCACTTTGCCGGGCAAAGTCCCGACGCCGCGGGCCGCGGCCGGGATATCGAGGCCACAGCCAGCAAGAGTTTCGGCTGCGGCCAATCGATTCGTCAGCATCCCGTCAACGCGCTGTTCAATGAAGGCAGCCAGCATGGACAAGCCTTCACCTACATCAACACCAATACCCAGGTGTTGGGCGCCCTCGTCGAGCGAGTCTCAGGTACCAGCCTGTCTAAATTCATGGAACGCAACCTCTGGAGCCGCATCGGCACCGAAGATGCGGCCAACTGGCTGATCGACCAGCCCGACGACAGCAAGGCCATCGAGCATGCCTGGATGGGATTCAACGCCAGGGTGCGGGATCTTGGCCGCCTCGGACTGTTGCTGGCCAACAACGGGGAGTGGCAAGGCAAACAGTTGATTTCCAAGTCCTGGATCCATGACAGCATGACCCCCGACCAGCCGTTCCTCAAGCAGTTGGCCCAACGCCCGGTGTTTGGCTACAGCCACCAGTGGTGGGTACCCGTGGGCGGGAAAGACGAATTCATCGGGATGGGGTTTGGCGGGCAGTACCTGTACGTCAATCAGGCCGAGCAACTGGTGATCGTGGAAATGAGCGCCAACCCCACCTTCGACTCGCGCAAGTCCACCGAGGAAGCCATCGCGGTGTTCCGCGCTGTCGCCGCAAATCTCGCCCAGGAGTGACGCCATGACCAACAAGGCAGCCCAAGGCCTGCGTACGCTGTCGGCCGTGCTGATGTTCGTTTCCGCGATTACCCACCTGTCGCAGGTCCTGGTCTATGGCTTCGCCCTGAACGTGCTGGGGGCTGCGTCCTTTGGGGTGATCTACCTTGCTGTCGCCTTGTACTTGCTCAAGCCTGGAACGCTTGGGCTATGGTTGGGCGCCTATCTGCCAATGGTCGGCGGCATCCTGGGCGCAGCCCGTTACCTGCTGGTGCACAACAATCCCTTCAGCCTGTTCCATATCGGTATTGACCTGATCGTAGTGCCCAGTTGCCTGTATCTGCTGCTGCGGGAGTTCCAGTACCTGCGGCGGATTGCGGAGTCGAGCAAGGGCTGCTTGCGAACCTGATTCCGATCCCGCTGCCGTCGATGGTACTGGAATAGCCTGCCAGCGCTGATGAACTCAAGGCGGCAACCAAGTGACGCTCATGCACTTCAGCGCACTTTTCCACCCTGCCGATCAAGTGCCAACACTGTTCGGCATGGGTGATTGCCGGCGTTCACCTGAATAGGTGTAAACCTATGTCAGGACTAATCAGGGCTGAGACAGGCAACCCAGGCACACATCTGGCCACACAGTAACCCAGCTATCCCTCCCCTGAACTGCCAATTGGCATTACACTCAATGCCATCTGTCCACAGTGGAGCGTCGATCATGTCTGCTACCGCGGAAAACACGGACGCCAGGAAACCGCCCAAAAAGCCTGGAAAAGCAAAACCTGCCGATAGCGGATCAGTGATCAGAACGGGCAATGAAGCGCCGGCCCTCCACCTGAACGAAACTCAAGCGCAAAGAGGTTACGGTACTGCCCGTGTGGCAGTGACGACCTCCACCGGCATGCCGATCATTGACCTGCTGCTGCCCGACACCAACACCGACGACCGCATGGAGGTCTTCAAGGCCACACAAAGCGGGTTCTCTCTCAGCTCCGTCGTCCAACTGGTCGAATCCGTCGAAACCTTCAAGCGGCACAACGTGCTGGCGAAGATCGTCGGTCTGTCGGAGCGCACCCTCGCCCGGCGAATGAAGAACAAGGATGAAGCCCTGAGCCCTGAACAGAGTGCCAGGGCGCTGTATTACGCAGAGGTGCTGGAGAAAGCCCAGGAAGTGTTCGGCACCCGGGCGCTTGCCGAAGACTGGATGACCCGGCCGGCCCTCGGGCTGGATGGCGAGGCACCCATCGACCTGCTGTCCAATCCGGTCGGTTATGAGCTGGTCAGTGACTTCCTGAATCGGCTGGACTACGGGGTCTACTGATGGTGACGGACCCGCTGGCCCATGACCTTCATTTCTGGCGTCTGGATCATTCCAGGCACGCGCCTTCGTGGAACAGTGGCATCGGCGCCGAGGCGTGTGGCGGGCGCTGGAATCCCAAAGGGTTCCAGGTGGTCTATGCAAGCCTCGATTCTGCCACGGCCATTCTTGAAGTGGCCGTGCACAAAGGCTTCCAGACACTCGACAGCGTTGCCCACACGCTGACGGCGGCGCGGGTTCGGGACACCTCCAGGGTGTACAAGGTCGAGCGCAAGGATGTGCCCAACCTGAACTGGCTGAGGCCGGGCACGCCCAGTCGCAGCCAACAGGCCTTTGGGGCCAGGCTGCTGGAGCAGCACCCCTTCGTGCTGGTTCCCTCCTGCGTGTCACCCTACAGCTGGAATCTATTGATGAACCCGACGCTGGCGTCAGGTCTCTACGAGTTGGTGCTGCAGGAGCCGTTCGCACTGGATGGACGGCTCAATCCCCCTCTGCAATAAGGTGCCCTCACCTCTCGACACCGATGAGGGCCCCCTGACCGCCACCGGGATCAGATCTCCCAGATCACATTCACTGCCGCATACCGTCCAGGCTGGGTCAGACGACCAAGACCTGCGGCATCTTCGTCACGGCCCTGGACATCACCCCAGTTCCAATACTTCTGGTCGGTGACGTTGAACAGGCCGCCATTGATCGACACCTCTTCGGTGACCTGCCACCAGGCATTGAGGTCGAGCACGCCGTAGCCCGGGGTTTCGAACTGACGGTTGATCAGCAGGTCGGCATCGCCACTGTGGTCGACGCGGTCCTTGGCCTGCACCAGGGTCCAGGTCATCTGCCCACCAAAAATGCCGCTCGGCGCGTCGTAGCCAAGGCCCAGGACGGCCTTGAGCGGATCGACACTGTTCAGCGGCTGGCCGCTTTCTTCATCCTTGCCGCGTGCATAGGCGATCGAGCCCAGGGCGCGGGTGCCGGCAGGCAGGAAGGCATCGAGCTTTATGTCGCCCTTGGCTTCGGCGCCGCGGATGGTGACCTTACCCAGGTTGCGCGGCTGGAAGGTCAACAGACCCGTGCCGTTCGGATCGGGTACGGTGTCAGTGGCGATGAAGTCCTTGTACTTGTTGTAGAACAACGCGATGCCGAAGCTGCCCAGGTCGTAGCGACCGCGCAGACCGAACTCGTAGCTGTCGCTGGTTTCGGGCTTGAGGTCGGGGTTGCCGATCTGCTGGTAGCCGAACTGCGGGTTGCTGAACTCACCGAACATGTTCACCGGGCTTGGGGCACGGAAGCCGGCGGCGTACTGGCCGTAGACGCTTTCATGTTCGGTCAGCTGGTAGGTGACGCCCAGTTTCGGCGAGATGTGATCGTCGGTGATCCGCGAAGGGTCGGTTTCTGCCGGCAGGCCGTTGAGGTACTCATCAGTGACGTGCGGGGTCTGGCGGTAGTAGTCGTAGCGCAGACCCGGCAGCAGCGTCCAGCGGCCGATCTCGATGCTGTCCTGGACGAACAGGCCCAGCGAATCGCTGGTCGGATCCGGGAAGTCGCTGACCGGGAAGTTCTCGGTGGCTGGCACCACGGCGCCGGTGTCGAGCCGCACTTCACTGCCCTTGCGCAGGTTGCTGGCTTCGATGCGTTTGACTTCGGCGCCGTAGATCAGGTGGTGATTGGTATCGCCCAGGGCGAACTGCTTGTCCAGCTGGGTATTCAGGCTCCACAGGCGCTCGTCGTACTGCGAGTCACGGGTACGCAGGCGATTGACCCGCGAGACGGTCTGGCGCTGTTGCAGGGTTTTCTGGTTATTGCTGCTTTCCTGGTAGTTGAGCTGCCATTTCAGCTGGTCGGCTACCAGGCTGTTCAGGCCCAGGGTGTGTTCGAGGCTGTAGCGATCGCGGTCGATGCTGTCCTTGGCCTGCGAACCGAGGATCGCAGGCGTGGTGAGGGTCGCCCGCGTGTTGATATCACTGAGCAGGTTGCTGTCGGCGTCGTCCTGGTAGCGCTCGTAGGTGAACTGCAGGCGGTCACCGTCGGCATAGTCCCAGCCAAGCTTGGCCAGCAGGTTCTCGGTGGTGTAGTCGAGCGGGTTGGCCTCCTCGCGGGCGCTGCCGACACCGCCGGTGCCGCCCCAGGTATCGGTGGACTGGCCATCGCGGCGGCCCAGGTGCAGCAGGCCATCGACCGTACCGACGCGGCCGGCGAAGGTAGCGCTGCGCTGCCAGCTGTCGTCACTGCCGTCATAGCCAGTCTTGAGACGGGCGTAGGTGTCGTCGCCGTCTTCGAGGTAGTCGGCGGCATCCTTGGTCATGTAACTGACCGCGCCGCCGATGGCGTCGCTGCCATAGAGCGAAGACGCCGGGCCACGGATGATTTCCACCTGCTTGATGGTGTCGAGGTCGACGTAGTTGCTGCGCACATCCTGGAACGGGCTGAAGAAGTTGCTTTGCGGGACGCGCACGCCGTCGACCTGGGTCAGTACGCGGTTGCCGTCGATGCCGCGGATGTTCGCCCCCGACAGGCCGAAGCGGCTGCCGGTGCCGCTGACTGAAACGCCTGGCTCGTATCGCACCAGATCCTTGAGGTTCTTGTCATTGTGCTGGTCGATCTCACGCTCGGTGTGCACCGAAACCGTACTGGGCACCTGAAGCAGGGTCTGTTCGGTCCGCGTGGCAGTCACGCTGACTGTGTCGAACTGGGTAACGGGCTCGGCGGCCAGGGCCAGCGACGGCGAGAGCAGCAGCAAGGCAAGCCACGAACGCTGGGGAAATGGCGGGCGGATCGACATCTAACTTGACTCCTGAAGTTCAGCCAGCGGTTGCGAACAGCAGGCCGTTGAGCGGCCTTGCGCCAGCGCCTGGAGCTGACTGGGATGTGTTGGACATTGTTTTGAGCGCAGTGATGGAACCCCTTTCTTTGAAGGATTTTTCCTATATCCCTGCGAGGCAGCGGAGGCGAAGATAAGCCAGCTTGACTTGTTAATGCAAATTATTACCATATGCATTCAATCAAATAAGAACGATCGTGCATGAACCGCCTTCCTGCCTACCTGCTGCTGTCCGTTGCGCTGCACCTGAGCGCGGGCTGGCTGCTGCACGATCGCCAGGCAAGCCGTGAATCCGTGGCTTCGCTGCCGGCCATGGCGATTCAGCTGGTCAGCCTGGCGCCGCCTGTTCAAGCGGCGCCGACCCATTCGCTACCCGCTCGCCCGCAGTCCGCGACACCGGCACCGGCATCGCCTACAGTGCCGCAAGTGGCCAGGAACCTGCCCGCGCCACCCAAGCCAGCACCTGCCAGCAAGCCGCGCGCGGTCGTCGATACGCCGCCACGCCCTGCACCTGCCCCTGTTCAACCTGCCGCGGCACCATCGGCAGCAACCGCAAACACGCCCGCCGTGGCCAACGTCGCCGGGCCGAACACATCGTCCAGCCCACTGCCGACGTCGGCGCCCAGCCCGGTGCTCAGCCTGCGCCCCAGCTTTGTCAGCCCGCCCCCGCCACCTCGCTATCCGTCCCAGGCCCGCCGCCGCAATCAGCAGGGCACCGTGCAGGTCGAAGTGAGCCTGGACGAACGTGGCCAGCAACTGAAACGCACGCTACTGCGCTCCTCAGGGGTGCAAAGCCTGGATCAGGCCGCGCTCGAGGCCGTTGCCCAGTGGCGTTTTCGTCCGGAAATAGTCAATGGCCGGGCCGTGCCCAGCCGCGTTCAGATACCGATAGAATTCGCCCTGACGGCGAACCGATGACCCTGAAGGAGTTCACCATGACCACCCCAACCAGCGTTCCAGCCTGCGAATCGAGCCTGTACAACCAGTGGCAACAGCTACGTGGCGAACAGCCAGGCCTGCGCGCCCGTGATGCCGCCGCCAGGCTCGGTGTCAGCGAAGCCGAACTGACGGCCAGCCGCCTGGGCACCGATACCGTACGCCTGCGTCCGGAGTGGGCCGCGCTGTTGCCGGCGCTCGGAGACCTGGGCCAGATCATGGCGCTGACCCGCAATGAACACTGCGTTCACGAGCGCAAAGGTGTGTACCGTGATGTCACCGTAATGGGCAGTGGCCAGATGGGCATGGTGCTCTCGCCGGACATCGACCTGCGTCTGTTCCTCGGCGGCTGGGCCAGTGTGTTCGCCGTGGACGAAGCCACCGCACGCGGCCCGCAGCGCAGCCTCCAGATCTTCGACCGCCAGGGTGTGGCGGTGCACAAGGTGTTCCTCACCTCGAGCAGTGAAGAGGCCGCCTGGGCGCCCTTGGTCGAGCGTTTTCGCGCCGAACTGCAGAGCGCCGAACTGGACCTGCAGCCCCTGCCCGAGACCAAGGCGCCGCGGCCCGATGCTGACGTAGACGCCGATGCCCTGCGCACCCAGTGGTCGCAACTGCAGGACACCCATGACTTCTTTGCCCTGCTCAAGCGCAACGACGTAGCGCGTACCCAGGCCCTGCGCCTGGCCGGCCCGCAGTGGGCCGAGCCGCTGGCCACGGTCGAGCTGACCCGGGTTATCGAACACGCCGGCCAACGTGAAGTACCGATCATGGTATTTGTCGGCAACAAGCACTGCATCCAGATTCATTCGGGCCCGGTGAGAAACCTGCGCTGGATGGACACCTGGTTCAACGTACTGGACCCGCTGTTCAACCTGCACCTCAAGACCACTGGCGTGACCGAACTGTGGCGCGTGCGCAAGCCGAGCGTCGACGGTATCGTCACCAGTTACGAAGGCTTCGATGCCGACGGAGAACTGGTGATCCAGTTGTTCGGCGTGCGCAAACCCGGTGTGCCGGAGCGCGAAGACTGGCGAGCCCTGGCGGAGTCGGCCAGCCCTCTGGTCGTTCAAGGAGACAATTGATGCGAATGAAAGCCCTGCTGGCCTGCGCCGGCCTGCTCCTGAGCCAGGTGGCCAGCGCCGCCGCCCCCCTGCCCCAGCGCTGGGTCAGTGCCGGTGGCTCGCTCAGCGAATGGGTGGTTGCCCTGGGCGGTGAAAGCAAGCTGGTGGGTGTCGACAGCACCAGCCAGTACCCGCGTTCGCTGCAACAATTGCCCGGTATCGGTTACCAGCGCCAGCTGGCGGCCGAAGGCATTCTGACCCTGAAGCCGGACATCCTGGTCGGCAGCAACGAGATGGGACCGCCACCGGTACTGGAACAACTCAAGGCCGCGGGCGTGCGAGTGAAGATGTTGCCGGCCAAGGCCGATGTGCCGACGCTACAGCACAACCTGACGGAACTGGGGCAATTGCTCGGCAAGCAGGCCGAAGCCAAGGCACTGATTGCCAGCTACGAGCAGCGCCTGCAGGACCAGGCCGCCCGGGTCAAGCAAGCGCAACAGCAACAGCCGGCGCCGCGGGTAATGATGTTGCTCAGCCACTCCGGCGGCAACCTGCAGGTGGCCGGCAAGGACACCCTGGCCGCCTGGATGATCCAGCAAGCTGGCGGGCAGAGCCTGGGTGAGCACAACGGTTACAAGCCGGTCTCCAACGAATCGCTGCTGGCCCTGAACCCCCAGGTGATCATTTTCGCCGGTGGCCGCCTGCAAGGCGATGCGGCACGGGCGGCGCTGCTGGAGCAGAACCCGGTGATTGCCCAGACCCCGGCCGGTCGTGACGGTCGCGTGGTGGTCATCGACCCGACCCTGCTGGTCGGCGGCCTGGGGCCTCGTCTGCCTGATGCCCTGGCCGAGCTCACCTCGGCGTTCTACCCAACCAGCAAGGCACTGACCGCCGGGGGCGGGCAATGACGACGATCGTCCAGCCGCGCCCGATGCTGCTGACCCTGGCGCTGTTGCTGGTGGTGGTGATCTGGTTGTCCCTGGCCCTGGGGCCGGTCAGCCTGCCGCTGAGTGAAACCCTGCTGGCCGGGCTGCGCATGCTCGGCCTGGCGGTGGACGGCGACACCACGCAACAGGCGGAACTGATCCTGGGCCAGATTCGCCTGCCACGGACCCTGCTCGGCATCGCCGTGGGCGCCATCCTGGCCTTGTCCGGCGTGGCCATGCAGGGGTTGTTTCGCAACCCGCTGGCCGACCCCGGCCTGGTCGGTGTGTCTGGCGGTGCGGCGCTGGGTGCCGCCATCGCCATCGTCGGCGGCAGCATGCTGGGCGGACTGCCACCGGCAATCGAGCCTTATGTGCTGTCGGTATGCGCCTTCGGCGGTGGGCTGCTGGTCACCGCCGTGGTCTACCGCTTCGGTCGAAGCAATGGGCAGACCAATGTCGCCACCATGCTCCTGGCCGGGGTGGCGTTGACAGCCATGTCCGGTGCCGGCGTCGGCCTGTTCACGTACCTGGCCGATGATGCGACCTTGCGCAGCCTGACCTTCTGGAACCTGGGCAGCCTCAATGGCGCCAGTTACCAGCGCCTGTGGCCGTTGTTGATCGTGGTGGGGGGTGTCGCCCTGTGGCTGCCCCGCCGCGCCTCGGCGCTCAATGCGATGCTGCTGGGGGAGTCGGAAGCCCGGCACCTGGGCTTCGATGTCGAGCGGATCAAGCTGGAGCTGGTGCTGTGCACCGCCCTGGGCGTCGGTGCCGCCGTCGCGGCCGCTGGCCTGATCGGCTTTATCGGCCTGGTGGTACCGCACCTGATGCGCTTGCTGGTCGGCCCGGATCACCGGGTGTTGCTACCCGCTTCGCTGCTGGCGGGTGCGGGCCTGTTGCTGCTGGCCGACCTGATCGCCCGCCTGCTGCTGGCCCCGGCCGAACTGCCGATCGGGATTGTCACGGCACTTATCGGTGCGCCCTTCTTTCTCTTCTTGCTGGTGCGGGGACGTTCTTGATGCTACGGGCGAACAATCTGTGGGTACGACGCGGTCACCGCACCGTGCTGGCAAACATCGACCTCCAACTGAACCCCGGGGAAGTGCTCGGTGTGCTGGGCCCCAACGGCGCCGGCAAAAGCACCCTGCTCGCGGCCTTGTGCGGGGAGTTGCCGATCTGCGAAGGCAGTGTCGACCTGGACGATCGCCCGCTCGCCGCCTGGCCAGGTCAGGAGCGGGCCAGGCGCCTTGCGGTGTTGCCGCAGAGCTCCAGCCTGAACTTCGGCTTCTCGGTCAATGAGGTGGTCGGCATGGGCCGCTTGCCCCATGCCACCGGCCGCGTGCGCGATGCCGAGATTGTCAGCGAAGCCCTGAGCGCGGCCGATGCCCTGCATCTGGCCGGACGCAGCTACCTGGCCCTGTCCGGCGGTGAGCGGCAACGCGTGCACCTGGCGCGGGTGCTGGCCCAACTCTGGCCCGGCGCCGAGGGGCAGATCCTGCTGCTCGACGAACCGACGTCGATGCTCGACCCCTTGCATCAGCACACCATCCTGCAAGCGGTACGCGATTTCGCCGAGCGCGGTGCGACGGTGCTGGTGATCCTGCACGACCTCAACCTGGCCGCACGCTACTGCGACCAGTTGCTGTTGCTGCAAGAAGGCCTGCCCCATGCGTTCGGCCCGCCGGCTGACGTGCTCACGGCCGACGCCCTGGCCGCGGTGTATGGACTGCAAGTGCTTATCCAGCAACACCCGGAGCGCGGCCACCCCCTGATTATTGCGCGCTGACACCTCCCTTTCGTTCTCCCCTCCCCTGAGGGACAACTGATTACCAAGGAAAACCGATGCGTCTTCTGCTGCTTTGTCTGCTCAGCCTACTGGCGGCCTGCCAGTCCCCTACGGTACAACCACCACCAACAGCAATTGCCCCGCAAGGGCGCGACCATGCCGATCTTGGCGTGATCCGCGAGCTCGCCACCGGCCGTACCCTCACCCCGCAGCAACTGGTAGAACGCCTGGCCACCGCGCCGCGGGTGCTGGTGGGCGAGCAACACGACAACCCGGACCACCATGCCGTGCAACTGTGGCTGATGCGCCAGCTGGCCGCACAACGTCCCCAGGGCAGCCTGTTGATGGAAATGCTCAACCCGGACCAGCAAGCCAAGGTCGATGCCGTGCAGGCAGCCTCGCGCGCCGGCCAGACACCGGACGACCTGTTCAAGGCGCTGGCCTGGCAGGCCAACTGGGACTGGGGCTTGTATGGCGCCCTGGTCAGCTATGCGGTGCGCCAACCTTACCCGTTACTGGCCGCCAACCTGGACCGCGCGCAGATCATGCAGATCTACAAACAGCGGCCAGTGCTTGATGGCAAGGCCTCCACCACCGAGCAAGTGCAACGCACGCTGCTGGATGATATTCGCCAGTCCCATTGCGGCCTGTTGCCCGAAGCGCAGATGCCGGCGATGCTGGCGGTGCAGCAGCAGCGGGATCGACGCATGGCCGAACGCCTGCTGGCCGCACCGGCGCCTTCGGTATTGCTGGCCGGGGCGTTCCATGTGCGTAAAGACCTGGGCGTCCCGCTGCACCTGGCCGACTTGGGCGCGCCACAAGGTAGCCTGGTAGTGATCCTGGCCGAAGTGGGGAAAACCGTATCCCGGGAAAGTGCTGATTTTGTCTGGTACACCGCCGCCCAACCCGAGCAGGACCACTGCGCGAAACTACGCCGCTGAACACATGTATGGGCGCGGGTGACACAGCAACCACCAACCTATGCGAAAATACCCGCGCTTTGTTCATATGTGTGGAGATGTACAGTTTTGGTAATGCACTACTCAACGAGCGGCGACGCGGTCGCTTGCGGTCGCACTGGCAACAACCTCAGCAGCACGTCCCAGGCCGACCAGGTCGACTGCAAGTCGTGCCAGCGCTCGCTGGTCAAGGTCGAAGCCGCCCCCGTCAAGAAAGCCACCCCGTCGCTGGCAGAACTGCGCAAACAGCGCCAGGCCAGCCAGGCGAAAGCCGCTGCCTTCTGCTTCAAGGCCAACTGGCGTGAGCGTCTGACCGCCCGGCCAGAGCGCTGCCGCCTGCCTCGCGGCGTAGCGCCTCAGGCGTTCGTGTAAGCCTGCGCGGGAGCCTGGGCAAGGCTCCCGCGGGGTTCCCCCTGTATCCCGTCACTTCGCGGCCTTGGCTAGCCAAGCGCTGCCGCAATGCGCTCTGCGTTGCGAGTCCTTTTCCCCCGCCTTAGTGCTCAGCCAGGCCATAGCGCCAAGGCACGCCCATTGATCACTTCAATTAAGCTGCGATCCCTGTAGCCGCTGCCAAGTTACGAGGCTGCGATCGGTCGCGTAGCGACCGCAAGCCAGGCAGCGCGGTGTTTGAGGGTTGAGCCCGGTGGCCGGCAGGCGACTGCTGCGCAGTCGATCGCAGCCTGGCGGCAGCGGCTACAGGGGGCGGTGGCGGTAGCGCGCCAGAAAGACAAAACCCCTACCTGCGTACGCAGATAGGGGTTTCGGAATTTAATCTTGACGATGACCTACTCTCACATGGGGAAACCCCACACTACCATCGGCGATGCATCGTTTCACTGCTG
>NZ_JBIVXC010000018.1:39742-123431 GCF_044769005.1 Pseudomonas sp. NPDC090755 | reverse complement strand
TCAGCAGTGAAACGATGCATCGCCGATGGTAGTGTGGGGTTTCCCCATGTGAGAGTAGGTCATCGTCAAGATTAAATTCCGAAACCCCTATCTGCATACGCAGGTAGGGGTTTTGTCTTTGTGGCGCACCGCCGCCCCTGTAGCCGCTACCGCCAGGCTGCGATCGACTGCGCAGCAGGCGCCTGCCAGTCCCGGGCTGATCCTCAAACACCGCGCTGCCTGGCTTGCGGTCGCTACGCGACCGATCGCAGCCTCGTGCCTCGGCAGCGGCTACAGGGATCGCTGCCTGAAAGTTACGGGCCAAAAAAAACCACCCCGAAGGGTGGTCTCGTCTCATCCGTTACCACTCAGTCGCCGTAATACTCGCAACCACTGGTGCAGGTCTCATGGATGCGCACCTTGGACAGTTCAGGCAGCAGTGGCTTGACCTGGTCCCAGATCCACTTGGCGATCACTTCGCTGGTCGGGTTTTCCAGGCCGGGGATGTCGTTCAGGTAGTTGTGGTCCAGCTGCTCGTACAGCGGCTTGAAGATCGCCTTGATCTCGGCGAAGTCGCGAATCCAGCCGGTATGCGGGTCCAGAGGACCGGTCAGGTGCAGGGCAACCTTGAACGAATGGCCATGCAGGCGACCACACTTGTGTCCTTCGGGAACGTGCGGGAGGCGGTGCGCCGATTCGAAGGTGAACTCTTTGAAAATTTCCACGATGTCTCAACTCTGAAAACCAATGCTGCCGATCAGTTTACCAGCATGGTGGTTACAGCGGTTGCAGTTGCTGATGCAGCCTGCCGGTTTCGATCAGTTCGAGCAGTTCGTCACCTAGGCGCCGGCTTTCGGACATCGCCGTGTGCCAGTAGCGCTGTCGGCTGCCGGCATCGCCCATGAAGCGTTTGAAGTCGCTACGGTCGGGTAGCTTGCCGAAGGGCAGGCTGGCCAGGTACTGGGTCGACGGGGCCAGCAGCAGTACGTTGCGCAAGCGTTCGGCATCACCGCGGCGCCAGGGCAGGGCCTTGTCGAACCAGCCGGGAATGACCTTGTCGGTAAAGTGCGGGTAGAGCACGATGTCGTCGCCCCGATAGGGCAGGTCCAGGTGGTAGTCGAGCAACCCGCCATCGCGGTAGGTGCCCTGGCCCACACCCGGGATGTCCCGTACGCCTTCCATCACCATGGGGATGGAGCCTGAGGCCAGCAGCGCGTGGCGCAGGTTGGTCACATCCAGCGGCAGGCAACGCGACGGAAAGTCGGTCAGGGGCTGCAGCGGCGGATTGCTGCGGGCGTCATGCAGGATGATCCGCTCGAAGTGCCGCGCCAGCCGCGGGCGACCGATCAGGTTGTCGGCGATCACCGAAGACAAGCCCATGCCCAGGCGCCCGCGATGATCATGGGCAAGCAGCCCGTGGCTTTTCACCACCATGATGTTCAGGCGGTAATCGGGGTTGTCGAGCACCTGTGCGTCGCGCCCCTGGAGCAGGTCGTCGAGCATGCGCTGGCAGCTGCGGCTGACTTCAACCGGGGTCACGCCCTTGGCGAAATCCTGTTCGGTGTACAACTGGCCGAGACGCAGCAAGGCTTCGGCCGGGTCGGGCAGGCAGGCACTGGCGAAGCGCCAGGAGCCGATCGAGGCACCGATCAGCGCCCGCTCGCGGGGTGCGCCAGGCAGCCAGTGGCCAAACAGCGCCAGGTCCAGGCCCTGGATACCCAGTGCCTTGGGCCCGCCCGCAGCGCCCGGCAACACGCCCACATCCGCTGCCTGCAACCCGCGCTCGCGGATACGGCTCAGGGCACGGCTGCCTGCCTTGAGGGTCAGGGCCGGGTACTTGATGTGGATTGCGCTCATACGGGCCTCGCTGTCTGGACCCGGCAATTATAAAGAACAGCGGTCCGGTTGTGGGGCGGGGGTGCGCTATCATGTCGCCAGTTGTTTTCAGCTTCAATTAAGTTCGGTTGGTTACTCTAGGCCCCGTAGACACATTATTGATCTCGATGGAGAGACCCCATGAAGACTTTGACTGCCCTGTTCGCCACCGCTGCCCTTGCCCTGGGTGCCAATGTTGCCCTGGCCAAGGATGTACAACCCGATGAAGTCGTGAAGCTGGTAAATGCCAAGACCATCAAGTCCCTGGACGAGCTCAAGGCTGCCGCTGTCGCCAAGCACCCTGGCGCCACCGTCACCGATTCGGAACTTGAAGACGAGTACGGTCGCTACATCTACAAGGTCGAATTGCGTGATGCCCAGAACGTCGAATGGGACGTGGACATGGACGCCAAGACCGGTGAAATCCTCAAGGACGCCCAGGATAAGTAATGACCTTTCGATTGCGAACAGCACAGACGGTACTCGTTGCGCTGTTGGCCCTCTGCTCACTGGTGCAGGCCCGCGACCTCGATCAGGATGAAGCCCTGAAACTGCGCCAGCAGGGCGTTATCCTGCCGCTGGAGCAACTGCTCAACGATGCCCTGGGACGCTATCCCGGGGCGACGTTGCTGGAAGCGGAACTGGAAGAGAAGCACGGCCGCCTTGAATATGAGGTCGAGTTGTTGACCCCTGAAGGGGTGGTGCGCGAGATCAAGCTCGATGCATCCAATGGAGCGTTGCTCAAAGACGAGGAAGATGACTGATGCGCCTGTTACTGGTCGAGGACAATGTGCCGCTGGCCGACGAACTGACCCAGGGCCTGCAGCGCCAGGGCTATGCGGTGGACTGGCTGGCCGATGGGCGTGACGCGGTCTACCAGGGCGCCAGCGAACCCTATGACCTGATCATCCTCGACCTGGGCCTGCCCGGTCTGCCGGGGCTCGAGGTACTGGGTCAATGGCGTGCCTCAGGCCTGGCGACACCTGTGCTGATCCTGACGGCGCGCAGTTCCTGGGCCGAGCGCATCGAAGGCCTGAAGGCCGGTGCCGACGACTACCTGAGCAAGCCGTTCCACCCGGAAGAGCTGCTGCTGCGTGTCCAGTCATTATTGCGTCGGGCGCGTGGCCTGGCCAACCAGCCGACCCTGGAAGCGGCCGGCCTGCAACTTGATGAAGGGCGCCAGTGCGTGACCCGTGATGGCGTCGATATCCAGCTGACCGCCGCGGAATTTCGCCTGTTGCGTTACTTCATGCTGCATCCCCAGCAGATCCTGTCCAAGAGCCACCTGGCCGAACACCTGTATGACGGCGAGACCGAGCGCGACTCCAACGTCCTGGAGGTCCACGTCAACCACCTGCGCCGCAAGCTTGGCCGCAGTGTCATCGAGACCCGCCGCGGCCAGGGTTACCGTTATGCCGGGAGCTGCGAGTGAAGTCGATCCAGGCACGCTTGAGCCTTGGCCTGATCGCGGTACTGGTGCTGGTGGGGCTGGCCCTGGCGCAGATCAGTCTGTGGTTGTTCGAGGTGGGGTTGCAGCGCTACCTGGAGGCGGGCCTGCGCAAGGAGAGCGAGAACCTGCTGGTTGCCCTGGTGCGCGGGCAGAGCGGCCTCGAGCTCGATGAACGGCGTATTTCCTCAGCCTACAAGCGCCCGTTCTCCGGTTACTACTTCCGCATCGATTTCGATGGCGGCAACTGGCGATCCCGCTCACTCTGGGACCTGGACATGCCGACCCCGGACACCGCCGGCCTGCACACCGACCAGCAACTGGGGCCGGAAAACCAGCAGCTGCTGGTCTTGCGCAGCGACTACCGGCGTTTTGGCCAGGCGATCGCCATCAGTGTCGCCCAGGACTACACCCCGGTACGTGAACAGTTTCGTCGCATGCAGCAGATCGGGCTGGGCCTGGGCCTTGTCGCATTGGTCCTGGTGCTGGTGTTGCAGCGCATCACCGTGACCCGCTCATTGCGACCGTTGGAGCGTGCGCGGGAACAGATCGCCCAGTTGCAGCAAGGCAAGCGCACACAGCTCGATACCCAGGTGCCCAGTGAGCTTGAACCCCTGGTCGCACAGATCAACCACTTGCTGGCCCATACCGAGGACAGCCTGCGGCGTTCGCGCAATGCCTTGGGCAACCTTGGGCATGCCCTGAAGACGCCGTTGGCGGTGCTGTTGAGCCTGGCGTCCAGTGAGCGGCTCAAGGACTTGCCCGAGGTACGCGAGCAGCTGCGCGAGCAACTGCAGCAGATCCAGCAGCGCCTGAGCCGCGAGCTCAATCGTGCGCGCCTGGCCGGTGACGCCTTGCCGGGTGCGCAGTTCGACTGCGACGCCGAACTGCCTGGACTTTTGTCGACCCTGGGCATGATCCATGGCGAAGACCTGGAGCTGAGCCAGCGCGTTCCCGCAGGCCTGCTCCTGCCCTGGGACCGCGAAGACCTGCTGGAGCTGCTGGGTAACCTGCTGGACAACGCCTGCAAATGGGCCGACACCCTGGTGCAACTGAGCATCGAGGAGCATCCGCAGCACTATCGGTTGTTGATCGACGACGACGGACCGGGCATTGCCGAGGCGTTGCGCGAACAGGTGCTCGAACGGGGCACGCGGCTGGATGAGCAGGTCGACGGCCATGGACTGGGGCTGGGCATCGTGCGCGACATCGTCGATGCCTGGGGTGGCAGCCTGACCTTGCAGGAAAGTCCGTACGGCGGTTTGCGGGTCAGCATCGCATTGCCGCGCCGCCGAATGCCATAGCCGCTGCCGCCAGGTTGCGGCTACAGATGCATCATCAGGCTCAGCATCACCGGTAGCGTCAGTGCAGCCAGCACGGTCTGCAAGGCAATGATGTTGGCCATCAGTGGTGCGTTGCCGCCCATTTGCCTGGCCATCACATAGGAAGACGAGGCCGTTGGCAGCGCCTGGAACAGTATGGCGACTATCGCCGCCTGGCCGCTCAGGCCCAGCAGGCGGCAGACGCCATAGGTGGTTAGCGGCAATACCACGAACTTGAACAGTGAAGCGGCCAGCAACGGGCGGGCACCCAGGCCCCGGGCGTTGCTACCCAGGGCCGCGCCTACGCACAGCAAGCCCAGTGGCAAGGCCGCCTGGCCCAGCGCCTTGATGGTCGGTTCGAGGCCCGGCGGCAGGCCCAAGCCGGTCACGTGCAAGGTGATGCCGATGATGCAGCCAACGATCAACGGGTTGGTGAAGATCGTCTTGATCACCGCCAGGTACGAGCTCTGGTTACCGCTGTAGCGGGCGAAGACCATCACGCACAAGACATTCACGGCTGGCACGATCGCGGCATTGGCCACGGCGGCCAGGGCGATGCCGCCACTGCCGTAGAGCCCGGCCGCCAGCGTCGCGCCGATGTAGTTGTTGAAGCGCACGCCCCCCTGGAACACCGACGTGAAGCTGGCACCATCGCCGGCCACCCTGCCTTTGCACAGCACCAGCAAGAGGGCACCGAGCAGGGTCGAGAGCAGCAGCACGGTCACCATGTCGAACACCGGCAAGCCGCTCAGGTCGGCGGTTGCCAGGCTGTGTACGAACAAGGCTGGCAGGAGCACGAAGTAGCTCAGGCGTTCCGCTGCCGGCCAGAACGACTCGCCAAGAAAGCCCCGCGCGCGCAGCCAGCCTCCCAGTGCAATCAGCAAGGCGATGGGGACGATGGTGGCGAGGATCAATTGCAGCATCTGGCATTTCCCTGTCAGTCAGCACGCCCGGAGGGGGAGTGGACATCAGGCTAGCCTGTCGCACTGAAAGAAAAAAACGCAGAATTCTCAATCGACCGTTGAGAAAAACTTCAGGGTTGCTCCAGGGCGGTTTTCAGTACGGCGGTCAGGTGGCGACGGCGGCTGCTGGCATGTTCGAGCAAGCCCACGTGGCGCACGCACTGAGGTTCACCGAAAGGCAGCAAGGTCACGGCGGGCAAGCGCTGAAGGTCGTCATCGGCCAGCGGCACAATGGCCACGCCCAGGCCCATCGAGGCCATGTGCGTCAGGGCCTGCTGGCTGTCCAGCTCCATCTGCTCGCTGACGGGCAACTGCTGCTTGCGCAGCTCTTGTTCGATGATGCGCCCGGCCCAGGCACGCTTGTCGAAGCGCAGGAAGGGTTGGCTGGCCAGTAATTCACGCAGGCCGGTACCCGCGAAGGCAGGGCCCGCCACCGCCCAGAAGCGGTTCTTGTAGAGCGGTGTGAAGTCGAGGTTCGCCGGGAAGGGCGCTACCGGCTCGGTGGTGATGGCCGCATCCAGTTCGCCGTCTTCGACGCGCCGGGCCAGCTCGGCGGACATCCCCGAGAGGACGCTGATATGCAGGTGTGGGTGCTCGGCCTTGATCCGCACCAGGGCGGCAGGCAGGCGGCCGGCCAGGGCGGTCTGGATGGCACCGATCTTCAGGCGTCCGCTCAGGCCCGGGCCGCTGATCAGGGCGTCGGCCATCTCGTCGTAGGCCGCGAGAATCCCCTCGGCCCGCTCCACGGCCAGGTGTCCGGCCTCGGTCAGACTGACCTGGCGTCGGCTACGGTCGAACAGGGTGACTTTCAGTTCCGCTTCCAGGCTGCGGATATGCAGGCTGACCGCTGACGGCGTCAGGCTGAGCAAGTCGGCAGCACGGGCAAAGGTGCCATGACGGGCGATGGTGACCAGGGTGCGCAGGGCCTTGAGTGACAACTGGAAGCTCCGGTGCCGGGCAAGAAGAAGCGTCCATGATGGCTGCAATCCAGCACTGTTGAAAGCCTTTCACAGGCCCGCTTCGACCTTTGCGGCCTGCTCCGCGGGCAGCCAGGGTTTCCAGATCTGTGGGTGCTCCTTGAGGAACCGCTTCGCCGCTTCCTTGGGGGATTGCCGGGTTTCACTCATCTGCGCCAGGGTCTGGTTCAGGGTGTCGATCGGCAGGTCGACGTTGCTGAACAGGTCGATCAGTTCGGGGTACTGCTGCTTGAACGGCGCCGAGACACCAATGGACAGCTTCGCCGGCAGCGACTGGCTGCCCTGCGGGTTAGGGTGGCTGGCATCGGTCAGGGTTTTCCAGGCCTCGGCGTTGAAGGGCGGCTCCTTAAGGCGCACCAGCTCGAAGCGGCCCATCAGTGGGGTAGGTGACCAGTAGTAGAACAGCACCGGCTTGCCACGGCGGATCGACGAGGTGATCTCTGCGTCCAGGGCGGCGCCGGAACCGCTGCGAAAGTTCACGTATAGCGCCTCGAGGCCGTAGGCCTTGAGCTTCTGGCTGTTGACGATTTCCGAGGTCCAGCCGCTGGGGCTGTTGAGGAAGCGGCCCTTGTCTGGCGCTTCCGGGTCGCTGAACACCTGGGCGTAACGCTTGAGGTCGGTGACCGAACGCAGGTCCGGGGCCAGGGGCCGGATACCGCGCGCGGCATCGCCCTTGATCACGAAGGCGGGCACGTACCAGCCCTCATCGGCGTTCTTCACCGTATCGCCGATGGCGAACACCTGGCCGGCCTGTTCGGCCTTGACCCAGGCGGGGCTGCGGCCGGCCCATTCTTCGGCGATCACCTGGATATCGTTGCGGGCCAGGGCCACTTCCATGCTGACGGTGCTGCCGGGCAGGGTGTCGGTGGGGTAGCCGTAACCTTTCTCGACGATCAGGCGCAGGATCTCGGTGGTCAGGCTGCCGCTTTCCCAGGTGATGTCGCCGAAGTGGATGGGGGTGGTCTTGTCGACGGCATGGCCGTGGCCGACCAGGCTCAGGGCAAGCAGCGCACTGCCCAGCAGGGTGGTGAGTCGGTTCATGCGGCCTCGCTCGCAGGGGGGGGCTGGAGTCTGGCAAGTGTAGTAGGTGATGAGCAGGCGGGGGATCGCGGGGCAAGCCCGCTCCTACGTAGGAGCGGGCTTGCCCCGCGATGGGGTCACACGCGGAACTGGTCCATCAGCCCCTGCTGCTGGTTGGCCAGGCTGTTGAGCGACTGGCTGACCCGCGCCGACTCGTTGGCCTGGCCGGAGAGCGACTCGGTGACGTCGCGGATGGTCGCAACGTTGTTGTTGATCTCCTCGGCCACGGCGCTCTGCTCCTCGGCCGCGCTGGCGATCTGCAGATTCATGTCGCTGATCACCGTCACCGCGTCGCCGATCTGCTGCAGGGCGGTCACTGCCTGGCCAACCTGCTCGACGCTGCCCTGGGCCTGGCGATGGCTGCTGTCCATGGCGCCGACCACCTCGCGGGTACCGGCTTGCAATTCTTCGATGACCTGGCGGGTTTCTTCCACCGATTCCTGGGTGCGTCGGGCCAGGTTGCGCACTTCATCGGCCACCACGGCGAAACCGCGACCGGCTTCACCGGCACGGGCCGCCTCGATGGCAGCATTGAGTGCCAGCAGGTTGGTCTGTTCGGCGATAGAGCGGATGACTTCCAGCACCGAGCCGATCTTCTCACTGTTCTGCGCCAGGCCTTCGACCTGGACCATGGCGGTGCTCATGTCGGCGGCCAGGGTGTCGATGCTGGTGGTGGTGCGGTCGATCACCGCCAGGCCCTGGCGGGTGGCCTGGTCGGCATCGCGGGCGGCCTGTGCCGCCTGGGCGGCGCTGCGGGCGACGTCCTGGGCGGTGGCGCTCATTTCATGGGAAGCGGTGGCCACCTGGTCGACCTGGCGGTACTGCTGTTCCATGCCGGCGCTGGTCTGGCTGGCGATGGCCGAGGACTGGTCGGCGGTATCGCGGGCTGCCTGGACCGAGCGTTTGACCTCGGCAATGGTCGGCTGCAGCTTGTCCAGGAAGCGGTTGAACCAGCCGGCCAGTTCACCCAGTTCATCGCGCTTGTCGTAGTGCAGGCGACGGGTCAGGTCGCCTTCGCCACTGGCGATGTCCTTGAGCATGGCGGCCACGCCGAGGATCGGCCGGGTCACGCCACGGGCCATCAGCCAGATCAGCAGCAGGCCGATCACTGCCGCCAGGCCGCCCAGGCCCAGTTCGACCAGGGTGCCACTGGTGTTGCGCTGGTCGAGTTCCTGCTTGAGGGCTTCGGCCGGGCCGGTCAGGGCGCTTTCCGGTACGTCGAGCAGCACGCCCCAGGGTTTGCCGCCGGGAATCGGGGGGAAGGAGGCCAGCACCTTGAGGCGCTGGTTATGGTGCAGGCTGTGCAGCGGTGTGCTGTCGGTCAGCAGGCGGACCAGTTCGGCGCCTTTTACCGGGTCGACCTGGTCAAGGCGCTGGGCCAGCTTGCTGGCATCCGGGCTATAGCCGGCCAGCAGGCCTGCAGGGCTTAGGATGCTGACCTGGGTCTGACCCTGGTAGAGATTGCGACTCGCTTGCTGGCTCAGGGCCTGCAGGCTGTTGAGGTTGATGTCGATGGACAGGGTGGCGACCACCTTGTCGGCGACGATCAGCGGGAACACGATGCTGGTCATCAGCACCTGCTGGCCGTTGATCTGATAGAAGTACGGCTCGATCACGCAGGTCTTGCGCGTGGTGCGCGGGCACACCGACCAGGTGTTGGCCGGCTCGCCGCTGGGGCCGATGCTGGTGTCGGCCATGTCCTTTTCCGGCAACGCCATGGAGGTCAGCTGGCCCGGGGTCGGTTGTGACCAGTACAGGGCAAAGCGACCTTTCTCGTTGCTGCCCAATTGCTCCTGGTTGACGAACAGCGCGTCCTTGTTGTCCAGGGCGTCGGGCTCGAACACCAGCGACAGGCCGAGCAGGTCGGGATTGGCCTGTAAGGCGGCACGCACCTGGCGGGTCAGGTCTTCGCGCAGGTCGAAGGCGTCGAGAAAGCGCTTTTCGGCCTGCTCGCGCAAGAACAGCACCTGACGGGAGAAACCGGCGCCGTACTGGTAGGCATCCATGAACTGGCGACGGATGTTCAGGGCCTGGACTTCGCCCTGGGACTCGATGCGTCCCTGGGCCGCTTCGGTGAGCATCTGCATGCTGCTGGCCTTGACCAGTTCCGAACTGTGCTCCATGCGGTACAGCGAGAGTCCCACCAGCAAGGTAACGATGCTGGCCAGGCACAACCCGGCCAGCAGGGTGATCTTCCACTGAATGGAAAGTTGTCTGAACGACATGGCGAAGTCCTTTGATCCAGAAAGATTGAGGCTAACGACCTTATCGGCTGGCAGGCTGTTTTCTTTATTCAAACGTTCAACTTAAATGCGTCGTTTTCGGTCGCCCAGACGACACCGGCGCAGCGCCGGACTTTGACAAGCGCAGGGCCCTGCTTCAGAGTGTGCGCCCTCAATAAAAATGGTTCTTTACGGAATTCCGGGGGATGTGGTCCTTGGGCTTGGGTCTTGAGGCTGCGAGCTTATCCGTTCCATGCAGCGACGCTGCTGGCCCCTTCCGCCTTTACGGCGGCCTACTTTTTTCTTGGAAAAAGTAGGCAAAACCGCTTGCTCCTGCATCCGGCCCTACGCTGCGCTCCGGGTCCCCTCGTTACGGCACCTTCCGGGGCCACGCGGCCTACGACTTGCTTCGCCAAGTCTACGGCTCGCGTTCTTCGGCTGACGCCGAAGGTGCTGCGCACGGCCCCTACAGGCACCTCCACTCGGCCTCCTGAAGTCGCGGTCGGCAGCGCTTGAACTTGCGTGCATGAAGAGCAAGAGCAAGAGCGGGTTGGTATTCGCTTTGCGAGCGGGCTTGCCCCGCAAAGAACCATAAAAACACTTGTCGTTCGGCCACTGCTTCCGAGCAGTTTGTCGCCGTAGCGGTCGCTTTTTGTCTGGTTTCTAGAGGTCACAGGAATGAATGCAGTAATTGCCGCGGTCGGCATCATGCTGATACTGAGTCTGTCCCGCGTGCATGTGGTGATCGCCCTGATCGTCGGCGCGCTGGTGGGCGGGTTGGTGGGCGGCCTGGGTATCGAAGGGACGCTCAAGGCGTTCAATGGCGGGCTGGGCGGTGGTGCCACCGTGGCCTTGTCCTACGCCTTGCTCGGCGCCTTTGCCGTGGCGATCGCCAAGTCCGGCATGGCTCATGCCCTGGCCGATCGCGCCCTGGCCATGATCGACCGCCAGGGGCATACCGACGGCGGCAAGATCAAATGGCTGCTGATCGGCCTGCTGCTGGTGGTGGCGATCTCGTCGCAGAACATCCTGCCGATCCACATCGCCTTCATTCCGCTGCTGGTGCCGCCGCTGCTTTATGTGCTGACCAAGCTGCAGATCGACCGGCGCCTGGTGGCCTGTGTGATGACCTTCGGCCTGATCACCCCGTACATGTTCCTGCCGGTGGGCTTCGGCAACATCTTCCTCAACGAGATCCTGCTGGCCAACGTCAGCCGCAGTGGCGTGGATGTCAGTGGCGTCAACGTCACCCATGCCATGGCCATTCCGGCGGCGGGCATGCTCTTCGGCCTGCTGCTGGCGGTGTTTTTCAGCTACCGGAAAAAGCGCGTCTATGACCTGGAGAAGATTGAGCAGGTCGAACAGGTGGCGGTGCGCTACAACCCGCTGACCCTGCTGGTGGCCGGCGTTGCCATTGCTTCGGCCTTCATCATCCAGTTGCTGCTGGACTCGATGATCATCGGCGCCATGACCGGTTTCCTGATCTTCTCACTCTCGGGCATTGTGCGCTGGAAGGAAACCGATGACCTGTTCACCGAAGGCATGAAGATGATGGCCATGATCGGCTTCATCATGATCGCCGCGTCCGGCTTTGCCGAGGTGATGAAAGCCACCGGCGAGGTCAAGACCCTGGTCGAGACCTCGGCGGTGTGGATCGATCACAGCAAGGGCATCGGCGCCTTGCTGATGCTGCTGGTGGGCCTGCTGGTGACCATGGGCATCGGCTCGTCGTTTTCCACCGTGCCGATCCTGGCCGCGATCTTCGTGCCGCTGTGCGTGCAGCTGGGCTTCGACCCGGTCGCCACCGTGTGCATCGTCGGCACCGCCGGCGCACTGGGCGATGCCGGCTCACCGGCTTCGGACTCGACCCTTGGCCCGACCTCGGGCCTGAACGTCGATGGCCAGCATCACCATATCTGGGACACCGTGGTACCGACCTTCATCCACTACAACCTGCCGCTGCTGGCGTTCGGTTGGCTGGCGGCGATGATGCTGTAGGAAACCGGCGGGGTTGAGCGCAAGGCTCAGCCCCGGGAGGGGGGCGGCGAGATGTGGTTGAGGACCATGCTGCCATCCTTGGTGCGGGTCAGGTAGACCGGTAATACCTTGGGCAGGTTGCTGACCAGGCGGGCGATCTGGGTGGTGTCATAGATGCCGCTGATGCGAATGTTGCCGGTGGTCTCGTCGGCCAGCCGCAGGGGCTTGTCCAGGTAGCGGTTGATCTGCGGCAGGGCCTGGGCCAGGCTCAGGTTGTCGAGGATCAGCTTGCCATTGCGCCAGGCCAGGCTCGTGTCCTGGGCGTAGGTCTGGCTCAGGCTCGGCTCGTAGTCGCCGGCCTGGTAGCTGGCCTGCATGCCGGGGCCCAGGCGATAGCCGCCGTCGGTGTTGGTGCGGTCGCTGCTGACCAGGACCGAGCCTTCGACCAGGGTCACCTTGACCTGGTCTTCGTACTTCCACACGTTGAACTGGGTGCCGGTGACCCGGGTCTGGCCCTGGGCTGCGCGTACCACGAACGGATGCTGGCTGTCGTGCTCGACCTTGAAAAAGGCCTCGCCCTTGATCAGGGTGACGCGGCGTTCGTCCTTGTAGTTGGCATAGCGCAACTCGGTACCCAGGTTCAGTTCGACCTGGCTGCCGTCGGTGAGTACCACATGGCTGATGGCGTTGCCGCTTTCCAGGTGCTGGTAGCTGTTGGGCAGCCAGCCTTGCTCCCAGCCGATCCAGGCACCGACCGGCAGGGCCACCAGGGCAATGGCGGCGGCCGAGGCATAGTGGCGCCAGGCACGGGGGCGACGGCGCAGGGGCAGGTTGATGACATTGCCGGGTACGCCGCTGCGGGGCAGGTGATCGGCGGTCTGCCAGATCTCCAGCATGGCCTGGTATTCCTGGACATGCACGGGATCGGCGGCCAGCCACCGCTCGAAGGCTTGCCGCTCCAGCGCCGTACAGTCTTCTGATTGCAGGCGCAGGCACCACTGCGCGGCGGCATCGGTGATGGCATCGTGTTCGTCGGCGCTGTGGCTGGTGTGGTTCATCGAGACTCCCGGTTTTGCCTATTCTACCCTTGCAGCGTAGGCGGCGAGAACCGAGATAATGGCGAATGACTATCAGTTGTAGGAATTTTTTACCGTGAAAAACCTGCAAATGCACTGATTTCGCAGCCATACCCCCTACTGTCTACAGGGATGAGAGCATTTCGCGGCCGACCGGCGGCCGCGAATGTTCTTCAGAACTGCTCAGCCGCCAGGGCGAACAATGACGGGCTGCCGGCCCGGATACTGGCCTGCAGCGACAGGGTACGCGGCAACAGGCGGGCGAAGTAGAACGCAGCGCTGGCGCGCTTGGCCCCGTAGAAGGCCGGATCGCTTGCCTGGCTCGCCGCTGCCACGGCATCCATGCGCGCCCACATGTAGGCATAGGCGACATAACCGAACAGTTGCAGGTACTCCACCGATGCCGCGCCGACGGCGTTGGCATCCTGGCCCGCCTGTCCGCACAACCACTGGCTCAGGCTTTCCAGTTCGGCCACCGCGTTGAGCAGGGGGGCACCATAGGGTGTGTCGGCCTGGCAGAAACTGCGAATCTGCGCGGTGAATTCGCCCAGTGCCTTGCCGCCGTCGGCCACCACCTTGCGGCCCAGCAGGTCCAGGGCCTGGATGCCGTTGGTGCCTTCGTAGATCTGGGCGATACGCACATCGCGCACCAGTTGTTCCTGGCCCCACTCGCGTATGTAGCCGTGGCCGCCGAACACCTGCTGGCCCAGCACGCAACTCTCCAGGCCGTTGTCGGTGAAGAACGCCTTGGCCACCGGTGTCAGCAGCGCCACCTGGCGCTGCGCGGCGTCACGCTCCTCGGCATCGTCGGCGTATTTGGCGATGTCCAGTTGCTGGCCGACGTAGGTGGCGAAGGCGCGGCCACCTTCGGTCAGGGCGCGCATGGTCAGCAGCATGCGCCGTACATCCGGGTGGACGATGATCGGGTCGGCGACCTTGTCGCGCGCCTGGGGCCCGGTGGCCGCGCGGCTTTGCAGGCGATCCTGGGCGTAGCGTACGGCGTTCTGGTAGGACGCCTCGGCGCAACCGATCCCCTGGATACCGATGGACAGGCGCTCGTAGTTCATCATGGTGAACATGGCGGCCAGGCCACGGTTGGCTTCGCCGATCAGGTAGCCGGTGGCGCCGTCGAAGTTCATCACGCAGGTGGCCGAGGCCTTGATGCCCATCTTGTGTTCGAGCGAGCCGCAATGGGCGGCATTGCGCGCGCCGGGCTTGCCGTCGGCATCGACCAGGAACTTGGGCACCAGGAACAGGGAAATGCCCTTGGGCCCGGCCGGGGCGTCCGGCAGCTTGGCCAGCACCAGGTGAATGATGTTCTCGGTGAGGTCCTGCTCGCCACCGGTGATGAAGATCTTGGTGCCGCTGATGGCGTAGCTGCCATCGGCCTGGGGCTCGGCGCGGGTGCGGATGATCCCCAGGTCCGTGCCGGCGTGGGGTTCGGTCAGGCACATGGTGCCGGCCCACTGGCCGCTGTACAGCGGCGGCAGGTAGATGGCCTTGAGTTCATCGCTGGCGTGGGCATCCAGGGCCAGGCAGCAGCCGGCACTGAGCGCCGAATACAGGCTGAAGCTGCAGTTGGCGGCATACAGCATCTCTTCGAATTGCACCGCCAGCATCTTCGGCATGCCCAGGCCGCCGTGCTCGGGGTTGCCGGCCAGGCCCACCCAGCCACCGTCGCGGTAGGTCTGCCAGGCCTGGGCGAAGCCGTCCGGGGTGCGTACCTGGCCTGCGTCGAACTGTACGCCCTGTTCGTCGCCGCTGCGGTTGAGCGGGGCGATCAACTGGCCGGTGATTTTCGCCGCCTCTTCGAGGATGGCGTCGGCGGTGTCGGCGTCCACCCGCTCGGCCAGGGCCGGCAGGCGCGCCCACAGGGCAGGGCCCTGGAAGACTTCGTGAAGGACAAAGCGCATGTCGCGCAACGGAGCATTGAATTCAGGCATGGGAGTTCTCGCTGTTAAGGGGTCAGAGCGCCTTGGCCCAGTCGCGCAACAGGTACTTCTGGATCTTGCCGGTGGAGGTTTTCGGCAGCTCGCTGAAGACGATGGTCTTGGGCAGCTTGAAGCCGGCCAGGTGTTCACGGCAGAAGCTGATGATCTCGGCCTCGCGGGTTTGTGCGAAGCCGGCCTTGAGGGTAATGAAAGCACAAGGGGTTTCGCCCCATTTCTCGTCCGGACGGGCGACCACGGCGGCCTCGAGCACGGCAGGGTGCTTGTAGAGGGTGTCTTCGACCTCGATGGTGGAGATGTTCTCGCCACCGGAAATGATGATGTCCTTGAGCCGGTCCTTGATCTCGACATAACCGTCGGGGTGCCAGACTGCCAGGTCGCCGGTGTGGAACCAGCCGCCACGGAAGGCTTCGGCCGTGGCTTCGGGGTTTTTCAGGTAGCCCTTCATCACCGTGTTGCCGCGCATGAAGATCTCGCCCAGGGTGTTGCCGTCACGCTGCACAGGTTCCAGGGTCTGCGGGTCGGCGACCATCAGGCCTTCGAGGGTCGGGTAGCGCACGCCCTGGCGCGACTTGATCCGCGCCCGCTCGGCCAGGGGCTGTTCGTCCCACTCGGCGTGCCAGGCGCAGACGGTCACCGGGCCGTAGACTTCGGTCAGGCCGTAGACGTGGGTGACCTTGATGCCCATCTCCTCGACCGCGCCGATGACCTTGGCCGGTGGCGCCGCGCCGGCGACCATGGCGTTGACCGGATGGTCGATGGCCGCCTTGGCCGAGTCGGGCATGTTGATCAGGGCATTGAGCACGATGGGGGCGCCGCACAGGTGGGTGACCTGGTGCTCACGGATCAGGGTGAGAATTTTTTGCGGGTCGACCCGGCGCAGGAATACATGGGTACCGGCCAGGGCGGTAACGGTCCAGGGGTAGCACCAGCCGTTGCAGTGGAACATCGGCAAGGTCCACAGGTACACCGGGTGGTTGCCCATGGCCCAGGTCATCTGGTTGCCCAGGGAATTGAGGTAGGCGCCACGGTGGTGGTAGACCACGCCCTTGGGGTTGCCGGTGGTGCCGGAGGTGTAGTTGAGGGAGATCGCCTGCCACTCGTCTTCGGGCCACAGCCAGACAAAGTCGGGGTCGCCCTCGGCAAGGAAGGCCTCGTAGTCCAGGTCACTGACGGCCTGGCCTTCGCCATACTCCGGGTCATCGACATCGATCACCAGCGGCGGGTACTCCATCAGCGCCAGGGCGGCGGAAATGACCTTGTGGAATTCGCGGTCGGTGATCAGCACCTTGGCTTCGCCGTGTTCGAGCATGAAGGCGATGGCTTCGGCATCCAGGCGCACGTTCAGGGCGTTGAGCACGGCGCCGATCATCGGCACGCCGAAGTGTGCCTCGAGCATCGCCGGGATGTTCGGCAGCATCACCGCCACCGTGTCACCCTGGCCGATACCACGTCCGGCCAGGGCACTGGCCAGGCGCCGGGAGCGTTCGTAGGTCTGTTGCCAGTTGCGGCGGATGGCGCCATGGATCACGGCCGGGTACTGACCGTAGACCGCTGCGGTGCGTTCGATGAAACTCAGGGGAGTGAGGGCCGTGTGATTGACAGGGGCGGGCGCCAGGCCCTGGGAAAAGATCGACATGCAATGTTCCTGTGCAGGGGGACGCCGCATGGCGACTGTAACCCCCGGTGGCTGATTGTTAGCTCTGATCAGGTGTCGTGAAGGCCTGGCCTTCGATGTCACAATTTTTACGTGAAATGCTATGGTACTTGGAAGATAGACTATAGCAATATGGTATAAATACTATATAAGCCTTCAAGCCAGCCTTTGAGCGTGCCCATGACGACCTTGCTCGCCAGCGATCCTCAACCGACCGTGCTCCTGGATGCGTCCGCCGCCGTGCTGGACGTCAACCCGGCCCTGCAAGCCCTGCAGGGCCCCTGGCCGCAGCGGTCGGTCGAGCATTGGCTGCCGGGCAACTACCCGGCGCTGGTCAGTGCCTGCCTGAGTCAGGCGCGTGCCATCAGTGAAGTCGAAGCGCAGGTGGCCGGGCAGATCCTGCTCTGGACCTTCATCCCCACCGGCACCGACCAGGTACTGGCGCGCTGTCGTGACGCTACTGCCTCGCGCCTGGCCGAACGCGAGGCCAGCCAGGCGCGGCGCCTGTATCGCTTGATCACCGAGAACACCACCGACCTGATTTCCCGGCACAGCCCCGACGGCTGCTTCCTGGATGCCTCTCCGGCGTCCTACCGCCTGCTGGGGTACTGGCCGGAGGAGTTGCGCGGGGTGGCAGTGCAATCGCTGTTTCATCCCCAGGACCGCCAGCAGTCGTTGCTGCAGGCCGCCCAGGCGCTGGAGCAGGACGGCTACCAGACCATGACCTGCCGGGTGCGCCATCGCGACGGGCGTGACCTGTGGTTCGAGATCGCCAGCCGGGCCATTCGTGAAACCTACACCGGTGCGGTGGTGGAGATCGTTAGCGTCTCGCGCGACATCACTGTGCGCATCGAAGCCGAGGAGAACCGCCGGCGCCTGGCCGAAGTGGTGGAGGCCAACACCGACCTTGTGCTGTTCACCGACCGCGAGGGGCGCTTGAGCTACCTCAATCGCTCGGCGCGCCGGGCCCTGGGGCTGCAGGATGTGCAGGCGCTGCCGAGCCTGCAGGCCTTGCTCGATCCGCTGTTGCGCCAACGCCTGGACCGTGAGGGCTGGCAATGTGCAGAGCAGGCAGGTGTCTGGCACGCCGAGACGCGGCTGACGCCCTGGCAGGGTGGGGCGGCATTCCCGGTATCGCTGGTGCTGCTGGCCCATCGGGCTGCAGGGGGCGAGCGCTACTACTCGCTGGTGGCCCGCGACATGACCGAGCGCGAACTGCGTGAAAGCCAGCAGCGGCGCCACCAGGACGAACTGGCCCATAGTGCACGGCTGGTCACCCTGGGTGAACTGGCCTCGGGCATCGCCCATGAAATCAACCAGCCGTTGGCCGCCGTGGTCAATTACGCCGGTGCCAGCCAGCGTTACCTGCAGGCCCTGGAGCGTGATCCACAGGCGGTCGGGCGGGTCGCCCAGGGCTTGCAACGCATCACCGAGCAGGCGACCCATGCGGCTGAGGTGATCAAGCGCCTGCGTGCCTTCCTGCGCAAGGAACCCCGGCGCCTGCAGGCGCTGGCCATCGCCGATGTGGCCGCCGAGGCGGTGCGTCTGTGCGACTGGGAAGCGGCGCGTGACCAGGTCAGCATCGAACAGCAACTCGGCGATTCGCTGCCGACGGTGTACGCCGACCGGGTGCTGCTCGAACAGGTGCTGCTCAACCTGCTGCGCAATGCCATCGATGCCAACCGCGAGCAGCACCGCGGCCAGCCTTCGCGTATCGTGCTCAGCGCCGAGCTGGCGGCGGGGCAGGTGCAGATCCGGGTCAGCGACCAGGGGCCGGGGGTGGCGGCCGAGCGCCTGGACGGCATCTTCACCCCGTTCACCACCAGCAAGCCCGAAGGCTTGGGGCTGGGCTTGAGCATGAGTCGAAGTATCATTGAGGGCTTTGGCGGCACCTTGCAGGCGATGCCGGGTGCGGCCGGGGGGCTGGTCTTGTGTTGTCGGCTGGCGCCGGTGGCGGCGTCGGAATAGAGGAAGTGTGATGCAGCAATCCAAAGTCTATGTGGTCGACGACGACCAGGGCATGCTCGACTCGACGGTCTGGTTGCTGGAGTCGGTTGGCGTCCAGGCCGTGCCGTTCACCAGCGGCCAGGCCTTTCTCGAAGCCTGTGACGGGCACCTGCCAGCCTGTGTCCTGCTCGATGTGCGCATGCCTGGAATGGGCGGGCTGGGTGTGCAGGAGGCCCTGCGTGGGCGCGGTATCGAACTGCCGGTGATCTTCCTCAGCGGGCATGCGGACGTACCTATCGTGGTGCGGGCGTTCAAGGCCGGTGCCTGTGATTTCATCGAGAAACCCTACAACGATCAGCTGTTGCTGGATGCCGTCCAGACGGCCCTCGAACGCTCGCAGCAGAACCTTGCCGACAGTGCGCCGCGGGCAGTGGTACAGACGCGCATCGACAGCCTGACACCGCGTGAACGGGATGTCTTCGTGCCCCTGGTGCAGGGTTTCAGCAACCGCGAGATTGCCGAGCAGCTGGAAGTCAGTGTGAAGACCGTCGACCTTTACCGGTCGCGGGTGATGAAACGCATGCAGGCCGATACCCTGCCGGGCTTGGTGGGGATGGCGATTGCCTGTGGGGTGGTGCAGGCGTTGAGCTTGCGTTGAGACCGCAGTGCCTGTATCGCCGGCTACGCCAGCTCCCACAAAGGGCCGGAGCCGGTTCACGTTGTGGGAGCTGGCGTAGCCTGCGATCAGGAACGCCGCCCCAGCAACAGTCCCACCACCAACCCGAACCCCGCCGAAATCGCCACCGTTTGCCACGGGTGGCCGCCGATATAGTCCTGGGTGGCCTCGACCACTGGTTGTGCCCTGCTGCGCACGCCATGGACCGCCTCGCGGGCCTGCCTGAGCTTGAGCCCGACCTGGGCGCGCAGGGTTTCGGCTTCTTCGCCAACCAGCGCGGCGCTGTCGTTGAGCAGTTTCTCCGACTCTTCGATCAGGGACTGCAGTTCGCTGAAGACCTGGTCCTTGATCTGCTCACCATCATTTTGCACGGTGGTTTTCCTGGCCATGGGCATTTCCTCGTCGTTGATGGGCATTGCACAGTGGATGCCGGCGGGCGCGGAAAGTTGCAGCGGTTTACCGGCCGCCGCCCGCCAGGGTGTAAGATAGCGCCTATTTAGCAGTGGCAGGACATCCCTCATGAGTTTCAATCTGGCCAACAAGAGCTCCGCCGAACGGGCGCAGATCGAGGACGAGAAAGCACGACTGTTCGAGCTCTGGCAGACCAACCTGGGCAAGGCCAAGGCCGAGGGCGCCCGGCTGATCGCCGAAAAGCCCCGGCGCAAGGGCAAGTGGGCCGAATGGGTACGTTCGGAACTGGACGCCATGTCGCCGCCTGAGTTCGCCAACATGGTGCGCAGTGAAGTCAACAAGTTGATGGCCGCCGCCAAGTAATCGCGACCTGGGTGTGGCGACCGGCTGCGGCGATTGCACGGCGGCGTTGAAAGCAAAGGCGCTAATGAACGATACTGTTTCTCATTAACGGTTGTTTTCAGTTCTCAAGGCCCACCGAATCCTTTCATGTTGACGTCTCCCGTGTCCGGGCTGCTTGCCAGTTTCCAGGAACATTACGATGACCTGCTGCAGTTCCTGACCCGGCGCATGAGCGATCGCCAGCGCGCCGCCGACGTTGCCCAGGAAACCTACCTCAAGCTGGTCCGGATCGAGCAGCAGGACCTGCCGGTGCAGCATGCGCGTAGCTTCATCTTCCGCGTGGCTGGCAACCTGGCCATCGACACCCTGCGTCGTGAACAACGCATGGCCTGCACCCCGACCGACAGTGAATCGGCGCTGGAGCTGCCATGCCCGGCGCCGGCACCGGAGGCGGCCTTGCTGGCGCGCGAACGTCTGCGACAACTGGACGAAGCCTTGCTGCAACTGCCGGCCAATGCGCGCCAGGCCTTGCTGCTCAACCGTGTCGAAGGCCTGACCCAGGCGCAGATCGCACAACGGTTGGGCGTTTCCGAGAGCATGGTGGCAAAATACATTGGCCAGGCCTTGCGCCATTGCCGCGACTGGCTCAAACACACCCATGACTGATGCCTTTTCCATGCCTGCACCGCAGCCGATCAGCGATTTGTCCGACGATGCCCTCGACTGGCAGGTACGGCTGCACTCCGGCACGGCCACCACGGCGGACCGCGCGCGATACCAGCGCTGGTGCCAGCTGAGCCCTGCACATGCCGAGGCGGCGCGGGAGGCCGAGGCATTGTGGGGCGACCTGGGGCAGACGCACGCGGCTGTCGGGCTGGCCGTTGCGCCACCTCGCCGCCGCTGGGGGAAGGCCTTGGCCGCGTCGCTGGTGTTGGCGCTGGTGGGCTATGGCGGCTGGCAGCAGGCCCCGGCCTTGCTCGCTGACTATCACACCCGCGTGGGTCAGCAGCAGCGCATCACCCTGGCCGATGGTTCCCGGGTGCTGCTCAACAGTGCCAGTGCCCTGTCGGTAGCTTACGCCGATGGCGAGCGGCGGGTTCTGCTCACGGCCGGCGAAGCGCTGTTCGAGCCGGCCCCGGATTCGCGCCCCTTTATCGTCGAAGCTGGCGGCGAAGTGGTACAGGGCAGTGGGGCGGTATTCAGCGTACGCCGTGAGGGCGGCAACCCTCGCGTGGTGATTGCCCAGGGTGAGGCGCAGGTTGGCGATCGCGTACTGCAGGCCAGTGCCGATGCCCAGGCGCTGACCGCTTGGCAGCGCGGCAAGCTGATCTTCAACGGCAAGCCGTTGCGTGAGGTGCTGGCCGAACTTGAGCGCTATCAGCACGGGCGCATCGTGCTGTCCGATCAGCAATTGGCGGCGATGCAGGTCAGCGGGGTCTTCGACCTGAATGATCCACAAGGGCTGTTGCGCACGCTGGAGCAGCGCTATGGGCTGAAAGTGACTTATCTGCCCTGGTTGGCGGTGGTCTATTGACGGGGCTTGCTCCGCGACAGCGTCCTCTCGAATTTTTTTTTATTCCCACTGCAAGTTCTTCTGCGCCCAATCGTCGTAGTGAGACTGATCAGCAATTCATTCTCATTCAAGACATTTGCCTGGAAGAAAACAGTGAAGGGTCCGCTCAAGCCAATCGCCCGTTCCACCGGTTATTTCAAACACGCCCTGCTGGCCTCGACCGCCGTTGCCGCGTTGTCCGGCGCCTTGCAGGTGCTCGCGGCTGAAGCCGTGAGCGCCGTCAGTACTCAACAGGCGCGGGAAGTTGCACTGAAGCTGCCGGCCCAGGATCTTGACCAGGCCCTGACCGCGTTCGCCGACCAGGCCGGCCTGCACCTGCTGTTCACCAGTGCCGACGTTGCCGGGTTGCAAAGTCCCGCCCTCAACGGCCATTACAGCATTGCCCAGGCCTTGCAGCGTCTGCTGGCCGGCAGCGGCATGAGCTGGCAATTCAGCGATCGCAACACGGTGATCCTGCACAAGCGCGCGGCGGCACAAAGCGTCAACCTCAAACCGATCGAGGTCAGCGTGGCGTCGCGCACCAGCACGTCGATCAGCGAGATTCCCGGTACTGTCTGGGTTGTCGACCAGCAGCAACTCAACGAGCAGATCAACAGCGGTGTCAGCCTCAAGGAGGCCATCGGAAAGTTGGTGCCGGGCCTGGACCTGGCGCCGGAAGGGCGGACCAACTACGGCCAGAACATGCGTGGCCGTAACGTGCTGGTGATGATCGACGGTGTCAGCCAGAACAGTTCCCGCGGCCTGTCCCGGCAGTTCGACAGCATTTCGCCGTTCAATGTCGAGCGTGTCGAAGTGCTTTCCGGCGCCAGCGCCATCTACGGTGGCGGGGCCACCGGTGGCATCATCAATATCGTCACCAAAAAGGGTGAGGCCGGGCCTGCCCGTTTCGAGACCCAGTTGGGTGCCAGCAGCGGGTTCAACAACAGTGACGACCTGGCGACCCGCGTCGCCCAGTCGGTCAGTGGCGGCAACGAGCGGGTCACTGCACGCTTGGGGGTGTCGGCCGAGCAGAACGAAGCCTTCTACGATGGCGCCGGTGATCAGATCTTCATCGACAACACCCAGACCGACCTGCAGTACAACCGCACCGTCGATGTGCTCGGCAGCCTGGGTCTTGCGTTCAACGACGAGCAACGCCTTGACCTGCTGGCCCAGTACTATGACTCGGGTAACCACGGCAGCACCGGGATCTACTTTCCCAATCTGAACTACAACGCGCCTTCGGACCTGGAAGACGCCGAGCTGCGCAGTGGCTACTCCTCCGACCTGGAGCCACGCACCCGGCGTCTGTTGCTCAATGCCAACTACCATCACAGCGATGTGCTCGGCCAGGACTTCTACCTGCAGGCGTCCTACCGCAAGGAAGACGACAACTTCTACCCGTTCCCTTACTACAACCCCGGCAAGCCTGTCGGCGCGAAGGGGGTGTACTTCGCCGCCTCGCAGCAGAACTTCGAAGTCAGCAGCCTCAAGGCGCTGTTTGCCAAGCAGTGGGACAGCCTCAAGCTGACCTATGGTGTGGACCTGGACCGCGAGCGTTTCAATGCCGACCAGACCACCTTCGATGCCCTGACCTCATCCAACAGTGGCGGCCTGGACCTGGACAAGGTCAGCGAAGCACCACGCTATCCCAGCTACCGGGTCGATGGCCTGTCGTACTATGCCCAGCTGGACTGGCACGCAACGGAAAACCTGACGTTCTCCGGTGGCGCTCGGCGCCAGCAGATGGACGTGGACGTCGGCGACTTCAAGTCCGTGCCCGGAGGCAACAACGACTTTCAAGTCAACCTGTTCAATCTCGGGGCAATCTACGACTTCAAAAACGGTCATCAGGTCTGGACCAACTACGGCGAAGGTTTCGACCTGCCGGACCCGGCCAAGTACTACGGCAAGCCGGGCCTTAGCGTCGAGGACAACCCGCTGGCGGGGATCAAGAGCCGGCAGGTCGAACTCGGTTGGCGCTACGCCGACCTGGACTGGGATGCCCAGGCCGCGCTGTACTACATCTGGTCGGACAAAATCATCACCACCGACATGGCGACCCTGACCATCAACGTCGAGGACCAGAAGAGCCGTGACTTCGGCTTCGAAGGCGCGCTGACCCGCCATTTCGAAAGCGGCTGGGAGGCCGGCAGCACGCTGCACCTGGTGCGCTCCGAAGAAGAGGACGCGGACGGCGACTGGATCAAGCGCGATGCCCGCTATGCCTCCTTGTCCAAGTCCACTGCCTTCGTCGGCTGGAAGGGCGAGGGGCGCAGTGCACGGTTGCAGGCCAACCATGCCTTCACCCTCGAAGACGATGCCGACCACACGATCAATGGCTACACCACCTTTGACCTGCTGGGCAGCCAGGACACCGGCTTCGGTACCTTCAGCGCCGGTATACAGAACCTGCTGGACAAGCAGTACAGCACGGTCTGGGGCCAGCGGGCGACCCTGTTCTACTCGCCGACCTACGGCCCGGCCTATCTCTATGACTATCAGGGGCGCGGGCGTACCTACACCCTGACCTGGTCGCTGGCCTACTGAGTCAGGCGAAGGCGGCCAGCAGGTCGGCGTTGAATGCTTGCTGGGCGTCGCCGGGCTCCTGGGCACGGTGCCGGGCCAGCACGAAGGGCACCTGGAAGTTCAGCGCAGGGTCCATCCCGTGCAGTTGCCCGCGCTCGACCCAGGGCGCGGCGAAGTGGCAGGGCAGGTAGCCGATGTGGCGCCCGGAGAGGATGAACGCCAGGGCACCCTCGACCTGCTCGGAGCGTGCCGAGGCGCGCCCGCCACTCAACGGATCGGGCGGGTCCAGGAAACGGTAGGGATGCTCGACCTGGTCGGCTTCGCGCAATGCCTCCAGGCTTACGCTTTCCTGCCTGGCCAGGGGGTGATGGCTGGCGCAGTACAGGCGCTGGGTTTCCTCGAACAGCGGCGTGTAGTCGAACGCTGCCTGCTTGCCGGAGAAATACCCGATGGCCAGGTCCAGGCGCTGCTGCAACAGCAGGCGCTCAAGGTCGGCCGGCATGGCGCTGACCAGCTCCAGGCGCACCGATTCATCGCGCTGGCGAAAGCACTCGATGGCACGGGCCAGACGCAGGGTCACCGCGCTGTCCTGGGCTTCGGAAATCCCCACGCGCACTTCGCCCAGCAAACGGCCGGCCACGCCATTGGCTTGATGGCGAAAGGCTTCGATCTGCACCAGCAATTCGCGGGTGGCCTTGAGCAGTACTTCGCCCTTGGCGGTCAGGCGAAACCCGCCTTTGCCGCGACTGCACAACCGGTAGCCCAGGCGTGTTTCCAGGCGGGCCATCTGCTGGCTGATGCTCGGCTGGCTCAGGCCCAGCACACCCTGTGCGGCACTGAAGCCTCCGGCCTCGACTACAGTGACGAACAGCCGCAGCAGGTGCAGGTCGAGGTCGTGCAGTTGTCCAAGCATCAAACATTGCTCCGGATGAATGTCAGGTTAAGTAACTTGCCATTTTAGCAATGTAACCCGGCAGGCATGCTGGCGGCATCCACTGACAAAGGTGCCCGACATGCGTACATCCCTGTGGTTGTTCTCCCTGATCCTGGCGTTACCGGTGCAGGCCGAGGAAAAGATCCTCAATCTCTACAGCTGGGCCGACTATGTGGCGCCCCAGACTTTGCAGCGCTTTGAAAAGGAAACCGGCTACAAGGTGCGCTACGACACCTTCGACACCACCGAAGTGCTGGAAACCAAGTTGCTCACCGGCGGCAGTGGCTACGACGTGGTGGTGCCGTCGGCCAGCCTGCTGGCCCGGGCCCTGGCCGCCGGCGCCCTGCAACCGCTGCAGGCGCAGGGCATGCCCGGTTACGCCAACCTGGACAAGGACCTGCTGGCCAAGCTGGCCGAGGTCGACCCCGGCAACCAGTATGCGGTGCCCTACACCTGGGGCACCCTGGGCCTGGGGATGAACCTTGAGGCCGTGCGCCAGCGGGTCGGCGAGGCGCCGCTGGACAGCCTCGACCTGTTGTTCAAGCCCGAGTACGCCAGCAAGCTCAAGGATTGCGGGATCGCCATGTCCGATTCACCCCAGGAAGTGATCGGCGTGGTCCTGCACTACCTGGGCAAGGATCCCTACAGCCGCAACAAGGACGACCTGGCGGCCGCCCAGGCGCTACTCAAGCAATTGCAGCCTTCGGTCAGCTACGTGGCCAACGGCCGGCAGATCAACGACCTGGCCAACGGCAGCGTGTGCCTGGCACTGACCTACAACGGCGATGCGGCCATGGCCGCCGACCAGGCGCAACGCGCCGGCAAGCCCTTCCAGGTGATCTACCGGATCCCCCGTGAAGGCACCCTGGTCTGGCAGGACAACCTGGTGATCCCCAAGGACGCGCCACACCCGCAAGCCGCACGGGCCTTCATCGCCTTCATGCTGCGCCCCGACTCGGTGGCGCCCCTGACCAACACGCTGTTCTTCGCCAATGCCAACCAGGCCGCCACGCCACTGGTGGACGAGGCGGTGCGCAACGACCCCGATATCTACCCCTCGGATGAAGTGCGCGCGCGGCTGTTTGCCGACCGCACCATGGCCCTGGCCGACATGCGCCAGCGCACCCGCCTGTGGACCACTTTCCGTAGCCGCCAGTAACAACAGACCAGGAGCCCGATGATGGATCTCGCCCCCGACAACGACCAGGCCATGACCCGCGACAGCCTGTATGGCACCGTCGCCGAAAACACCTTCGCCGGTATCACCAGTTTCTCCAGGCGCCGTTATAGCCGCAACCTGCAAGGCGTCGATGTGGTGGTCAGTGGTGTCCCTTTCGACACCGCCACCAGTAACCGCCCAGGTGCGCGCTTCGGGCCTCGTGCCATTCGCGCGGCGTCGGTGCAGCAGGCCTGGGCCCGACACTGGCCGTGGACCTTCGACCCGTTCGACCACCTGGCGGTGATCGACTACGGTGACTGCGCATTCGACTACGGCAGCCCGCAGACGATACCCGGGACGATCCAGGCCCACGCCGAGCAGATCCTGGAAGCGGGTTGCGCCATGCTTACCCTGGGTGGCGACCACTTCATCAGCTACCCGCTGCTCAAGGCCCATGCACGCAAGCACGGCCCGCTGGCGCTGATCCACTTCGATGCCCATAGCGATACCTGGCCAGACGAGGAGGGCGCCCGGGTCGACCATGGCACCATGTTCTGGCACGCCGCCCGCGAAGGGCTGGTGGACCCGGCGCGCTCGGTGCAGATCGGCCTGCGCACCACCAACGACGACACCCAGGGCTTCGCCGTGCTGGATGCACGCCAGGTGCACCGGCGCGGCTGCGAGGCAATCATCGAGGCGATCCGCCAGCGGGTCGGCGATCATCCGGTGTACCTGACCTTCGATATCGACTGTCTCGACCCGGCCTACGCGCCTGGCACCGGCACCCCGGTGTGCGGCGGCCTGACCACGGTGCAGGCGCTGGAAATCCTCGGTGGGTTGCGCGGTATCAACCTGGTGGGCATGGACCTGGTGGAAGTGGCACCTGCCTACGATCACGCCGACATCACCGCCCTGGCCGGGGCAACCCTGGCCATGGAAATGCTCTGCCTGTATGCCGCCCGGCATAAGGTCGGCGGTTAACCAGGAAATATCGTGAATCACCTATAGGAAATCACTGCTTTCTCGTGAACCCGACGCGCCTTAGGCTATTCAAATGCTTGGGCGCGTCGTTTCGCGCAGGAGGTGGTCGTGTGAACAGATCCTTGTTGAGCCTGGCCGGGCTGTCCCTGTGCCTGCTGTCGGGGCTGCCGGTCCAGGCAGCGCAGCCATTGCAGCTGGCCGCTTCGCCGAACAATCCCTACAACAGCCCGATCATGCGGGCCAACCCCAATAGCCGCCAGGGGAGTGTGCAGGCCACACCGCCGGTGCGTGGCCCTTCGACCCAACCCATTGTGCGCCAGCCGACCGTGGAGAACCGTGGTATCGGCAATGGCGAAAACATGCGCCGCGAGCAATCGGCACCACGCCTTGAGCCCACCCGGCCACCCCGCGAGTCGACCCGCACGCCGTGATCGCACACTTCCCTGGAAGGAGACGCTGATGCCTGTACGCAGCTGGATTCCCACGTTGTTGGCGGCAGCCTTGCTGCCGTTGCTCGCCCATGGCGCCCCTGAGCGCGATTTCAAGAGCGAGGAAGGCAGCGTCAGGGTCAGCACCCTGGCCGAAGGCCTGCGCAACCCCTGGGCCCTGGCTTTTCTGCCGGGCGGAAAGGACATGCTGGTGACCGAGCGCCCGGGCAACCTGCGCATCATCACCGCCGAGGGCAAGGTCGGTGCGCCACTGAGCGGGGTGCCTGAAGTCTGGGCCAAGGGCCAGGGCGGCCTGCTCGATGTGGCGCTGTCGCCAGGCTTCAAGCAGGACCGGCTGGTGTACCTGAGCTTTGCCGAGGTGGGCGAGGGCGGCAAGGCGGGCACGGCGGTCGGTCGTGGGCGATTGTCTACCGACCAGGCCAGGCTTGAAGACTTCCAGGTGATATTCCGCCAGCAGCCCAAGCTATCGGTGGGCAATCACTTCGGTTCACGCCTGGTGTTCGACCGTGATGGCTACCTGTTCATCGCCCTGGGCGAGAACGATCAGCGGCCCACCTCCCAGGACCTGGACAAGCTGCAGGGCAAGGTGGTGCGCATCCTGCCGGATGGCACGGTGCCCAAGGACAACCCCTTCGTCGGGCGACCCAATGTGCGCCCGGAAATCTGGTCTTTCGGTCATCGCAACCAGCAGGGCGCGGCGCTCAACCCCTGGACGGGCGAGCTGTGGACCCACGAGCACGGCCCCCGCGGTGGTGATGAAATCAACATTCCCAAGCCCGGCAAGAACTATGGCTGGCCGATAGCGACCCATGGCATCAACTATTCGCTGTTGCCGATTCCCGAGGCCAGGGGGGAACACATGGATGGCATGGTCGACCCGCACCATGTCTGGGAGAAGTCGCCGGCCATCAGTGGCATGGCCTTCTACGACAACCCGCGCTTCAAACCCTGGGAGCACAACCTGTTCATCGGTGCCCTGGCCGGCCAGGAACTGATCCGCCTGGAGCTGGACGGCGACAAGGTGGTCCATGAAGAGCGCCTGCTGGGCGAGCTCAAGGCGCGGATCCGTGATGTGCGGGTGGGACCGGATGGCTACCTCTATCTGCTCACCGATGACGCCGACGGGGCATTGCTCAAGGTAGGCCTGGTTTTGTAGGTGAACCTGTGGGAGCTGGCGAAGCCTGCGATGCAGACGCCGCGTACAGCCTGGCTGCGCACCGATCCGATCGCCGGCTACGCCGGCTCCCACATCGCGGGCTTGCCCCGCGATGCTGTTGAGCGCCAGAATGGATCCCTTTTCGACAGGCGCTCTTCATGACCTGTTTCACCGAACAGTCCCCCCTGCGGCTGTACCAGCAGGCCATCGAGCGTGATGGCTTTGTCAGTGACCCTGCCCAGTTGCAGGCTGCCACCGCCCTGCAACGCTGCTTCGAAACCCTGCAACAGGGTGAGCTGGCGCAGGGCGTCTACCTCTGGGGACCGGTAGGGCGCGGCAAGACCTGGCTGATGGACCAGTTCCACCAGTGCCTGCAGGTGCCCGCCCGGCGTCAGCATTTCCACCACTTCATGCGCTGGGTGCATCAGCGCCTGTTCCAGCTCAACGGTACCGCCGACCCGTTGCAGGCCCTGGCCTTGTCCCTGGCCGAAGAGATCCGGGTGCTGTGTTTCGATGAGCTGTTCGTCAACGACATCGGTGATGCGATCATTCTCGGGCGTCTGTTCCAGGTGCTGTTCGAGGCCGGTGTGGTGATCGTCGCCACGTCCAACCAGCCACCCGACCAACTCTATCGCGATGGCTTCAACCGCGAGCGCTTCCTGCCGGCCATTATCGCCATCGAGCAGCATATGCAGGTGCTGGCCGTGGCCGGCGAGCAGGACCATCGCTTGCACCCCGGGGCTGCACAGCAGCGCTACTGGGTGCAGGATCCGAACGCGCTGTCTGGCGTGTTCGCCGAACTGGGCAGCGGCCTGCCCGCCACCGATGCACCGCTGCTGATCGGTTCCCGCCCACTGGGCGTGGTGCAGCGCTGCGACAAGGTCATCTGGTGCCGCTACACCGACCTGTGCGAGCAACCCTTCGCCGCCATGGATTTCATGAGCCTGTGCGACGACTTCCAGGCGATCCTGCTGGGCGAGGTACCGGCCCTGGGCGCACGCCAGCGCCCGGCCAAAATTGCCCGGGGCACTGAAGACGCTGCCAGCCGGGTGCTGGCTGGGGACCGGGAGTTGCCGCAGTTGTCGGTGTTCGACGACAGCGTGCGGCGCTTCATCGCGTTGGTCGATGAATGCTACGACCGTCGGATCGCCCTGTACCTTGAAGCCGAGGTCGCCCTCGAAGCGCTCTACACTCAAGGGTATCTGGAGTTCCCGTTCCGACGTACCCTGAGTCGTTTGCGGGAGATGCAACTGCAACGCTTCTGTTGAAGGAGTCGATCATGCAGCCGCTATCGCACCATTTGCTGACCATGGCCTACCACAACGGCTGGGCCAACCACAGGCTCTACAAGGCCTGCCTGCAACTGACCCAGGACGAGTTCGTGGCCCCGCGTTGCAGCTTCTTCGGCTCGATCAAGGCCACGCTCAACCATATCCTCACGGTGGACTGGTACTACCTCAATGCCTTGGAGGCCGAGCAGCGCGGCGAGGCGCCGCAGGCCGACAGCGAGTGCTTTTTCGAACCCCAGGAGCCGTTTGCCAACTGTAGCGATCTCATGGAAGAGCAGGCCCAGGCCGATCATCGGTTGATCGCCTATTGCAGCCAGCTGAGCGACGACCAGTTGCAGCGTTATGTGAGTATCGTGCGGCCCGACTGGGTACAGCGTGAACAGCGCTTGCGTCTGCTTTCGCACCTGTTCGAGCACCAGATCCACCATCGCGGGCAGGTGCATGCGATGCTCAGCGACACCGAGGTGCGACCACCGCAGCTGGACGAGTTCTTCTGTGAGGAGGAAGCGCACCTGCGTGCCCAGGATTTTGCCGAGCTGGGCTGGACCGAAGCGCAGATATGGGGGCGCTAGGGGTCAGTGCTGCAGCCAGCCCAGGGTCACCAGGGCCAGCACGGCATAACGCCCGGCCTTGGCCAGGGTGACCAGCAGCACGAAGCGCCAGAAGGGTTCGCGCATGATGCCGGCGATCAGGGTCAGCGGGTCGCCGATCACCGGCATCCAGCTCAGCAGCAATGACCACTGGCCGTAGCGTTGGTAGCGTTGCTGGGCCTTGTCGAGCTGGGTCGGGGTGAAGGGAAACCAGCGCCGCTCACGCAGGTGTTCGATGCCGCGGCCCAGCACCCAGTTGACGATCGAACCCAGCACATTGCCGGCGGTGGCGATCAGCAACAGGCTCCAGACCGACTCGGGGGCACGCACCAGCAAGCCGACCAGCACGGCTTCCGATTGCAGCGGCAACAGCGTCGCTGCGCCAAAGGCGCTGAAGAACAGCGCCCATTCACTCAACATCGAGGGCTGATCAGTACGTGGCGACCACTTCGTCGCGCCCGTCGCGGGTCAAGCCGATGACGTCATAGGCATCCTTGTGATCGCCCATTTCCATGCCCGGCGAACCCATGGGCATACCCGGCACGGCCAGGCCGCGCAGGTCACTGCGCTTGGCCAGCAGCTTGACCTGCTCGGCCGGTACGTGGCCTTCGACGAACTTGCCGTCGATCACGCCGGTGTGGCAGGACGCCAGGCGTGGAGCAACGCCCAGGCGCTGCTTGACCGCGCTCATGTTCGGCTCGACATGGTCGTTGACGGTGAAACCGTTGTCGCGCAGGTGGCTGATCCACTCCTTGCAGCAGCCGCAGTTGGGGTCGCGGTAAACGTCGATGGTCTGGCCGGCCTGGGCCAGGGTGCTCAGGGCCAGCAGGCCGAAGGCGACGATTTTCTTGCTCAGCATGGTGATTCTCCGATTCTAGAAACGCAGGCGCACACCGGCGACCAGGCGGGTCTGGCCGATATCGCCGTCGTCATCGCGCAGCTGCTCGGCGGCATTGCCGTAACTGCGGTTGAAACTGACGCCCAGGTACGGGGCGAAGCCGCGGGTGATCTCGTAGCGCAGGCGCAGGCCGATCTCGCTGTCGGCAAGGCCGCTGCCCTGATCGCGGCTCGCATCATTGCGGCCAAAGAAGTTGGCCTCCAGGGACGGCTCGAGTATCCAGCGGTTGGTCAGCAGGATAGCGTAACTGCTCTCCAGCCGCAGCGCGGTTTGTTGTCGCTCGCCAACATACGCGGTGGCCTCCAGCTCCAGGCCATACAGCGGCGTGCCCTGGATACCGAACGCGGCCCAGGCCTGGCCACTGGCCGGTTTGAAATCCTGGCGCAGCCCGCCGACCAGCTCCCACCAGGGGCTGATGGCGTGTCCCCAGAGCGCCTGCAGTTCGGCCTTGTGGGTGATGCCTTCTTCGCGTTCGCCTTCGGTGCGCAGCCAGAGGCGGTCGATGTCGCCGCCGATCCAGGCATTGGCATTCCAGTTCAGGACGCTGGTGTCCTCGAAGTTCTGGTATTCAAGCTGTTCGACGATGACCGCCCAGTTGACCTGCCGATCATGGACCTGATGCCCGGGCAGGGGCGGGAAGGCGGCCTGGCGGTCCGCCTCGGTGATCGGGCGCAGGGCTGTGCGCGGTGCCTGTGTGGCCGGGCCGTGGCCCATGGCACTGTGGTCCATGACCTGACCGTGGCCCATGGCACTGTGATCCATGCCTGAAGGGTTCATGCTGCCATGACCCATCGCGCCGTGATCCATCGCCTGTGCCCGGACCTCTTCGCTGGCCAGCAGGGCCAGCAGGGCCAGGCTGCCCAGCAGTGGACGATTGAAGACTTCATTCATCGACGCGTACCTCGCGGAACATGCCCATCTCCATGTGGTAGAGCAGGTGGCAGTGATAGGCCCAGCGGCCCAGGGCATCGGCGCTGACCCGATAGCTGCGGCGGCTGCCCGGCGGGATATCGACGGTGTGCTTGCGGACCAGAAAGCGGCCCTGTTCATCCTCCAGGTCGCTCCACAGCCCGTGAAGGTGGATCGGGTGGGCCATCATGGTGTCGTTGACCAGGGTGATGCGCAGGCGCTCGCCGTAGGTCAGGCGCAAGGGCTGGGCGTCGGAGAACTTGATGCCGTTGAACGACCAGGCGAAGCGTTCCATATGGCCGGTCAGGTGCAGTTCGATTTCCCGCGACGGTTCACGGCCATCCGGGTCGGCGAAGGTGCTGCGCAGGTCGGCATAGGTCAGCACCCGGCGGCCGTTGTTGCGCAGGCCGATGCCGGGGTCGGCCAGGTTGGGCTTGGGGCTCATGGTCTGCATGTCGACCAGCGGGTTGCCGGTTTCGCTGGCCGGATGGGTCTGCATGCCGGTCATCGCCGCGTGGTCCATGCCTTCCATCCCCGCCATCTGGCTGTGGTCCATGTTGCCCATCTGGCTGTGATCCATGCCCCCCATGGCGTCCATGCCACCGTGGCCCATGTCGGCCATGGTCAGGATCGGTCGTGGGTCGGGCGCAGGCACCGGGGCGCTGAGGCCGGCGCTGCGGGCCAGGGTGCCGCGTGCATAGCCGGTGCGGTCCATGCTCTGGGCATACAGGGTGTAGGCGGGCAGGTCGCCGGTCTGCACCAGCACGTCATAGGTTTCGGCCACGGCAATGCGCAGTTCATCGACGCTGACCGGTTGCACCGGCTGGCCGTCAGCAGCGATCACCGTCAGCTTCAGGCCCGGGATGCGAAAGTCGAAGTAGCTCATGGCCGAGCCGTTGATCAGGCGCAGGCGCACGGTTTCGCCCGGCTGGAACAGGCAGGTGAAGTTGCCGTCCGGTGGCTGGCCGTTGAGCAGGTAGGTGTAGGTCGCTGCGCTGATGTCGGCAAGGTCGGTGGGGCTCATGCGCATCTGGGCCCAGGTCTTGCGCTCGGCCAGGGTTTTCGACCAACCCTGTTCGGCCACGTCATCGATGAAGTCACCGACCGTGCGCTTGTGGTAGTTGAAGGCGTCGGACTGTTTCTTCAGGGTCGCCATCAGCGCCTCGGGCGTCTGGTCGCTCCAGTCACTCAATAGCAGCACGTAGTCACGCTGGTAGCGGTGAGGTTCGGGCGTCTTCGGCTCGATGACGATCGCCCCGTACACACCGGCCTGCTCCTGCAAGCCGGAGTGGCTGTGGTACCAGTAGGTGCCGTTCTGCTCCAGGGTGAAGCGGTAGAGGTAGTCGCCACCGGGCTCGATGCCGGCAAAACTCAGGCCCGGCACGCCGTCCATGTTGGCCGGCAGGATGATGCCGTGCCAGTGCAGCGAGGTCGGCTCGGCCAGGCGATTGCGCACCCGCAGGGTCACGGTGTCGCCTTCGCGCCAGCGCAGCACCGGGCCGGGCAGGCTGTTGTTGATGGTCAGGGCCGTGCGCGGCTTGCCGGTGATGTTGACCGGCGTCTGGCCGATGAACAGCTCGAAGTCGCGGCCGCTCAATTCATTGCCCAGGGGCGCGCCAGCCGCAAAGGCAGGCAGGCGCCACAGGCCCAGGCCGGCCAGGGCGCTGCCGGCGGCGAAGCCTTTGACGAAGGTACGACGGGTCGGGTTTCGCAGCATGTCGTTGCCAGTCCAGTGACGAAGATGGACTCGACATTAGCCAGCGACGACTGTCAGCAAACTGAGCTGCAGATTACAGATTTGTCAGCCGGTGGGCGCTTTTCGCCTGCCCCCTTCCTGCGTTAGCCTTGGGAGATACAGGCCATCGAGGGCGAGCTAGGAGTAACCATGGACAAAGTCATCGTGATCACGGGTGCCAGCCGCGGCATCGGCGCCGCCACCGCACGCCTGGCGGCCCACGAAGGGTATCGCATCTGCATCAACTACCTCAGTGACGACGAGGCGGCCCAGCGGGTGCTGGCCGAGGTCCGCGAGCTGGGTGCCGAAGCCATAGCGGTCAAGGCCGACGTCAGTGTCGAGGACGAGATCGTTCGTCTGTTCCAGCGGGTCGACGCCGAGCTGGGCCCGATCACCGCCCTGGTCAACAATGCCGGGACCATCGGCCACAAGAGCCGGGTCGAGGAAATGTCGGAGTTTCGCCTGCTCAAGTTGATGAAAACCAACGTGGTCGGGCCGATGCTGTGCGCCAAGCACGCACTGCAGCGCATGTCGACCCGTCATGGCGGGCGCGGTGGCAGCATCGTCAACGTGTCGTCGGTCGCCGCCCGGCTCGGCTCGCCCAACGAGTATGTCGACTATGCCGCCTCCAAAGGTGCGCTGGACACCTTCACCCTGGGGCTGGCCAAGGAGGTCGCCGCCGAAGGCGTGCGGGTCAATGCGGTGCGGCCGGGCTACATCTTCACCGATTTTCATGCCCTGAGCGGTGATGCCGAACGCGTCAGCAAGCTCGAACCGGGCATTCCCATGGGCCGTGGCGGACAGGCCGAAGAAGTCGCCGAGGCTATCCTCTGGTTGCTGTCCGACAAGGCATCCTATTCCACTGGCAGCTTCGTCGATCTGGGCGGCGGGCGTTAGGCCTGCTGCGGCTGCGACCCTTCGAGCATTTGCGCGATCCGTTCGGTGAGGGTGTCGAAGCCAAAGGGCTTGGTCAGCACCCGGGTCGAGGCGTCGAACTGGATGTTGCCGAATATCGAGTGTTCGGCGTAACCGGTGATGAACAGCACTTTGAGATCCGGTCGCAGTTTGCGGCCGGCGCTGACCAACTGATTGCCGTTCATCCCTCCCGGCATGCCGACATCGCTGATCAGCAGGTCGACCACCCGGTCTTCCTGCAACGCCTGCAGGGCGCTATGGCCATCGCCGAACACCAGGGTGGTGTAGCCCAGGTCGTTGAGGACTTCGCCGACCAGCAGGCGAATGGTCGAATCATCATCCACCAGCATCACGGTCCTGCCCTGCAGTGCGCGCGGTATGTGGGGGATAGGGGAGGACATCTCCGCCAGCATGGCTGCAAGGTTCATGCGCGGCAGGTACAGGTGCACAGCCGTACCTTGGCCCGGTTCCGACTTGATGCGTACCTGTCCACCAGACTGACGAACGAAACCATAGGCCATCGACAGCCCCAGGCCCGTCCCCTGTCCGGGCGGTTTGGTGGTGAAAAATGGATCGAATGCCCGCGCCTGCACCTCGGCAGACATGCCGGTGCCGTTGTCCGAGACACTCAGGCACAGGTACTGTCCAGGCGCCATATCCAGTGACGTCGCACCCTGTTCGTCCACTTCCCGGTTACTGGTCTCGATGAGGATCCGTCCACCCCGGGGCAGTGCATCACGGGCGTTGATACACAGGTTGAGCAGGGCGCTTTCCAGTTGCGGCGGATCGATGCAGGCTCGCCACAGGTCGGCATCGGTGAGCACCTTGACCTCGATCTGTGGGCCGACACTGCGACGGATCAGGTCTGCCATTGCACGCACCAGCCGGTTCACATCAGTGGGGCGGGGCTCCAGGGTCTGGCGTCGGGAGAACGCCAGCAGCCGGTGAATCAGTGAGGCGGCGCGGTTGGAGGCCTCTTCGGCAGTGGTGAGCAAGCGGTCCAGATCCCGGTAGCGGCCTTTGGCGATGTGGTTGCGGGCCATTTCCAAAGCGCCGAGCGTGCCGGTGAGCAGGTTGTTGAAGTCATGGGCAATACCGCCGGTCAGCTGTCCCACTGCCTCCATTTTCTGTGACTGGCGCAGCGCCTCTTCGGCTTTGTGCAGGCGCTCCTGTTCATGGACTCGCTCGGTGATGTCATAGGCGAACAGGTAGGCACCGATCAGGCGGGCCTGGCTGTCATGCAGGGCACTGAAGCGCATTTCGTAGTGCCGGGTCTGGGTGCCGTTGCTGAACGCTGTGACCTCGACAAATCGCTCTCCTGCCAGGGCACGTTTCCATAACGCCAGTAGGCGCGTGCAATCCTCGGGACGGTGGCGGATGCATTCGAGCAGCTCGTCGCCGACACCGGGCGTCACGTCGAGCATGCGCCGGAACTCCTCCCGAGCAGCGCTGTTGATTGCCAGCCAGCGCATGTCAAGGCCCATGACCTGGATCTGTGCCAGGGTGGCTTCGACCACGTCGGTGAGGATCTTGCGCTCGGCCACGGCCTGGGCAACGCGCTCTTCCAGATCCTCATTGAGTTGCTTGAGCGCGAACTCGGCGCGCTTGCGTGCGGTGGCGTCCTGGAACAAGACGGCCACCTGCTTGCGGCTGGCCGGTTCCATGCGAAAGGCGCAGATGTCCAGGTATCGACCGGTCGCCACCAGCTCCTGTTCGAAGCGCACCGGCTGACCGGTCAGGAGTACGGGGCCGTAGCGGGCGATCCAGTCATCGGCTTCGGCGGGTACCATTTCCCGCAACTTCTGCCCGACCACATTCTCGATGCCCGCATGTTTGGCGTAGGCGCTGTTGGCTTCGATGTGGATGTAGTCACTGAGCGGGCCGTGGGGGCCATCGAAGAACTCGATGATGCAATACCCCTCGTCCATGGTGTCGAACAAAAAGCGATAACGCTGCTGGGTTTCGGCCAGGTCCTGGTCGAGGGGCGGCTGCTGCGAACCATGCCGCTCGGCCAGTTGCGCCTTGAGCTGCTCGTTGTGCTGTTGCAGCGCCTGCAGCTGTTGGCGCAAGTTCTGGAGTTCGCTCGGCGGCATGCTGGTGTTCCGGCCAGGGGTATCCAGAAAATGTAGCGTTCCCTGGGGCGATGGACAACTTGGGCGGCACGCTGAGCGCTCAGAAAGACCGCACGATCCTGCCCAGGGTTTCCATGGCCTTTTCCGACTGTTCGGACCAGGGGCTGCCGTAGTTCAGGCGGATGCAGTTACGAAAGCGCTGGGTCGGCGAAAAGATCGGTCCGGGCGCGATGCTGATGCCCTGGGCCAGGGCCATCTGGAACAGCTTGAGCGAGTCCATCTGCTCCGGTAGCTCCAGCCACAGGAAATAGCCGCCTGCCGGGTGGCTGACCCGGGTCTGTGCCGGAAAGTGGCGGGCAATGGCGGCGAGCATGGCGTTTTGCTGTTCTTCCAGCGCGTAGCGCAGCTTGCGCAGGTGACGGTCATAGCCACCGTGCTGCAGGTAGTCGGCGATCGCCGCCTGGGCCGGCATCGAGGCGCAGAGCGAGGTCATCAGTTTCAACCGTTCGATTTTCTGCGCGAAGCGTCCTGCCGCCACCCAGCCGATCCGGTAGCCGGGGGCCAGGCTCTTGGAGAAGGAGCCGCAATGCATCACCAGGCCGTCGGTATCGAAGGCCTTGGCAGGCTTGGGGGCCTGCTGGGCGTAGTACAGCTCGGCATAGACGTCGTCTTCGATCAGTGGCACCTGATGCTGGCGCAGCAGTTCCACCAGTTGCTGTTTTTTCTCCTCCGGCATGCTGGCGCCTACCGGGTTCTGGAAGTTGGTCATGCACCACACGGCCTTGACCGGGTGTTTGGCCAGGGTTTGCGCCAGTACGCCCAGGTCGATGCCTTCGCGTGGATGCACCGGGATTTCCACCGCCTTGAGTTTCAGGCGCTCGAGCACTTGCAGGCAGGCATAGAACGCCGGCGCCTCGATCGCCACCAGATCACCGGGCTCGGTCACCGCCTGCAGGCACAGGTTCAGGGCCTCCAGCGCACCGTTGGTGATCAGCAGTTCCTCCATCGGCAGCATCAGCCCGCCGACCATGTAGCGCAGGGCAATCTGCCGGCGCAGTTGCGGGTTGCCCGGCGACAGGTCGGTGACTACCATGCGCGGGTCCATCTCGCGACTGGCGCTGGCCATGGAACGGGCCAGGCGCGGCAGCGGGAACAGGTGGGGGCTGGGGAAGGCCGAGCCAAAGGCGACGGTTTGCGGATCCTTGATCGAGTCGAGGATCGAGAACACCAGTGCGCTGACATCCACCTCGGTGGACTCGCTGGCCTGCTCGATGATCTGCGGTTCGTTGAACTGGCGCGGGGCATGGGCGTTGACGAAATAGCCCGAGCGCGGCCGCGCCCGGATCAGCCCGCGCCGTTCCAGCAGGTAATAGGCCTGGAACACCGTGGACGGGCTGACCCCGTGGGTCTGGCTGGCGTAGCGCACGGACGGCACCCGCTGGCCGGGGCCCAGGACCCCGGAGCGAATCAGTTCGGCGATGTCGTCGGCAAATTTTTCGTAGCGTTTCATCATGGCTCAGGACGTTTCGATTGCTGCGAAGTGTATGTGATCAACGGTTCAAAGGGGCGACAAAACGGCTGTGGGCGATTGTCGAGATACCCGGCTGGTCGCTGTCGATCACTTCAAAGGCCAATTCCCGGGAGCTGCTTTCGGCACGCTCGGCCAGCATTGCCACGGACACCGGCATCTCACCCATTTCGCCGGCGGCCAGGGTGAACTCGGTCTTGCCGTGCAGTTCGAAGCCCTGGGCATCGACCAGACGCAGGCGGTAATGCTGGGGTTGCTGGGTCTTGTTGATGACCTTGAGGGTGTAGATGTTCTCGATCTGGCCCAGGTTGTTCTCGCGGAACAGGCCGCGGTCCTTGATCACATCCATCGACACCATCGGCCGCTGCTGCAGGGCGATGACCAGGGCGCCGATCATCACCACCAGCACCGTCACGTAACCGAGCAGGCGCGGACGCAGCCAATGGGTCTTGCCGCCTTGCAGGTTGTGCTCGGACTTGTAGCCGACCAGGCCACGGGCGTAGCCCATCTTGTCCATGATCGAGTCACAGGCGTCGATGCAGGCCGCGCAGCCGATACATTCCATCTGCAGCCCGTCGCGGATGTCGATGCCGGTAGGGCAGACCTGCACGCACATCTGACAGTCGATGCAGTCGCCCAGGCCCTTGGCCTTGTAGTCGCTGTCTTTCTTGCGCGGGCCGCGGGACTCGCCACGCGCCGGATCGTAGGCAATGGCCAGGGTGTCCTTGTCGAACATCACGCTCTGGAAGCGCGCGTAGGGGCACATGTGCATGCACACCGCTTCACGCAACCAGCCGGCGTTGAGGTAGGTGGCGCCTGTGAAGAACAGGATCCAGAACAGGCTGACGCCGCCCAGTTGCAGGGTGAAGAGTTCTGTGGTCAATGGCCGGATCGGTGTGAAGTAGCCGACGAAGGTCAGGCCGGTCAGCAGGCTGATTGCCAGCCACAGGGTGTGCTTGGCCGAGCGGCGGGCCAGCTTGTTGAGGCTCCAGGGGGCGGCCGCGAGCTTGATCCGCTGGTTGCGGTCACCTTCGGTGACCTTCTCGCACCACATGAAGATCCAGGTCCAGGAACTCTGCGGGCAGGTGTAGCCGCACCAGACCCGGCCGGCGAACACGGTGATGGCGAACAGGCCGAATGCACAGATAATCAGCAGGGCCGAAAGGAGGATGAAGTCCTGGGGCCAGAAGGTCGCACCAAAAATGTGGAACTTGCTGTCGGCCAGGTCCCACAGCACTGCCTGGCGACCGTTCCAGTCCAGCCACACGGTGCCGAAGAACAGCAGGAACAGGAAACCCGCGCCAACCAGGCGCAGGTTACGGAAAAAGCCGGTGAAGCTGCGGGTGTGGATCTGTCTGTCGCTGCTGGCGACCTTCTTCTTGAGGGGGGAAGGCTCGGCTACTTCAACGATCTGGACGGGGATTCTATCGCTCATGGTTCGTCGCTCATCAGGCCTCGATCAGGCCAGAGCACTATGGCGCCCCATCTGTTTGCATAACAGGCTCAGGTATTTCGATAAAAACCGTATCAGATTAACGGTGAATTCTGCGCAGGCCTTGGATTATCGAGCCTGGCGTGGTGCCTCTTGATAGCCCTGCGACTATCCACCGCACCCACTACAGGCAGGGCGTGGCCTGTGCTTCGGGCGCTCACCGATCGGCGGATCAGGGTGCACTTTTGTCTGTGCCTGGCGGTCCATGCTTTAACGACCCTGAATCGGAATCATGCCGATGGACGCCTGGTGGCATCAAGCCTGGTTGACCCTGGTGGCCGAGTTCGCTGACATCGAAGATGCCCGGCAACTGACCCAGGTGACGGTGCGCTTGCTGGTGGCCGCGTTGCTCGGCGCGGTGCTGGGCTTCGAGCGCGAGCTCAAGGGCAAGGCCGCCGGGGTGCGCACGCACATGTTGGTGGCCCTGGGCGCCGCCCTGTTCGTGCTGGTGCCGCGCATGGCCGGGGTCGACGATGCGGCCTTGAGCCGGGTGGTGCAAGGCATTGTCGCCGGGATCGGCTTTCTGGGGGCAGGGACGATTCTCAAGGGCCGCGACCAGGAGGACGTCAGTCACGTCAAAGGACTGACCACCGCTGCCGGGCTGTGGATGACGGCGGCCATTGGTGTGGCGGCGGGCATGGGGCGCGAGGCCACGGCGGTGATCAGCACGGTGCTGGCACTGCTGGTGCTGGGCGTGATGCCCTGGGTGGTGGACAAGCTGGAGAATGGCAAGGATGAAAACGAGGAGGGCAGGAAGCACTGAGGGGAGCCGAAGCTCCCCTCAAAGATTGTTGCGTGCTCTTTTTTTGTTATTGGAGGGCGGCCTGTTGTTGTTTTTGGCGACCGTTGCCTCTGTGTCACTGGCGATCCCCATTCGGGATCAAGAGCAAACGTATTTTTTTGAGCGCGGATAGACATTCATCATTACTGATCCAACCGTGACAGGCGCTACCTTGGGGTAGTTTTATTGTTCTGTGTCAGGTTGCGGGGCACGCCCCTGGAACGTACATCCTCTCCAAAAAAATCTGTTAGCTGCGTCTCTGCCGTGTTGTTTTTGTTATGTCAGAGTCGTTACGTCTTATTTTTATTGGGTGTGTCGTTGTTTTTATTGTTCTTGTACCAAAGATATAGCAGGTGCCGTGCCAACTTTTTAAATCTCAATAAAATCAACGACTTATCATTTTCGGCGAGAAAGGGGGGCGGGAGAATTTGTCGATTTGTTTCCGTGTTACCCGGTTTTTTCCCGCAACGTGCGGGGGCGGTAACACCCAGGTCGTTGCCTGGCTGTTACCGCACGGGGTCATTGCGCGTTACGTGCCCGCGCGACCCGCGAACCACTGGCACGGTTGAGCACCTGGCTGATACGCAGGCCTGCCTCGATCAGGCGGTCCAGGTCGATACCGGTGTCGATACCCAGGCCCTGGAGCATGTACAGCACGTCTTCGCTGGCGACGTTGCCGCTGGCGCCCTTGGCATAAGGGCAGCCGCCGAGGCCTGCGACAGAGCTGTCGAACACATTGATGCCTTCGAGCAGGCTGGCATAGATATTGGCCAGGGCCTGGCCGTAGGTGTCATGGAAGTGGCCGGCCAGCTGGTTGCGCGGCACATGCTTGCCAACCACTTCGAACAGGCGGCGGGTGGCACCAGGGGTGCCGGTGCCGATGGTGTCGCCCAGGGACACTTCATAACAGCCCATGTTGTACAGCTCGCGCGCAACCGGCGCGACCTGCTCGGCGCTTACGGCGCCTTCATAGGGACAACCCAGCACGCAAGACACGTAACCGCGCACGCGCACGCCTTCGGCGCGGGCGGCCTCCATGATCGGCACGAAGCGTTGCAGGCTTTCACTGATCGAGCAGTTGATGTTGCGCTGGGAGAAGGCTTCTGAGGCCGCAGCGAAAACCGCAACCTCCTTGACCCCGGCCGCCAGGGCGTCTTCAAAGCCGCGCAGGTTCGGTGCCAGGGCGGCGTAGGTGACGCCAGCCTGCTGCCTGATACCGGCGAAGACCTCAGCCGAGCCGGCCATCTGCGGTACCCACTTGGGCGAAACGAAACTGCCCACTTCTATATAGGACAGGCCCGCTGCCGTCAGGTCATCGACCAGTCGGACCTTGTCCGCCACGCTGATAGGCTGGGCTTCGTTCTGCAGGCCGTCGCGCGGGCCGACTTCGACCAGACGGACTTTTTCAGGCAATGACATGGCGCGGTTCCTCAGGGCTCAATGGCTGTTTTTTTCTGATTGTTCAAGGTGGCGGCCAGCGCTTGTTCGCAGCGCTCTTCGGCGGTGTCGAGTTCCAGCTGCATCTGCTGGATATCGAGCAGTTGCTGTTCGAGTTGGGCGCGGCGTTCGGCAATCTTGGCCAGCATGCTGTGCAACTGCTTGAGGTTGCCACTGGAAGGGTCGTAGAGTTCGATCAGTTCGCGGCATTCGGCCAGGGAAAAACCGATGCGCTTGCCGCGCAGGATCAGCTTCAGGCTGACCTTGTCGCGGGCCGAATAGACACGCTCCAGGCCCCGGCGCTCGGGGCTTAGCAGGCCTTGCTCTTCATAGAAGCGGATGGCCCGGGTGGTGATGTCCAGTTCGCGGGACAGGTCGGAAATGCTGTAGGTCTGGCTGCTCATGGTCAGGCTCGGAAAAGGGGCATGAGCTAACCTAATTGCAGGTTGACGTATACGTCAAGCAAGTCTTGCGGACCTGATCGCGGGGCAAGCCCGCTCCTACGGGAATTGTAGGAGCGGGCTTGCCCCGCGATAGGGCTTATGCTGCCCGCTCATCCTGCGCCACCACCGCCTGGCACAACTCGATGATCTGCTCGCGCATCCAGCGGTTGGCGGGGTCCTGGTCGGTGCTTTCGTGCCAGTACAGATGGGTTTCCAGTGGCGGCACGTGGTTGACCGGCAGGCTCAGGTAATTCAGTTGATGGCGGCGGGCGAAGCGCTCCGGCACGGTCATCACCATGTCGGTCTGCTGTAGCACTTGCGTGGCCATCAGGTAGTGCTGCGAGCGCAAGGCGATTTTGCGTTGCACGCCCATCTTGCCCAGCGCCAGGTCGACATAGCCCAGGCCGTTGCGCCGGCTGGAGATATGGATGTGGGTCAGGCCCAGGTAGTCGTCCAGGCTGAGCGTGTCCTTGGCCATCGGGTGGCCCTGGCGCATGGCGCAGACATACTGGTCCTGCATCAGTTTGACATGGCGCATCTGCGGGTCGGTGTTCAGCGGCGCATCGACGGCGAAGTCCAGGCGCCCGGCGGCCAGTTCCTTGGTGGTCTCTCGGCGCTTGCACAGGAAGCTTTCGATGACCACCGCCGGCGCCAGGCGCCGCAGGCGCTGGAACAGCGGCGGCAGGATCACCGCCTCGGTCAGGTCGGTCATGCTGATGCGGAAGGTCTTGTTCGCCTGCAAGGGGTTGAAGATGCGGCTTTCCTGCACCGACACGCGCAGCAGCGACAGGGCATTGCGCACCGGACCGATGATGTTTTGCGCCATGGGCGTGGGCACCATGCCCTGGGCCGTGCGCACGAACAGCGGGTCGTTGAAGGTTTCCCGCAGCCGCGCCAGGGCGTTGGACACCGCAGGCTGGGTAATGCCGACGATCTGCCCGGCCCGGGTCAGGTTGGCTTCGGTGTAGATAGCATCGAAGACGATGAACAGATTCAGGTCGACCTTGCTCAGGTTCATGGGCGCTGCTCTTGTTGGAGTTATAGGTGGATCATATATTGGTTATGAATGTTTATACACGCCGAGAATAGACTAGGTGGATTTTACCGGCTGATCTAGGCTCTTCATCAGATCCTCTTTCCACTGAAGGTACTGCCCATGGATTTCGCCTATTCACCCAAGGTCCAGGCGTTGCGCGAACGTGTCACGGCGTTCATGGACGCTTATGTCTATCCCGCTGAGGCCGTGTTCGAGCGTCAGGTCGCCGAGGGTGACCGCTGGCAGCCGACGGCGATCATGGAAGAGCTCAAGGCCCGGGCCAAGGCCGAAGGGCTGTGGAACCTGTTCCTGCCGGAGTCGGAGCTGGGTGCGGGGCTGACCAACCTGGAATATGCGCCGCTGGCAGAAATCATGGGCCGCTCCTTGCTCGGCCCCGAGCCGTTCAACTGCTCGGCGCCGGACACCGGCAACATGGAAGTGCTGGTGCGCTATGGCAGCGAGGCGCAGAAGCGCCAGTGGCTGGAACCGCTGCTGCGCGGCGACATCCGTTCGGCCTTTGCCATGACCGAACCGGACGTGGCGTCCTCCGATGCCACCAATATGGCGGCCCGTGCCGTGCGTGATGGCGATGAGTGGGTCATCAACGGTCGCAAGTGGTGGACGTCCGGTGCCTGCGACCCACGTTGCAAGATCATGATCTTCATGGGCCTGAGCAATCCGGACGGGCCGCGTCACCAGCAGCACTCGATGATCCTGGTACCCACCGACACCCCCGGGGTGAAGATCGTCCGCCCGCTGCCGGTGTTCGGCTACGACGACGCTCCCCATGGTCACGCCGAAGTGCTGTTCGAGAACGTGCGCGTGCCTTACGAGAACGTGCTGCTGGGCGAGGGTCGAGGCTTCGAGATTGCCCAGGGGCGTCTTGGCCCTGGCCGTATCCATCACTGCATGCGCTCGATCGGCATGGCCGAGCGGGCCCTGGAACTGATGTGCAAGCGTTCGGTGGAACGTACCGCCTTTGGCCGGCCACTGGCGCGGCTGGGCGGTAACGTCGACAAGATTGCCGACTCGCGCATGGAAATCGACATGGCCCGCCTGCTGACACTCAAGGCTGCCTACATGATGGATACCGTGGGCAACAAGGTAGCGCGCAGCGAAATCGCCCAGATCAAGGTGGTGGCGCCGAACGTGGCGCTGAAGGTGATCGACCGGGCCATCCAGATCCACGGTGGGGCCGGGGTCAGCGGCGACTTCCCGCTGGCCTACATGTATGCCATGCAGCGCACCCTGCGCCTGGCCGACGGCCCGGACGAAGTGCACCGGGCGGCGATCGGCAAGTACGAAATCGGCAAGTACGTGCCCCGGGACATGCTGCGCAGCGAGCATTGATCCACACCGCAGCACCCTCAGGCCCGCCCGTGCGGGCCTGATTCACTTATGGCTGTTGGAGCTGGCCGCCTGCTGCGGGCGCTCGCGGGTGCGCAGCAGCGACAGCACCACGCCACCGCTCAACAGCCCCAGGGTCACGCCCAGGGACAGCAGCGCCGGAACCGCGCCGACCAGGCCGTGATAGAAAATCTTGGTGCCGATGAATATCAGCACCAGGGCCAGTGCGTACTTGAGGTAGACGAAGCGGTGCATCAGCGCCGCGAGGGCGAAATACAGCGCCCGCAGGCCAAGGATCGCGAAGATGTTCGAGGTGTAGACAATGAAGGGGTCCTGGGTAATGGCGAAGATGGCCGGCACGCTGTCGACGGCGAACACCAGGTCGGCCAGCTCGATCAACACCAGCGCCAGGAACAGCGGCGTGGCGTACAGCATGGCCTTGTGCTGGCCGGCCGGTTTGAGTCGCACGAAAAAGTGCGGGCCGTGGATTTGCTCGCTGACCCGCAGGTGGCTGCGTACGAAGCGCAGTACCGGGTTGTTGGCAAGGTCCGGGTGGGCTTGTTCGCGGGTAAACAGCATCTTCACCCCGGTGAACAGCAGGAAGGCGCCAAACAGGTAGAGGATCCAGGCGAACTCGCGGACCAGCGCGCTGCCGACGCCAATCATGATCGCGCGCAGCACCACCACCCCGAGGATGCCCCAGAACAGTACCCGGTGCTGATAGAGGCGAGGGATGGCGAAGTAGCTGAAGATCATCGCCATGACGAAGACGTTGTCCATGGACAACGACTGCTCGACCAGAAACCCGGTGTAGAACTCCAGGGCACTTTGCGCGCCCAGCTCGAACCACACCCAGACCCCGAACAGCACGCCGACGCTGAAATAGCCGCCGTACAACAGCAGGCTTTCGCGCATCTCGATGGTGTGGGCCTTGCGGTGCAGCACGCCGAGGTCGAGCACCAGCAGGGTCAGGACAATAGCGATGAAGGCCAGCCAGAACCAGATGCTGGTGCCGAGAAATTCATGGGTGAGAAATGCCTGTAGAGCCGCCATGCGCCCCTCCTTGATTGTCGTCGTTGCCAGAAAGCAACAGTGACTCCGACATGGCGGCTTGGCAGCCGTCAGAGGGGCCCGGCGTCACTTATAAAAGCCTAGACCCGATGACGACGGCCGCCCACACGAGGCTGTAACAAATGGTTGCGCAGCGCTTCAGTAGATCCAGACTTCCACCCGCCGGTTGCGGATCCGGCCCTCTGCGGCGCTGTTGGTCGCTACCGGCAGTTCATCACCAAGGCCGATGACTTCGCGCAGGTCGATCCCGGACCTGGCCAGCTCACGACGCACCGCCATGGCACGCAGGCGCGAGAGCAGGGCGGCGCGCTCGGGATCGCTCTTGGCATCGCCAAAACCGACCAATACCGCCCGTTGTTGCACCTTGCCATGCTGGCGCAGGAAGTCGGCCACCCGTTGCACATCGCGCAGTGCCTTGTTGTCCAGGCTGGCATTGCCTTCCTGGAAACGGAAGTTCACCGACAGGCGCTGGGCGTTGCGGGCCAGTGCCTGGTAACGCGCCGGCATGTCGTCAGCAGGCGTCACCTTGAGGACCTGGACCTGCTGGCCGACAAAACCGCTGCCGGTGACGATGGCCTGGCCTTGGGGGCTCTGGGCAAACTCCAGCAGGGCCCGGGCCCAGGGGTTGCCCTGATCCGGTGGCAGGTAGAAGTACAGACGCCGCGACAGGGGGTAGTCTTCGCTGGCTACCAGCGCGGCACTGGGCTGCATCGGTTTCGAGGCGCCATCGGCGATGGCCAGCACCTTGGCCCCATGGACCGACGCCAGGCTGCTGAAACCAATGGCCTGGCGGTCGTCCTGCACGGCGCGGGACAGCTGTTCACTGGACTCGAAACGCCGGGCGCAGGTGCTCAGGGACTGGTCCTTGGGGTCGAGCACCAGCGCCTTGAAGGTTTCGAAGGTGCCGGAGCGATCGTCACGGGCGTACAGGTGGATCGGCCCGCGGTCCAGGCCCAGTGCCTGCCAGTCGGTGATCTGGCCGGCAAAGACCTGGGCCAGTTGTTCGGTGGTCAGGTGTGGCAGGGGATTGTCGGGGTGGACGATGACGGCGACGCCATCCAGGCCGATGACCTGTTCGGCGGCGGCACTGTTGAGGTCGCCCAGTGCCTGCAGATCATCCCGCTCACTGGCCTTGATCGGCCGTGAGGCGGCGGCCAGGTCGGCCTGGCCGGCCTTGAGTGCGCCAAAGCCGGTGCTCGAACCGTGGGCGGCGATGTCGATGCGCAGCGGCTGGCCTGCGGCGTCCCGTGCTCGTACCTGAATCTCATTGGCCCGGTCGGTGGCCCCGATCGACACCTCGCTGGCGCCCCTGGCCTCCAGCAACCCCTTGACCAGGGCCGGAGCCAGTACCGCGCCGATGGTGTTCGAGCCCTGGATGCGCAGTTGCGCCGGAGTGTCTGCCCAGGCAAGCAGGGGGCACAGGCAAAGCAGGAGCAGGCTGAGGTGGCGGAGCATGCCGGCGGGCACTCGTCAGGCGGAGGATGTGCGGCACAATAAGACGGTTGGATGACCGTTAAATGACAGTGGCTCGCCCCTGGCTTGAGGTTCCTGTAGCCGTAGCCTGGCGGCAGCGGCTACGGCATGCGGCGGTGACGCCGGCGTTACGCCAGTTCGAGCCAGATCGGTGCGTGGTCCGACGGTTTTTCCATGGCCCGCAGGTCATAGTCGACACCGGCGGCCTTGACCCGGTGCAGCAAGCCCTGGGAGGCCAGGATCAGGTCGATGCGCAGGCCGCGCTTGGGTTCGTCTTCAAAGCCGCGGCTGCGGTAGTCGAACCAGCTGAAGCGGTCGCTGACTTCCGGGTACAGGTGACGGAAGCTGTCGACCAGTCCCCAGTTCTTCAGGCGCTCCATCCACTCGCGCTCTTCAGGCAGGAAGCTGCACTTGCCGGTCTTGAGCCAGCGCTTGGCGTTGTCGGCGCCGATACCGATGTCGCAGTCCTGGGGCGAGATGTTCACGTCACCCATCACCAACAGCGGCTGGTCGTTCTTGAACTGGCTTTCCAGCAGGGCCTGCAGGTCACTGTAGAAGCGCTGCTTGGCCGGGAACTTGGTGGGGTGGTCGCGGTTTTCGCCCTGGGGGAAGTAGCCGTTCATGATGGTCACCGGCGTGCCATCGGCGTCGGCGAAGGTGCCCCAGATGAAGCGTCGCTGGGCGTCTTCTTCATCACTGGCAAACCCTTTGTGCAGGGACAGCGGTGCCTGGCGCGAAAGCAGGGCGACACCGTAGTGGCCCTTTTGCCCATGAAAGTGCACGTGGTAGCCCAGGGCCTGGATCTCGGCCAACGGGAACTGATCGTCGCTGACCTTGGTTTCCTGCAGGCCGATCACGTCCGGTTGGTGCTTTTCGATCAACGCCGCCAACTGATGGGGCCGGGCGCGCAGGCCGTTGATGTTGAACGAGACGATCTTCATGGCAGACACAATCCTGGTAAAACCCAGGATGCTAGCCGACATCGTCGCCTGCGGCCAGCGTGGCGCGTCACCCCGTCGGCTGCTAACGTGTTGTTCGGGGTGAACGTCGGCGCAACGTACACCTCAAAGGCAATGAGTGCCCATTTGCGGAGGTCCGCCAGCATGCCCGAATCGACTGCCGCCCCGGCCCAGGTCCGCCTGCTTGATGGCGGCTACAGCCGCGAGGCGCGTTCTTTGCTGTACCACGCCTATCGTCATGAACCGACGTTTTCCTTCCTGTTCGAGGCCCAGCGGCCCGGCTACGACCAGCGCATCCGCGCCACGGTGCGCGAGCTGGTCAAGCAGCACTTTCTCCAGGAGCTGCCGGCACTGGGGTTGCTGGTGGATGACCGTCTGATCGGTATCGCCCTGATCGCTCCGCCGCAGCGGCGCCTGGGGATCACCGAAAGTTGGGCCTGGCGCATGCGCATGGTGCTCAGTACCGGCTTTCGTTGCACCCGGCGTTACCTGGATTACCAGGCCGCGCTGATGACCTGCCTGCCGGGTGATGCGGTGCATGTGCTGCCGCTGTTGGGGATTCACCCGCAGTTCCAGGGCCGGCATTACGGTGAGCAATTGCTACAGGCCGTTCACGACTGGTGTGCCGAAGACGAGCATTCCCACGGCGTGGTGCTGGACACCGGAAATCCGTACTACCTGGACTTCTATCAGCGACAGGGGTACCAGGAAATTGGCGAAATTGCGGTAGGACCTGTCCGCGAACACGTGTTTTTCCATCCCAACCCCCAGTCATCGCAACGTGCATCGGCCGTGCCTGCCTAGTCGGCGGGAGCGCCTTGGGCTCCATGCTGCCGCCAAGCTCTGGTAGCATCCGCGCCTATGAAGTATTCAGGACGATTCACCTGCGGTTTGATTCTATGGATTGCCAGCATTGCCGCCCATGCGCAGAGCGAGCTGGTTGTACGCGTCAAACCTGCCAACAACGAACTCAAGGCCAACGTCGAAGGGTATATCGGCAGCCTTGGTAAACGCGATGAAGAGGCGCTGCTGCGTTTTAGCCGTGGCGCCGTGGAGCAGGCGCGCAAGGCGGCCCAGGCCCTGGGTTACTACCAGGCGCAGATCGACAGCGAGGTCAAACCTGCGACCAAGGCCGACAAGGGACCGCAACTGGTCCTCAAGATCGACCCCGGCGAGCCTGTGCGCCTGCGCGATGTCACCATCCGCATCGATGGCCCGGCCAGCGAGATGAAGGCCTTCCGCATTCCCGACAGCAAGGCACTGCGCTCGGGCGAAGTGCTCAACCATGGCCATTACGAAGACGCCAAGCGCTTGATCCAGAACCAGGCCTCGCGCTATGGCTTTTTCAGCGGGCGCTTCGTGCGCCAGCGCCTGGCCGTCGACCCCATGGCCGGTGTGGCCGATATCGAGCTGATCTATGACAGCGGCCCGCGCTATCGCCTGGGCAAGGTCAGCTTTGCCGGCGACACGCCGTTCGACGAGACCCTGCTGCAGCGCATGGTGCCGTTCAAACCCGATACCCCCTACGACTCCGAATTGATCGCCGAACTTAACAACGCCCTGCAATCGAGCGGCTATTTCGAAGGCGTGCGGGTCGATGCAGCGCCCACTGCGGCCGTGGCGCAGAACATACCGGTGGCCGTCCAGCTGCAAACCCGCAAACCGCGGACCATGGGCCTGGGCCTGGGGTTCTCCACCGACGTCGGTCCGCGCGGCAAGGCCAACTGGACCCGCCACTGGGTCAACCCCCAGGGCCACAGCTATGGTTGGGAAACCGAGCTGTCGGCGCCCCGGCAGAACGTCGGGTTGTGGTATGACATCCCCCTCGACCCGCCGCTGACCGACAAGCTGCGCTTTGCCGGGGGCTACCAGAACGAAGAGATCGCCGGCACCGACACCTTGAGCAAGCTGCTCACCGTCGGCCCGGAGTGGCACAGCAAACTGCCCAGTGGCTGGCAGCGGGTGCTGTCGCTCAAGTACCAGCGCGAAGAGTACAAGCTGGGTGATGATTCGGGCCTGAGCAATCTGTTGATGCCTGGCGTGAGCTATTCCTACCTGCGCAGCGACAACCGCATCGACCCGCACAACGGCTATCGCCTGCAGTTCGATGTGCAGGCGGCGAAGGAGGGGCTGGGGTCCGACACCAACCTGCTGCGCGGCAACGTGGTGCTCAAGGGCTTGACCACACTGGGACACAATCACCGTTTCCTGGGCCGTGTGCAGGTTGGCGGCAGCGCCACCAATGACTACCAGAGCTCGATACCGCCGTCGTTGCGCTTTTTCGCCGGTGGTGACCAGAGCGTACGTGGCTATGACTACCAGAGCCTGTCGCCGAAAAACTCCGATGGCGACCGTATCGGTGGCCGTTACCTGGTGGCCGGCAGTGTCGAGTACCAGTATGAAGTCGTGGAAAAGTGGCGGGTGGCGACCTTCGTCGACCAGGGCAATTCCTTCAACGACCTGGAGTTTCCAAGTCTCAAGACCGGCGTCGGCATCGGCGTGCGCTGGGTCTCTCCGGTGGGGCCGCTGCGTCTTGATCTGGCCCATGCGCTGGATGACGACGGCGGGTTCCGTCTGCACTTTTCCATGGGGCCTGAACTGTGAGTCGCGTTTTCAAGATCATCCTTTGCGGCCTGCTGACGCTGGTGCTGTTGCTGCTGCTCAGCGTGGGCCTGCTGCTGGGGACCCAGGCGGGAAGTCGCTGGGTGCTGGGGCTGGTGCCAGGCTTGCAGCTTGAGGACTTCCAGGGCCACCTGGCCGGCGAATGGCAAGCCGGGCGCGTGTTGTGGGAGCAGGGCGCTGATCGGGTGGAACTGGTTGCGCCGGTATTCGACTGGTCGCCTGCTTGCCTGCTGCGCATGACGGTGTGCATCGAGCGCCTCCAGGCCGATCAGGTCAACCTGGCCTTCGCCCCCACCGCGCCGGCGGCCGATAGCGGGCCGTTGCAGTTACCTGCCCTGAAACTGCCGCTGGCGATCGAGTTGGGCGAGGTGCGTGTGGGGCATCTGCGCCTGGACGGTACCGAGCAGTTGAGTCAGTTGCAGCTGGCGGCCCACTGGACGCTCGACGGGCTGAAGATCGACAGCCTGCACGTGCAGCGCGACGACCTGCGTCTGTCCTTGCAGGGGCTGCTCAAGCCTGAAGGCGACTGGCCGCTGCAGGCGCAGGGGCAGTTGCAGTTGCCCCAGGTGGATGGCCAGGTGTGGCAGTTGGCGCTGCAGGTCAATGGCGAGTTGCAAAAAAACCTCAAACTTACCGCCGAAAGCAGCGGCTACCTCAATGCCCGGCTCAGCGGCGAACTGCAGCCCCTGGCCGACAACCTGCCGGCCAGGCTGCAGATTCATGCCGATGCGTTCAAACCCGCTGCCGACTTGCCCGACACCTTGCAGTTGAACACGCTCGACCTGAGTGCCAAGGGCAACCTGGAAAGTGGATATCAATTATCCGGCTCGGCCAGCCTGCCAGCCGAGCAGGCGCCGGTGGCGCTGATCCTGCAAGGCCGGGTCGATGCCAAGGGCGCCCAACTGAGTGCCCTGGACCTCACTGCCGGCGCGGACCAGCACCTCAAGCTCACCGCCAGCGCCGACTGGCAACAAGGCCTGGGTGCCGAAGCGACCGTCGACTGGCTGGATTTTCCCTGGTTGCGCCTGTACCCGCTGGAGCAGGCGCCACAAGTGACCCTACGTCGTTTCAACGGCCAGGTGAGCTACCGCGACGGCAACTACCAGGGCGAATTCAAGGGTGATCTGGATGGCCCGGCCGGCGCCTTCAGCCTGGCCAGCCCGTTCAACGGCAACCTTGCACAGATCGCTTTGCCACAGTTGGTCCTCAACGCCGGCCAGGGCAAGGCCGCCGGCAGTGTCAGCGTGCAGTTCGCCGACGCCATTGCCTGGGACGCGTCGCTGGAACTGTCGGCGCTCAATCCGGCCTACTGGTTGGCCGAACTGCCGGGCACCCTGGCCGGCCCGCTGCGCAGCAAGGGGCAGATGAACAATGGCGAGCTGAGCCTGGAGGCCGACCTTGACCTCAAGGGTCGCCTGCGCGGCCAGACCGCCGTGCTCAAGGCCGTCGCCCAGGGCGCCGGACAGAACTGGACCCTGGGCACCCTGGATATCCGCCTGGGTGACAACCGTATCAACGGCAGCGGTAGCCTGCAGCAACGCCTGGCCGGTCAGCTGGACCTCAACCTGCCACGGCTCGGCCAGCTGTGGCCGCACCTGCGCGGTCAGCTCAAGGGCAAGCTTGACGTGGCCGGTACCCTGAACGCGCCGCAAGGCACGCTGACCCTGCAAGGCCAGCAACTGGCCCAGGCCGACAATCACCTGCAACGCCTGACCCTGGACGCGCGGCTGGACGCTGCCCAGCGCGCATTGATCGAGTTGCAGGCAAGCGGTATCGAGCTGGGCGATACCCGCCTGGGCGTACTCACTGCCAAAGGACAGGGCGATATTCGTCGGCAGCAACTGGACCTGGCACTGGACGGGCCGCAGTTGAAGCTCGACCTGGGCCTGGATGGGCAACTGGACAAGGGCAACTGGCGTGGCCGCCTGGCCAACGGCCAGATCCAGGCCGGCGGTCAGGACTGGCGCTTGCAGGCCCCGGCCAGTCTGCAGCGCCTGGCCAGCGGGCAGCTGGACTTCGGTGCGCATTGCTGGCGCTCCGGACAGGCCAGCCTGTGCGGCGAGGATCAGCGCCTGGCGCCTGAGCCGCGCCTGCGTTATCACCTCAAGCAGTTCCCGCTGCAGAGCCTGGCACAGTGGCTGCCCAAGGATTTTGCCTGGCAAGGATTGCTCAATGCCGACATCAACCTCGATGTACCGGCCAGCGGCCCCAAAGGCACCGTGGTGGTCGATGCCAGCGGTGGTGTGCTGCGTTTGCGTGAGAAAGACCAATGGCTGGATTTCCCCTACCAGACCCTGCGCCTGGAAAGCACCCTGGCGCCGAACCGGATCGATACCCGCCTGGATTTTCGCGGCACGCGCCTGGGCGAGCTGGCGCTGGTCACCCGACTTGACCCGGTGGCACGCAACAAGCCGTTGTCCGGCGATTTCCGCCTCAGCGGCCTGGACCTGGCCATTGCCCGTCCCTTCGCGCCGATGGTCGAGCGCCTGAACGGTCAACTCAACGGCAGCGGGCAACTGTCCGGCACCTTGTTGGCACCGCAGGTCAATGGCAGCCTGAACCTGACAGGGGGAGAGGTCAGCGGCGCCGAATTGCCGGTCAGCCTGAAGGACTTGAGCCTGCAGGCGCTGATTGCCGGCGAGCAGGTGCAGTTGCGCGGCAACTGGAAAAGCGGCGAGGCCGGGCAGGGCAGCCTGCACGGCCAGATCGGCTGGGGCCAGGCCCTGGCCATGGACCTGCAGTTGCAGGGCCAGCGCCTGCCGGTCACCGTCGAGCCCTATGCGAACCTGGAAATGGCGCCGAACCTGAAAATCAGCCTGGTCGACGACAAACTGGCCGTGACCGGCAAGGTGCTGCTGCCCAAGGGCAAGATCACCGTGCGCGAGCTGCCACCGTCGACGGTCAAGGTCTCCGATGACACGGTGATCGTCGGCCACCAGACCGAGGAGGGCAAGGCCCCCATGGCGGTGGCCATGGATATCGATGTCGAGGTGGGCCAGGAAAAGCTGTCGTTCAGTGGCTTCGGCCTGACCGCCAACCTGCTGGGGCATGTGCACATTGGCGACAACCTCGATACCCGGGGTGAGTTGAGCCTGGCCGACGGTCGCTACCGTGCCTACGGCCAGCGCCTGACCATTCGCCGTGCCCGGTTGCTGTTTGCAGGCCCCATCGACCAGCCTTACCTGGATATCGAAGCCATCCGTCAGACCGATGACGTGATTGCCGGCATCCGCCTGAGCGGCAGCGCCGAACAGCCCACCACCCAGGTGTTTTCGGAGCCGGCCATGAGCCAGGAGCAGGCGCTGTCCTATCTGGTACTGGGGCGTCCGCTGGGCACTACCGGCGAGGACAACAACATGCTGGCCGAAGCTGCCCTGGGCCTGGGCCTGGCCGGCAGTGCGGGCATCACCGGCAGTCTTGCTTCGAGCCTGGGCATCGATGACTTCCAGCTCGACACCCAGGGCAGCGGCACCACCACCAGTGTGGTGGCCAGCGGCAATCTGACCGAGCGGTTGAGCCTGCGCTATGGCGTGGGGGTGTTCGAGCCGGTCAACACGGTGGCCTTGCGTTACAAGTTGAGCAAGAAGGTCTACCTGGAGGCCGCCAGTGGATTGGCAAGCTCGCTGGATATTTTCTACAAGCGGGATTTCTGATCACCTCTATCGACGGGGGGTGGCAGCTTCGATGAATTCGTTGCTGTCATCCGTCGGGGCAGGGGGATTCATGCGTTGCGGGCTGATCAGGTTGGTGTATTCCTCGATCAGGCGGTTCAGGGCCTCAGGGGGCTCGCACGCCTGGAACTGCATGCGGATCTGCACTTCATCGGGGTCACGGGCATCGCCGTTGCGTTTTGTGTGACCGCCAACGGTCACATAGAAGCGTTCGTGCTGGGGGCACTCGGTGGCTTGTATGGTGTCGGTGTTCTGGATTCTCACTGACAAATCCACCTGCATGCGCTCCAGCGCCAACCCCCGGGGTGAAACCAGGGCGATCAGCGGCACTTGCATCGTGTGCTGCCCGTCCATCGCCACTTCAACCATCTTGGCCTTCATGGGCGTGCCCAGCGCGTTCACATCGTAGTCGAAGAACTGATCGAAGAGTTTGATGTACTGCTGGGCGATCAGGTTGTTGGTGGCTGCGGCGGCTTCCTGCAGGCCGCGGGTAATGTCACAAAGATCACTGGCGGTAATGGGGGCGTTTTTCGAGGAGAGATCATCCAAGCGTCGCACTCCGGGCATGTGTGGTAGAAGGCCCCTCGCCGGGGAGGGGCCAGGTGTGTCGGCGATCTGGCCGGATCAGACTGGGCCCTGCACCTGTGTGGTCCGATTGGCCTGGTCGGGCATTGGCAGTGCTGAGGCCGGCAGTGCATCGATGTTCTGCGCTGTGGTATCGCTCATCACCACCGGCTTGGTGGCCGCGTCTGTCAGGAAGTCGATCACACGCAGCAACGCCTCGGGCGGTTCCTGGCGTCGGACCTTGGTGTTGAAGGCATAGCGTGCCCGGGTGTCGGTCTTGCGGGTTTGGCTGGATTTGTGGCTGACCTGACCCTTGACGTTGAGCCTGAAGGGTCCCCAGCCGAGTGAGGCGCCAAACGTGGATGATGTGGCGGTTTCGCGGGTTTCCTCGGCTTGCTGGCTGATGGTCAGTTCAAAGTCGATGCTGCCCTCTTCTATGCATATGTTGGGGTGGGTAATGGCGGCCAGCAGCGGGATCTGCATTTTCTTGGCGACAGTCCCTTTGTAGACCCCTTGTTCATCCGTGATGGTTTCGTCGTAGTCAAACTGTATCGCGACGGCCTTGCCGTCCTGGATGCAAACGCCCATGAGAAAGTCGGCGTAGGACTTGCTCGCCAAAACCTGCGCCTGAATCATCGCCTGCAAGGGGCCGGAGATCATCCGCTCCAGCGGCAGGGCATTCATTACTGAGCCGACCAGGCTGTTGTCGATGGTTGCCATAGGGGAACTCCATGTCATGGATGCACATCATTGTGCGGGGATTGCCTTGAGCACCGGGGTGGTGGGTTCAAGGTGTGGGTCCCGGATGCGTGCACGATTCCAGCCGGCGGATGTTGCCGATCTGGCGCAGGCTCAAACCGTACTTGTTGGCCAGCACGCTGCGTGAAAGGCCTTCGGCGCTTTCCTGTTGGATCTGTTGATTGCGCAACTGGCGGAAAAAGTGATCGGCCTTGGGAATCTCCAGGGCCATGCCGGCAAACCGCTTGATCAGTGCATCGAGGGCTTGCGGTGGCAGTACCTCTGCCAGGGCCGTACGTTCGCGATGCTTGGGAATGTACTTGGGACGTCCGCCGAAGGCACAGGTCAAGTTGTAGGCGTTTTCGATACCCAGGCATTCGATCAGCATCTGCAACGAATGGGGCAACTGGTGGATGTCGATTCGATCGAGGTCGCGCGTTTCCATGGTGACTTCCTTGTAGGGGATGGCTTGACACCGACATGGTTGAACATCCGGGCGGGTCGCAACAGGCTGCAAGCGCGGCAGGAAGGGTGGGCATCGGCCTTGTGGTGTGTAGGCAGGTGGGGGCGAGACCTTGGGAAAGCAGCGGCTGAATTGCCCAGGCCCTTTGTATCACCGTTGTTGCCAGGATCAGGAGGCGCCAAGGTCAGGCAACCCATCGTCAATGGCAGGGACGCGTCAGCAACAGGCTGACCTGGCCCAGGTAGGCATCGGGCCGGTTCAGTGCGTGGGCAGGCAGACTGCGCCAGTCGACCCAGATGCAGAGGGCGCTGAGCGTAGCGCCTGCCTGCTTGCCCACCGCCTGGGGGCTAAAACTGCGACGGTACATCACCTGGGTCTGCCGGACGGGCGTGGTCTGGTCGGGCGCTGCCAGGGTCAGGGCAACTGCGTCAAGGAGTCGGGCGGGGGCGAGGTCGAAATAGGCGGTGCCGGGCTGTGCGCCCAGATGGCCGGCCTGGCGCGTGCGTTGCCAGAGCTGCTGCCATTGGCTGGCGCCAGCCTGGTCGGCCAGTAGCGCACCCAGCGTCTGGCGTTGTTCGGCAGTCAAGTTGGCGGTGGGCAGTGCATTGGCTTGGAGGCCAGCCAGCAGGGCAGCGCAGCTTATCAACCGGCGAATGAGCATGGCGATCTTCCGTTCATCAGGGGGAGCCCGGAATGCCATGGTTTCAGCTGCAAGGTGGGTGCAGAAGGAGGAAATTGTCCGCTCGCGCCCGGCTGCGTTGTATGATGCGCCCGGGTCGTTCCGGACCTTTATCCCGATGTCGCAAGGAAATACCAATGACTCAAGGTCAACGCTTGAAATACTCCCTACTGATCGCCCTGGCGGTGCTGGCGATCATGCTCGGCCTGTCCTACTTGCAGAAACAGGGCGTCATCACTGAGCAGGTGTTCCAGTACATCGCCATCGCCGTGGCCGTCGTGGTCGTGGTGATCAACGGCATCATGCGCCGCAAGGTCAAGTTCTGAGCCACACCGCGCGGCCGGCATCTGCCGGCCTTGCACTTAGCGTGGGCTGGCCTGCGCCAGGATGCTGCGGGCCTCGGGGTTGAGGCTGTAGCACTTGTCGTTGCCCAGGCTGATCACGCCTTCGGCACACAAACGCTTGAGCACTTCGCGAACGCTGAGGAACGACAACGGGATATCCAGTTGCTCAAGCTGGCTGTGAATCCCGCGCACACCGATGCTGCGACCCTCCCGGTCGGCCACGTGCAAGGCATCGATGACCTTGAGGCGGATCAGGCTGGTACGCAGCCCGAAACACCTGAGCAGTTCGCGAATATGTTCATTGCCCGGGCGCTCGTTGTCGCCGCTGTCGGCTTTTGCCGTCAGGGGTTGCCGAGGTTTTCGCTCGGGTCTGCTGGCGATCATCGCCTGTTGCTGGTTGTACATGTGAATGCTCCCTTCCGTGGCCAGTCCATTTACCATCATGTTTGATGCCTTCACCCTATAAGACGAATGAGAAGGGCAAAACTGCAGTGCCTGGCGAAAAAAATTTCTCGGGTCACTCAGGTAAAGACGTTTCGAACCTGCCTTTCCCGTAAATTTATCCCCTGTACTTCGTTCAATCAGGATCAACCCTGATTGGTGCAGGAGTACCCGTGATCAAACCCCGTCCCTTGGCCTGCATCTGTCTGGCCGGCCTGCTGTGCGGTTTCAGTCTTCCCTCCCAGGCCCGCGCCGTCGCCGGTGATGCCAGCGCCGAAATCCGTCGCACCAGTTTTGGCGTCCCCCATATCCTGGCCAAGGATGAACAGGGCCTGGGTTACGGTATCGGTTACGCCTATGCCCAGGACAACCTGTGCCTGCTGGCCAATGAGGTGGTCACGGTCAATGGCGAGCGTTCACGCTACTTCGGCGCTGACCAGGTGACCGTTGAACAGCGCAAGAACCTGGCCAGCGACCTGTTCTTCAGCTGGCTGAATACGCCCGCCGCGGTGGCGGGCTTCTGGCAGGCGCAACCGGCCCAGGTACGGGCGCTGCTGGAGGGGTACGCCAAGGGCTACAACCGCGCGCTGGCCGAGCGCACGGCCCAGGGACCGGGTGCCGAGTGCCTGCAAGCGCGGTGGCTGCGGCCCATCACTCCCCAGGACCTGGTCAAGCTGACCCGCCGCCTGCTGGTCGAAGGCGGCGTGGGGCAATTCGCCGAGGCGCTGGCAGGTGCCGTGCCGCCCACTGACGTGGCCGGCCTGACGCTGGACATGAGCGTCGCCCAGGCGCGCCAGGACAACTTCGCCCTGGAGCGCGGCAGCAACGCGGTGGCTGTCGGCCGTGAGCGATCGGCCACAGGACGCGGCATGTTGCTGGCCAATCCCCACTTTCCGTGGTCCGGGGGCATGCGCTTTTATCAGATGCAACTGACCGTGCCCGGCAAGCTGGACGTCATGGGCGCCGCGCTGCCCGGGCTGCCGCTGATCAACATCGGTTTCAACCGTCACCTGGCCTGGACCCATACGGTGGATACCTCCCGACATTTCACCTTGTACCGGCTCGAACTCGATCCCAAGGACCCGACCCGCTACCTGCTCGATGGCAAGTCGCTACCCATGACCCGCCAGCGCGTGACGGTGACGGTCAAGGGCGAGGACGGCAAGCAGTCGACGATGAGCCGTGAGGTTTATGCTTCGGTGTTCGGTCCGGTGGTGCACTGGCCAGGAAAGCTGGACTGGAACAAAGAGCACGCCTACAGCCTGCGTGATGCAAACCTGGACAACACCCGGGTATTGCAGCAGTGGTACAGCATGAACCAGGCCGACAGCCTCAAGGCACTTCAGGGTTCGGTGGAGCAGTTGCAGGGCATTCCCTGGGTCAACACCTTGGCGGTGGACGCCAAGGGCAGCACCTTGTACCTGAACCAGTCGGTGGTGCCCTACGTGGATGCCGCGCTGCTGGCACAGTGCAGCGATCCGGCCGCCGGGCAGGCATTGATCGTGCTCGATGGATCACGCAGTGCCTGCAACTGGAAAAACGACCCTCGGGCAGCCCAGCCCGGCATCTTCCCGGCCCAGTTGCAACCCAGCCTGAGCCGCGGCGACTTCATCCAGCACGCCAATGATTCGGCCTGGATGGTCAACCCGGCGCAGCCTCTGCGAGGTTTTTCACCGCTGATCAGCCGTGACGAGCAGCCCCTGGGGCCACGCAGCCGCTTTGCCCTGCAGCGCCTGACCCAGGGTGGCAAGCTCACAGGCACGGATTTGCAGCAGATGGTCATGGACAATCAGGTGTATCTGGCCGAGCTGCTGATGCCGGATGTGTTGCAATGGTGTGGTGGGCAGGCGTCCGATGCCCGGCTGAGCGCGCTGTGCGGCAGCCTGAAAGCCTGGAACGGGCGCGCGGACCTGGACAGCGGTATCGGTCTGGTGCATTTCCAGAACATCCTGCAAACCCTGCTCAAGCGTCCGGATATCTGGCGCGTGGCATTCGATCCGCAGGATCCGCTGCACACGCCCCGTGGTCTTGCGGTCGAGCGTGCGCAAGTGGCGACAGCGCTCAAGGACGCGGCGCTGGCATCAAAGGCCCTGGTGGAAAAGGCCGGCCTGGGTGCCGATGTGCGCTGGGGGCAGATCCAGCAGGCCGCCGATGGCACGCCGATTCACGGCGGCCCTGCGGCCCTTGGTGTCTACAATGCGATCCAGAGTGTGCCGACCGCCGGGGGCAAGCGTGTCGTGGTCAGTGGCACCAGTTACCTGCAACTGGTGACGTTTGATGACAAGGGGCCCCAGGCCCTGGGGTTGCTGGCGTTTTCGCAGTCCAGCGAAGCAGGGGCGGTCCATGCTGCGGACCAGACCCGCGCCTTCTCGGCCAAGCAATGGCATGTGATTCCGTTCACCGAGGCGCAGATCAAGGCCGATCCGCAGTATCGCCTGCAGGTGATTCGTGAGGTGGATACGGCGGCGGTGGCGACAGCGCCTTGAACCGCAGGGCCTGATCACTGCACCAACTCACGCAACAACAAGCCGTACGCAAGGTCCACCTGCTCAGGGATAGGCAGGTAGACCGTATGGCCATCTCCCGGCGCCACTTCGATCGCCGCGCCCTGGCGATCGCGCAGCTGATGCAGGTCGAAATGATAGTTGCCCCGTGGCGTCATCAGCTCCAGGTGATCGCCCAGGGCAAAACGGTTCTTGACCCGCACTTCGGCCAGGCCATCGACCCGTGCACCGGTCAGTTCACCGACGAACTGCTGGCGATCCGAGACGGAGTTGCCCCGCTGGTAGTTCTGGTATTCGTCGTGCACGTGGCGGCGCAGGAAACCCTCGGTATAGCCACGCTGGGCCAGTGACTCGAGGTTGAGCATCAGGCTGCGGTCGAACGCGCGGCCGGCCACCGCATCATCGATGGCCTGGCGATAGGCCTGGGTGGTACGCGCGCAGTAGAAGTGCGACTTGGTCCGTCCTTCGATCTTCAGCGAGTGCACACCCATGCGCGTCAATCGCTCGACATGCTGCACGGCGCGCAGGTCCTTGGCGTTCATGATGTAGGTGCCATGCTCGTCCTCGAAGGCCGGCATGTCTTCGTCCGGGCGGTTGCTCTCTTGCAGCAGGAACACCTGGTCGGTGGGCGCGCCGATGCCCAGCGTCGGCTGCACTTCGCGGACGATGTCGCCGCTGGCGTCCTCGGTGGCCGGGGTGGCGCTGTATTTCCAGCGGCAGGCATTGGTGCAGCTGCCCTGGTTGGCGTCGCGGCGGTTGAGGTAGCCCGACAGCAGGCAGCGGCCGGAATAAGCCATGCACAGCGCGCCATGGACAAAAACCTCCAGCTCCATCTGTGGTACCTGCTGGCGGATCTCCTCGATCTCTTCCAACGACAGCTCGCGGGACAGGATCACCCGGCTCAGGCCCTGGCTGCGCCAGAACTCGACGCTGGCCCAGTTCACCGTGTTGGCCTGCACCGACAGGTGAATCGGCATCTGCGGGAAATGCTGGCGTACCAGCATGATCAACCCGGGATCGGACATGATCAGCGCATCGGGGGCCATTTCGATCACCGGTGCCAGGTCCTTGAGGAAGGTCTTGAGCTTGGCGTTGTGCGGGGCGATGTTGACCACCACATAGAAGCGCTTGCCCTGCGCCTGGGCTTCCTTGATGCCCAACGCAAGGTTGGCGTGATCGAACTCGTTGTTGCGCACCCGCAGGCTGTAGCGCGGCTGGCCGGCGTAGACCGCATCGGCACCGTAGGCGAAGGCGTAGCGCATGTTCTTCAGGGTGCCGGCAGGGGCGAGCAATTCAGGTTTGGCTGGCTGGGTCATGATCGGGTCGCGGCAAAAGGCGCGGATGCTACCGCTGTCGCGGCGCGCTTTTATTGATCTGGATCAAGGGCACTTTTGCCTGCGCGCTGCGCACTAATGTTCAGAGCAGCCAAGGAGCCGCCCATGAGCGAAACCGTCCAGCAGCACAAGGCCCTGCTTCTGTTCTTGACCCTGGTGACCCTCGCGTTCATCTGGATACTGCTGCCGTTCTACGGGGCGGTGTTCTGGGCGGTGATCCTTGGCATCCTCTTCGCCCCCCTGCAGCGACGGCTGTTGCTGCGCCTGGGCTGGCGACGCAACCTGGCGGCCGGGGCGACCCTGCTGGTGTGCGTGCTGATCGCCATCTTGCCGGTGATCGTCATCAGTACCTTGCTGGTGCAGGAAGGCGCGGCCCTGTACAAAAGCATCGAGAGCGGCCAGCTGGATATTGCCGGTTACATCGAGCGCTTCAAGGACATGCTCCCGGCCTTTGTCCAGAATGGCCTGGAACGCATGGGCATGGCCAACCTGGAGGGCCTGCGCGACAAGATCGCCAAAAGTGCGATGCAGGGCAGCCAGTTCTTCGCCAGCCAGGCCGTCAGCTTTGGCCAGGGCACGTTCGACCTGCTGGTGAGCTTCGGGGTGATGCTGTACCTGCTGTTCTTCTTTCTGCGTGACGGTGCCGAGCTTGCCCGCAAGGTCCGCGCTTCGCTGCCTCTGGCCGAGCAGCAGAAGCGTCGCCTGCAACTGAAGTTCAACCGCGTGGTGCGCGCCACGGTCAAGGGCAATCTGGTGGTGGCGCTAACCCAGGGGGCACTGGGCGGGATTATCTTTGGCATGTTAGGCATTCCGAGCCCACTGGTCTGGGCCGTACTGATGGCCTTTCTCTCATTGCTGCCGGCGGTGGGGGCGGGGATTGTCTGGGTGCCGGTGGCCATTTACTTCCTGGCCACCGGCGCCCTCTGGAAAGGCGTGGTGCTGATCGCGTTCGGGCTGTTCGTCATCGGTCTGGTGGACAACCTGTTGCGACCGATCCTGGTGGGCAAGGACACGAAAATGCCCGACTACCTGATCCTGCTTTCCACCCTGGGCGGCCTGGCGGTGTTCGGCCTCAATGGCTTTGTGATCGGTCCGTTGATCGCCGCGCTGTTCATGTCCAGCTGGGCGATCTTCGTCTCGACCAAACCGCAGGTGCAACTGCCCAGCTAGCGGAAGCTGTAGGAGACCCCGGCGTAGACAGCAAAGCCTTCGCCCGGGGTCGAACGGGCAATATCCTGGCCCTTGTCGTTGTAGCCCGGGGTGACAGTGGCGGCGTAGCGCTTGTTGGTCAGGTTGCGCAAGTCGAGCCAGGCTTGCCAGTCCTGTTTCGGCGAGTTGTAGCCCAGCGTGGCGCCGAGCAGTGCATAGGCATCGGCCGAGTAGCTGTTGGCGTAGTCGACCTGGACTTTGGACGCCATCTGGGTATTGAGCCCGGCGTACAGGCCGCTGGGCAGGTCGAAGCGCAGTTCGGCCTGGTAGTAGTGCATGGGGATGCCAGGCAGGCGGTTGTCACCGAACACCTCGTCATCGCGATAGTGGAAGTCGCTGAAGGTGTAGGCCTGGCGCAACGACAGCTTGCCGACGGCCGAGCGCTCCCAGAGCAGGGAGTCGAGTCCGGCTTCGACACCCTGGTGGACGGTGGCGCTGGCGTTGAATTCGGCTGCGGGAAGGCCGGGCACGATCTCGACGGCCAGTAGTTCATGGCGCACTTGCGAGTAGTACCAGGCCAGGTCCCAACGTCCGATCATCGACTCACCCCGGGCGCCGAGCTCAAGGGTGGTGGCGGTCTGATTCTGCATTTCGATCGGCTGGATCTGCTGGCCGTTGACCCGCGGCGAGCTCCAGATCAAGGCCCATGGGTGGGGCGGCTCCACCGAGCGGCTGAGGTTTCCATACAGTTGCAGGTTGGGGCTCAGGTCATAGCGAAGCCCCAGGCGCGGCGCGTAGTCCCAGTCGTGCTGGCTGACCTTGCCGCCATTGTCGGGGTAGGTCACCGCACTTTCGCGGCGGGTGTAGATCATCGCAAGGCCCGTGGTCAGCCACAGGTCGGGGATCAACTCCAGCTCATTAGCCCAATGCACGACACTGTCGGAGCCTTGGTAACTGAAGTCGCGGGTGCGGGTGCCGACGGGCAGGTTGCCGTTGCTGGCTTCCGATACCCGGACGAACTCGGAGGCACCGCTGTTGGGCAGGTGCTTGGTGGTACGCCAGCCGACCGTGGTCTTGCTTTCGTGACCGAGCAGCGTGTCACGCCGCATGTAATTCAGGGTGCCACTGACATCGGTGTAGGCAACCTTCAGTCGATTGGCACCTTCGCGCAGGTCCATCGGGTAGTCGTGGTAGACCAGGCCGGCCTCCAGGCGAGCGTCGTCGTCCAGGTAGAAAGTCGTCTTGTTGCCCAGCCAGGTACTGCCCGGTTGCGGGCGACTGGCATCGCGGCTCAGGTACAGGGGATTGGCCGCGCGCGGGTCATGCTCGATCTGCGCTTTGGTCAGGCGTCCGGCCAGGTCGTTCTCGGTTTCCCGGTAGCGCAGGTAGAAGCGGGTTTCCAGGTTGGGGTTGAAGCGATAGCCGACATTGGCAGCGATCCCCTTGCTGCTGCCACTGCTGTGGTCCTGGTAACCGTCGTACTCCGAGTCGGTCAACGCCACGTAGTAATCCAGGTCGCCCAGCGCCTGGCCCGAGCTGACCTGGCGCTTGGCGTAACCGTGGCTGCCCAGCTCATAGCGCACCTGCAAGGGGGCGGCGTCACGGCCGGTATGCGTGATGTAGTCGATGGCGCCACCCAGGGCCAGGGCACCACGGTCGAAACCGTTGGCGCCGCGCAACACTTCGGCGCGGCTCAGCCACAGCGGTTCGAACAGCTCATAGGGGGTGCCGCCGGGGCCGGTCAGCGGCAGGCCGTCGAACATCGTGTACACGCCCGAGCCGTGGCTGCCCGGTGCGCGGTTGATGCCTGAGCCGCGGATCGACAATTTGATGCCATCGTTGCCGGCCGACTGGGCGAATACGCCGGGCTGATAGGCAAGTACATCCTGGTTGCTGGCTACCCGGCCTTGCTCTACCCGTTGCATATCGATCAGGTTGCTGGCGCCAGGTACCTGGTACAGGCGCTCCCCGGCCGCCTCCAGTTCACTGTGCTGCTGGTCTTCGATCAGGATCTGTCCCAGCTCCAGGGGGGCAGCCGCCTGGGCCTGGCTCGCTGCGACGAACACGCCCAGCAGGCCAAGGGAAGACGGAAAGGGTAAAGCGGGACGCATCGTACGACTCCAACGACAGAGGGCGGCAGGCAATGAGGGTCAGACGCAGGAAATGCAGCCCGGAGCACGCAAGGTACTGCCCAAATTTGTGCGTGTGTTGGTAAGACGAATTTGTAGCCTTGTTCCTTACAGGTTGAGCGACTGGCTCCCATATCGCTGCTGTTCGTAAATTGACGGCACATCCTGATCCGGAAATGTTCCGGCCACGAATTTGCGGAGTACCACCATGACCGCCTGTAACCTTTTACATCCTTCGACCGGTAGCCCTGTCGATGACTTGTCCAACCCGATCCGCCTGACGCCGCGGGAGCAGCAGGTGCTGCTCTGGTGCGCCTATGCCAAGAGCTCCTGGGAAATTGGCCAGATACTCCAATGCAAGGAATCGACTGTTAATTATCATGTCGGCAACATTCTCCGGAAGTTTGACGTGGATTCACGGGTGGCCGCCGTGATCAAGGCACTGCGCTATGGAATGCTGCAGCATCAGTGATGCGGCGCCTGCAACGATGAACGGGAAGGAATGCTTCATGCACAGCGAAAACGATACAACGGGGCCTGGGGTACGCTGCCGCAGGCTGGCGTGGCAGGACCCCTTCTGGCCTCCTGTCGACCTCGACGGGCTGCGCGCACAGTTGCAGCTGTCGACGCAGATCAGCGAAGCGCGACTGGAGGTCGCCGCACGGTTTGCCGCTCATAAAGCAGCGGACGAATTCGCGATCTGGCGCAGGGTGCTGCGGGCCCGGGGCTACCAGCAACTCGGTGAGCTGCCGTCCCATGAGCGCCTGGGCCACCGCTACCTGCGCGCAGTGCAGGTACATACCCAGTGGGCGCTGGCACGGGATCTGACGGTCGTCGACCGCCAGCCGGATGCAGGTGGGGGGCAAGGGCATGAGTGAGCCAACCAGTGCCAGCCTCTCCAGCCTGTTCGTGGGCCTGGGCCTGGCCTCGTCCATGCCGGTGGTGGATGGCGATACCGTGTTCGGGGCGCTGCTTGGCGCCTGGCTGGTGGCCAGTACTCGAGGATTCCTGAAAGCCTGGCAGCGCCTGGGCTCTTTGTTCCTGTCAGCGGGGGTGGGTTACCTGTTCACTCCGCTGGTGCTTCTCATGGCACCCTTTCTTTCATCTGGAGTCGCGGCGTTCATTGGTGCCGTGGTAGTGATTCCGATCAGCATCAAGGTGATGATCTGGCTCGATTCAACGGACCTGCGCGAAATCCTCCAGCGACTTCGCAACGGCTCCTGAGCCGGCGCTTTTCAGGACCTGGGGTGCAGGTGCCTGGACAGTTCCTCGACCTGGCGCTCCAGCTGGCGTAGCCGTCGTTTTTCATCCACTGCCTGGGCGATCGCCTGCTGGTCTTGCCGGCTCAAGGTCCGCATCTGGGTGAGCAACTGTACTTCCCACTGCGCAATCGGCTCGGCGCTGGCGGTGTGGGCTGCAGGAGCGGCGGGTTGCGGCTCTTGCCCGAGCAACAGCCAGTCCAGCGATACCCCGTGGCGCGCAGCCAGGTCTATGCAGACTGAGTAGGGAATGCTGTCTCGACTCTTCCAGCTGCTCAGGGTCTGCGGACTCACATCCAGGACACAGGACAGCTCGGTGTCAGTTCGGGTGGCAGTGACCTGCTTCATGCGGTGCAGTACGGCAGCAAATCCATTTGTACTCATATCGAGTAATCTCTTGAGGTGTCGGTATAATTGCTAGCAAATAATTACTCAAAATGAGTAATTTCGATCTGTAACATCAACGGCTACTCATTAGGGGAATATCTATCGATGGGAAATACCGAGAAAAAAAGGCAACGGCCCTCACTTCATTCTGGTTTGAGCTTACATCAGTTCGAGAAGTGTATGAATTTTTACTGGGCGTGTAGGGGGGCGTGCAATTCAATTGTGGGGCATTTTCAATGGCTAAACAGCTTATGCAGGAGGCGCACGTGAGTACCTACAAATTGGTCTGCCCCCATTGCAAAAGCCGCATGCGCATCCGTACCAGCGAGGGGCGACACATTTTCCTGAGGGTGGCTTATCTACAGTGCACCACCGAGGCCTGCGGTTGGTCGGTACGCGCCGAGTTCGAGATGACCCATGAGCTGTCTCCCAGCGGCATGCCCGATCCTGCGGTTCATTTACCTCGCGCTGGAGGCGAGTTGCGTCAGGCGGCAATGGCGCCTGCCATTGAGAAACGCTGTCCGTCCCGTCGCGGCGATAGCGCTCAGTGCAAAGACGAAAACGGCCAGGGGCAGGGATTGTCCAAACAAGAGGCCTGAAAACAAAACACCCCGCCGAGGCGGGGTGTCTGTCATTGCGTGATCGATCAACCGATCAGTTGCAGGCCTGCATGCTGGACCATGTCCAGCAACGGCTGCGGGTACACACCCAGGACGAAGGCCAGGATGGCGATCGCCAGCAGCATCACGCCACCGGTGCGCTGTTCCCAGTTCAGCGGAGCATCGTGACGACGCAGGTTCGGCTCGATCAGGAACAGGGTAACCATGACGCGCAGGTAGTAGAACACGCCGATGGCGCTACCGATCACCAGGGCGCCAACCAGCCACCACAGCTGCGACTCGACGCCGGTGGCGATGATGTAGAACTTGCCGATGAAGCCCGCGGTCAGCGGGATACCGGCCAGCGACAGCATCATCACGGTCAGCACCGCGGTCAGGTACGGACGGCGCCAGAACAGGCCGCGGTACTCGTACAGGGCATCGGCGTCACGGCCGCTGTAAGGCGAGGACATCAGGGTGATCACACCGAAGGCGCCGAGGCTGGTGATCACGTAGGTGACCAGGTACACACCGATGGCTTCCACGGCCAGGCCCTTGCTCGCCACCAGGGCGATCAGCAGGTAACCGAAGTGGGCGATCGACGAGTAACCGAGCAGACGCTTGAGGTTGCTCTGGGTCAGGGCCAGCAGGTTGCCGATCAGGATCGAGGCGACCGCGATCACCGACAGTACGGTGGTCAGCACGCCGCTGCTGGCAGCAGGGGAGAGCATGAACAGACGCACGACGACGGCGAACACCGCGACCTTGCTGGCGGTGGCCAGGAAGGCGGCGACCGGTGCCGGAGCACCTTCGTACACGTCCGGGGTCCACAGGTGGAACGGCACCAGCGACAGTTTGAAGGCCAGGCCGACCAGCATCATGCCCAGGCCCAGTTGGGCCAGCAGGCTTGGCATGCTGGTGGCGGCCAGGGCCTTGCCGATACCGTCGAAGCTCAGGCTGCCGGCGTCGGCGTACAGCAGGGCCATACCGAACAGCAGGAAGGCGGAACCGGCGGCCGACAGCACCATGTATTTGATGCCGGCTTCCAGCGAACGCTTGTTGAAGAAGGCGTAGGCCACCAGGCCGTAGACCGGCACCGAGAGCAGTTCCAGGCCGATGAACAGGCCCGCCAGGTGTTGCGCGCTGACCAGCACCAGGCCACCCAGGGCAGCCATGAGGATCAGCAGGTACAGCTCTTCGCGGTTGCCCGGGTAGCCTTTGCCGCCATCACCCAGGTAGGCGTGGGCGAGAGTGACGCAGGCCAGGGTGGCGACCAGGATCAGTGCCATGTACAGGCAGGCGAACTTGTCGATGGTCAGCAGCGGGGTGACCGCCAGTGGAACGATCTTGAGTACCGGCAGGATCGACAGCAGGGCCAGGTTCAGGCCCACGGTCGACAGCAGGAAGGTTTGCGAGTGGTTGCGGCGCCAGGCGATCGCCAGCATCACCACGACAACGGTGATGGTGGTGATCAGCAGTGGCGCAAGCGCGATAAAGTGTTGAATCGTCAGGTCCATAGCGCTCTTACCGGGCCGAAGCGAGTTGAGTGATAGCGGAGCCGAACCACTGCTGCACACCGCTCATGGTGGCAGCGGAAGTGTCCAGGAACGGCTGCGGGTAGATGCCCAGCAGGATCAGCAGGCCGGCCAGGCCCAGCACCATGATCATTTCGCGGGTATCCATGCCGGCCAGGACTTCTTCGGATTTCGCCGGGCCGAAGTAGGCACGGTGAATCATGATCAGCGAGTAGACCGAACCGAACACCAGGCCACTGGTGGCGATCACGGTGACCCATGGCGAGCTGACGAAAGCGCCGATCAGGATCAGGAACTCGCCGACGAAGTTACCGGTGCCCGGCAGGCCCAGCGACGCGGCAGCGAAGAACAGGCTGATGGCCGGCAGGTAGGCGATGCGGTGCCACAGGCCACCCATCTGACGCATGTCACGGGTGTGCAGGCGCTCGTACAGCTGGCCGGCCAGGATAAAGAGTGCCGCCGCCGACAGGCCGTGGGCCAGCATCTGGATCACCGCGCCTTGCAGGGCTTGCTGGCTGCCGGAGTAGATACCGATCAGTACGAAGCCCATGTGCGAAACGCTGGAGAAGGCGACCAGGCGCTTGATGTCGGTCTGGGCGAAGGCCAGGAAGGCACCGTAGAAGATACCGATCAGGCCCAGGGTCATGGCGATTGGCGCAAACTCTGCCGACGCGTTCGGGAACAGCGGCAGGGCGAAACGCAGCAGGCCGTAGGCCGCAGTCTTCAGCAAGATACCGGCCAGGTCCACGGAACCTGCGGTCGGTGCCTGGGCGTGGGCATCAGGCAGCCAGGAGTGGAAGGGTACGACCGGCAGCTTGACCGCGAAGGCGATGAAGAAGCCGAGCATCAGCACGTATTCGGTGCCGGCCGGCAGTTCGGCCTTGAGCAACTGGGTGTAGTCGAAGGTGATCACACCGGTATTGCTGTAGTTGACCAGTACCAGACCGAGGATCGCCACCAGCATGATCAGGCCGCTGGCCTGGGTGAAGATGAAGAACTTGGTCGCGGCGTAGATCCGGGTCTTCTTGCCGTCCGAGGAGCTGTGACCCCAGAGCGCGATGAGGAAATACATCGGCACCAGCATCATTTCCCAGAAGAAGAAGAACAGGAACAGGTCCAGGGCCAGGAACACACCGACCACGCCGCCCAGGATCCACATCAGGTTGAGGTGGAAGAAGCCGACGTGACGCTGGATCTCTTTCCAGGAGCACAGTACCGAGAGCACACCGAGCAGGCCGGTGAGCAGGATCATCAGCAGCGACAGGCCGTCCAGGGCCAGGTGCAGGCTGATGCCGAAGCGCTCGATCCATTGCACTTTGAATTCGAGCGCCCACTCGGGCGCGGCGCCCGGGGCAGGGGCCAGGGTGTAGTCCCCGTTGGCCCACAGCCAGAGGCCGATACCAAGGAGCAGGGACATGGTCAGCAGCGCAATCCAGCGCGGCAGGGTGGCGCCGAAGCGCTCACCCAGCCAGCACAGCAGGCCGCCGATGAAGGGGATCAGGATCAGCCAAGGCAAAATCATGACGGGCTCAATTCCTTTCGCAAAGTCGCAAGGTTCATATCAGACCGCAGCCATCAACACGGCGCCGAGTACAAGCACGGCACCCACGGCGATCGAGGCGGTATACCAGCGCAGCTGACCGGTTTCGGTTTTGCTCATGGCGGCGTGTCCGCCACGGGCCATACGCGGAATCAGGCCGATGCTGCGGTCAACCGGATCCTTGCGCAGGATGTGGGCGATCAGCAGGTAAGGTTTGACGAACAGCTTGTCGTAGATCCAGTCGAAGCCCCAGGCGGCGAACCACCAGGCCGACAGGACGCGGCCGATGCCGCTGTTGGCAATGGCGGTGACGACGCGACGCTTGCCCAGGAACAGCACCGCGGCCAGCAGGATACCGGCGATGGCGATGGCGCCCGAGGCGATCTCCAGGCTGTGCTTGGCTTCACCGCCGGCATGGCCGGCACTTTCCGGCAGCACGCCGGCCAGTGGTGGGTGGATCCAGGCGCCGACGAAGGTCGACAGTACGATCAGCACGCCCAGCGGCAGCCAGTGGGAGATACCGTGGCCGGCGTGGGCTTCGGTCTTGGCTTCGCCGTGGAAGGTGATGAAGATCAGGCGGAAGGTGTACAGCGAGGTCATGAACGCACCCACCAGGCCTGCATACAGCAGGTTGGTGTTGCCGCTGGCGAAGGCTTCCCAGAGGATCTCGTCCTTGGAGTAGAAGCCGACGGTCAGGATCGGCAGGGCAGCCAGGGCGGCACCACCGACGACGAAGCTGGCGTAGGCCAGCGGCAGTTTCTTCCACAGGCCGCCCATCTTGAAGATGTTCTGCTCGTGGTGGCAGGCAACGATCACCGCACCGGAAGCAAGGAACAGCAGGGCCTTGAAGAAGGCGTGGGTCATCAGGTGGAAGATCGCCGCGTCCCAGGCGCCAACGCCCAGGGCCAGGAACATGTAGCCGATCTGGCTCATGGTCGAGTAGGCGAGGATACGCTTGATGTCGGTCTGCACCAGCGCGGCGAAGCCGGCAAGCACCAGCGTGATTCCGCCGACCACGCCTACAAGGTGCAGGATGTCCGGCGCCAGGGTGAACAGGCCGTGGGTACGGGCGATCAGGTAGACACCGGCGGTCACCATGGTTGCGGCGTGGATCAGTGCCGAAACCGGGGTAGGGCCGGCCATCGCGTCCGCAAGCCAGGTCTGCAGCGGCAGCTGGGCCGATTTACCGACCGCACCACCGAGCAGCATCAGGGTAGCCAGGACCATCCAGAAATCACCGGCCTGGAACTTCTGCGGCGCCAGGACCAGCAGCTCCTGTACGTTCAGGGTGCCGAGCTGGGCGAACAGGATGAACAGGCCGATGGCCATGAACACGTCGCCGATACGGGTGACGATGAAGGCTTTCAGTGCTGCGTTACCGTTGTTGCGGTTGCTGTAGTAGAAACCGATCAACAGGTAGGAGCACAGGCCTACGCCTTCCCAACCGAAGTAGATGAACAGCAGGTTGTCGCCCAGCACCAGGAACAGCATGCTGGCGATGAACAGGTTGGTGTAGGCGAAGAAGCGCGAGTAGCCGGCTTCACCACGCATGTACCAGGAGGCGAACAGGTGGATCAGGAAACCGACACCGGTGACCACACCGAGCATGGTGATCGAAAGACCATCCACGTACAGGGTGAAGTTCGGTGCAAAGCCGTCCACCGACATCCACTGCCACAGCAGCTGGCTGTATGCACCGCCTTCAGGCGGGGCAACGTTGAACTGCCAGATCACATAGGCGGCCACGGCGGCCGAGAGGCCCACCGAACCGACACCGACCAGCGCCGACAGGTTTTCGGACCACCGACCGCGCGAGAACGACAGCAGCAGGAAGCCGATCAGGGGGAATAAGAACGTCAGGAAGATAAGGTTCATCCGCGCATCTCACTGGCAGCATCGATGTCGAGAGTGTGGAAGCGGCGATACAGCTGCAGCAGGATCGCAAGGCCGATACTGGCCTCGGCGGCTGCCAGGCTGATCACCAGGATGAACATGATCTGTCCATCCGGCTGCGCCCAGCGGCTGCCGGCGACGATGAACGCCAGTGCCGAGGCGTTCATCATGATTTCCAGGCTCATCAACACGAAAAGAATGTTGCGGCGCACCATCAGGCCGACCAGACCGAGGCAGAACAGGATGCCGGCGACCGCCAGCCCGTGCTCGAGAGGAATTGCAGGCATGTGATTACTCCTTCGCCTCGTTGCGGCCGAGGTGGAAAGCCGTCACCGCTGCGGCGAGCAGCAGCATCGAGGCCAGTTCCACCACCAGCAGGTAAGGACCATACAGGCTGATGCCGACCGCCTTGGCGTCGACCGTGGTGTGGCCGATGCCGCCACCGCTTTCGCTGCCGAACAGTACGTACAGCAGTTCGAGCAGCAGCAGCGCAGCCAGGACCACCGGTCCCAGCCAGATGCCCGGCTTGAGCCAGCCACGTTCCTGGGCGACCGAGGCCGGCCCCAGGTTGAGCATCATCACCACGAAGACGAACAGCACCATGATGGCGCCAGCGTAGGCGATCACTTCCAGGACACCGGCGAACGGGGCGCCGAGGGCGAAGAAGGTCATCGCCACGGAGATCAGCGAAATGATCAGGTAGAGCAGGGCGTGCACGGGGTTGGTGTTGGTGATCACCCGAAGGGTGGACACCACAGCGACACCGGATGCGAAATAGAAAGCGAATTCCATCTTTCTTCCTTAAGGGAGCAAGCTCTTCACGTTGATCGGCTCGGCTTCGTTCTGCGCGGCGCCTTTCGGCTTGCCGGCAACAGCCATACCTGCAACACGGTAGAAGTTGTAGTCAGGGTTCTTGCCGGGGCCGGAGATCAGCAGATCTTCTTTCTCGTACACCAGGTCCTGACGTTTGAACTCGGCCATTTCGAAATCCGGTGTCAGCTGGATTGCGGTGGTCGGGCAGGCTTCCTCGCAGAGGCCGCAGAAAATGCAACGGGAGAAGTTGATGCGGAAGAACTCCGGGTACCAACGACCGTCTTCTGTCTCGGCTTTCTGCAGCGAGATGCAACCGACCGGGCAAGCCACGGCACACAGGTTGCACGCTACGCAGCGCTCTTCGCCATCCGGGTCGCGGGTCAGGACGATGCGACCACGGTAGCGTGGTGGCAGGTAGACCGGCTCTTCCGGGTACTGCAGGGTGTCACGTTTGCGAAACCCGTGAGAGAACACCATCACCAGGCTGCGCAGCTGGGTGCCGGTGCCCTTAACGATGTCGCCAATATACTTGAACATGGGTCAAATCCTCACTGGGCCGCAACAGCTGGCGCGTTGTAGAGCACGAGCGCAGCGGTCACCAGCAAATTGATCAGGGTCAGCGGCAGGCAGAACTTCCAGCTGAAGTCCATCACCTGGTCATAGCGCGGGCGCGGGATCGAGGCGCGCAGCAGGATGAACAGCATGATGAAGAACGCGGTTTTCAGGGCGAACCAGATGAACGGGATCTGCGGCAGGATGCCGAACGGACCGTGCCAGCCACCGAAGAACAGGGTCACCAGCAGCGCCGAGACCAGGATGATGCCGATGTACTCACCCACGAAGAACATGCCCCATTTCATGCCGGCGTATTCAATGTGGTAACCGTCGGCCAGTTCCTGTTCCGCTTCCGGCTGGTCGAAGGGGTGACGGTGAGTCACGGCCACGCCAGCGATGAAGAAGGTGCAGAAGCCGAAGAACTGCGGAATGATGAACCACAGGTTCTGGGCCTGGTAGTCGACGATGTCACGCATGTTGAACGAGCCGACCTGGGCAACGATACCCATCAGCGCCAGGCCCATGAACACTTCGTACGACACGGTCTGGGCCGAGGCCCGCAGGCTGCCGAGCAGGGCGTACTTGTTGTTCGACGACCAGCCGGCGAAGAGCACGGCGTAGACCGACAGACCGGCCATGGCGAAGAAGAACAGCAGGCCGATGTTCAGGTCCGCCACGCCCCAGGTCGGGGTGATCGGGATGATCACGAAGGCGATCAGCAAGGCACTCATGGCCACGACCGGCGCCAGGGTGAAGATCATCTTGTCGACAAAGGGCGGGTTCCAGTCTTCCTTGAAGAACATTTTCAGCATGTCGGCAGCGATCTGGAACATGCCGAACGGGCCGACGCGGTTCGGACCGTAACGGTCCTGCCACCAGCCCAGCAGGCGCCGCTCGACGAAGCTGAGCAGCGCGCCGCAGACCACCACCGCCAGCAGGACCACGATGGCCTTGACGACAGCGATGATCACATCGATCACTTCGGGGGTGAACCAGGTCATTGTGCTGCCTCCTGCAGGCCTTCGACGGATGCACCGAAGATGGCTGGCGGGATACCGGCCAGGCCTTTCGGCAGGGCAACCAGGCCTGCGCCCAGTTCTTCATTGATGCGCAGCGGCAGGCGCAGGGTCACGCCTGCCACGTTCAGGCTCAGCAGTGCACCGTCGTTGACACCCAGGCGGTCGGCTTCGGACTTGGCCAGGCCGACGTAGGCTTGCGGGATGCGCTCTTGCACCGGTGCTGCGCGCGAGGAGTTCTCCTCGCTGCCGAACAGGTGGTAGAACGGCACGGCCTGCCAGGTACCACGGGCCGGGGCGAAGGCGCCCGGAATGGTGGTGAACCACTTGAGCTTGTCGCCCTCGGATTCGATCAGGCGGGTACCCGGGTCACCGGCGCGCAGGCTGCCACCGACTTCGTCCTGGAACTTGTTCCAGGCCTGTGGCGAGTTCCAGCCCGGCGACCAGGCGAACGGCACTTGCGAGCGCGGTTCGGCCGAGCCCGAGTAACCTTCCATGGAGAAGGCGAACGGGGTGTCCTTGTCTTGCGGAGTACGCGGCTCGTGCACGCTGATGTTGGCGCGCATGGCGGTACGGCCGGAGTAGCGCAGCGGCTCACGGGCCATCTTCATGCCCTTGATGCGGAATGCGGCGCTTGGCGCGGCATTGACGATGCCGGTCAGTTGCGCTGCAGCCGAGGCGCAGGCGCTGGTGACGTGGTCCAGCTGGGTCCAGTCCACCGGTTTGTTGAGCAGGGTGGCACGCAGGGCGTGCATCCAGCGCCAGCCTTCGTGGACCAGGATGCTGCTGTCCAGGTAGGTCGGATCGAACACCTGGAAGAAGCGCTGGGCGCGGCCTTCCTGGCTGACCAGGGTACCGTCGCCTTCGGCGAAGCTCGCCGCCGGCAGCACCAGCTGGGCGCGGTCGGTGGTGGCGGTCTTCTGGTGGTCGGCAACGATGATCACCTTGGCAGCGGCCAGGGCAGCGTCGACCTTGGCGGCCGGGACGCGGCTGTACAGGTCGTTTTCCAGGACGACGATGGCGTCGGCCTTGCCGGAAATCACGGCGTCCAGGGCCGCATCGACCGACTCGCCACCGAGCATGGCCAGACCCAGGCTGTTGGCCTCAGGTACCACCAGGCTCAGGGAGCCGTTCTTCGCGCGCAGCTTCAAGGCCTTGGCAATGTTGGCGGCGGCTTCGATCAGGGCCTTGGAGCCCAGCGAGGTACCGGCGACCACCAGCGGACGGTTGGCGGCGACCAGAGCATCGGCGATGCGCTTGGCCAGTTCCAGGGCCTCGGCATCCAGGCCTTCGACGGCCGGGGCGCTCGGGTCGATGGCGTGGGCCACGGCGAAACCGATACGGGCCAGGTCATCCGGCGCTGCGTGTACGCATTCCTCGGCGACGTCGTCGAGCTTGGTCTCGGCCAGGCTTGCGATGAACAGCGGGTACAGGGCGTGCTGGCCGATGTTCTTCACCGCGGCATCCAGCCATGGCTGAACGCGCATGGCATCGGCCATGGCTTCGGCCTTGCCCTTGACCGACTGGCGCAGGGCCAGGGCGACGCGGGCGGCGGTCTGGGTCAGGTCTTCACCGAGGACGAACACGGCGTCGTGGTCTTCCATCTCGCGCAGGGTAGGGACCGGCAGCGGGCTGTCGTTCAGAACCTGCAGGGCCAGGCGCACGCGCTCCAGCTCACCGGCTTCCATACCCGAGTAGAAGTGCTCGGCGCCGACCAGCTCGCGCAGGCCGTAGTTGCTTTCCAGGCTGGCGCGTGGCGAGCCGATACCGACGATGTTGCGACCGCGCAGCATGTCGGCGGCCTTGTCCAGCGCCGCGTCCAGGCTCAGCTTGGTGCCGTCGGCCAGCAATGGCTGACGTGGGCGGTCTTCGCGGTTGACGTAGCCATAACCGAAACGGCCACGGTCGCAGAGGAAGTACTGGTTGACCGAACCGTTGTAGCGGTTCTCGATGCGGCGCAGTTCGCCGTAACGCTCACCGGGGCTGATGTTGCAACCGCTGGAGCAGCCATGGCAGATGCTCGGGGCGAACTGCATGTCCCACTTGCGGTTGTAGCGCTCGGAGTGGGTCTTGTCGGTGAACACACCGGTCGGGCAGACCTCGGTGAGGTTGCCGGAGAACTCGCTTTCCAGCACGCCGTCTTCGACACGGCCGAAGTAGACGTTGTCGTGGGCACCGTAGACGCCAAGGTCAGTGCCGCCGGCGTAGTCCTTGTAGTAGCGCACGCAGCGGTAGCAGGCGATGCAGCGGTTCATCTCGTGGGCGATGAACGGGCCGAGTTCCTGGTTCTGGTGGGTACGCTTGGTGAAACGGTAGCGGCGCTCGTTATGGCCGGTCATTACCGTCATGTCCTGCAGGTGGCAGTGACCGCCTTCCTCGCACACCGGGCAGTCGTGCGGGTGGTTGGTCATCAGCCATTCGACGACGCTGGCGCGGAATGCCTTGGACTCGTCGTCGTCGATGGAAATCCAGGTGCCATCGGAGGCCGGGGTCATGCAGGACATGACGATACGACCACGGGTGTCGTTCTCGTCGGTGTACTGCTTGACCGCGCACTGGCGGCAGGCGCCGACGCTACCGAGCGCCGGGTGCCAGCAGAAATAGGGGATGTCGAGGCCGAGCGACAGACACGCCTGTAACAGGTTGTCTGCACCATTGACTTCGAGCGCTTTGCCGTCTACGTGGATAGTGGCCATGGTTCAAAGTTCTTCGTTGGCCCGCGTCTGCGGGCGTGGCTAATGGAAATCTGTGTGCCTGCGGCCCGCGCAGGGAGTACCTGGCGAGCCGCGTTGGCAGCGGGTGGCACGGACCACCCGCATTTGATTCTTATGCGCCGACTACAATCGGCTTCGCCAGGTTCGGGCGCAGGGCTTCGCTGCCTGGTGTTACAGGTGCGACGCCGGCCTCGAACTCCGGACGGAAATACTTGATGGCACTGCCCAGCGGCTCCACGGCGCCCGGTGCGTGGGCGCAGAAAGTGCGGCCAGGGCCGAGGAAGTTGACCAGGCCCAACAGGGTCTCGATGTCTTCCGCCTTGCCTTGACCCTTCTCCAGGGCGCGTAGCATCTTCACGCTCCATGGCAGGCCGTCGCGGCACGGGGTGCACCAGCCGCAGGATTCGCGGGCGAAGAACTCTTCCATGTTGCGCAGCAGCGAGACCATGTTGATGCTGTCGTCGACCGCCATGGCAAGGCCGGTACCCATCCGGGTGCCGACCTTGGCGATGCCACCGGCGTACATCTGTGCATCCAGGTGCTCGGGCAGCAGGAAACCGGTACCGGCGCCGCCGGGCTGCCAGCACTTGAGCTTGTAGCCGTCGCGCATGCCACCGGCGTAGTCTTCGAACAGCTCGCGGGCGGTGACGCCGAACGGCAGCTCCCACAGGCCAGGGTTCTTGACCTTGCCCGAGAAGCCCATCAGCTTGGTGCCGTGGTCTTCGGAGCCTTCGCGGGCCAGCGACTTGTACCAGTCGATGCCGTTGCCGACGATGGCCGGCACGTTGCACAGGGTCTCGACGTTGTTCACGCAGGTCGGCTTGCCCCAGACGCCAACGGCGGCAGGGAAGGGCGGCTTGGAGCGCGGGTTGGCGCGGCGGCCTTCCAGGGAGTTGATCAGTGCGGTTTCTTCACCGCAGATGTAACGCCCGGCGCCGGTGTGCACGAACAGCTCGAAGTCGAAACCGCTGCCCAGGATGTTCTTGCCCAGAAGGCCTGCGGCCTTGGCTTCCTCGATGGCGCGGTTGAGGTTGCGCGCCGCGGTGGTGTATTCGCCACGCAGGAAGATGTAGCCGCGGTAGGCTTTCAGCGCGCGGGCGCTGATCAGCATGCCTTCGACCAGCAGATGGGGCTGTTGCTCCATCAGCATGCGGTCCTTCCAGGTGTTGGGCTCCATTTCGTCCGCGTTGCACAGCAGGTAGCGGATGTTCATGGATTCGTCTTTGGGCATCAGGCCCCATTTGACGCCGGTGGGGAAGCCCGCACCGCCACGGCCCTTGAGGCCGGAATCTTTCACGGTCTGGACGATATCGTCCTGGGACATCTGTGCCAGGGCCCTGCGGGCGGCGGCATAGCCGTCCTTGGCCTGGTACTCGTCGATCCACACCGGTTCGCCGTCGTCACGCAGGCGCCAGGTCAGCGGGTGCGTCTCGGCCGAACGGGCGATGCGGTTGGCCGGGCCGAAGGAAGTGATGGTCATACGTAACCCTCCAGCAGCTTGGAAACGCCAGCAGGCTGGACATCGCCAAAGGTGTCGTCGTCGATCATCAGCGCCGGGGCCTTGTCGCAGTTGCCCAGGCAGCACACCGGCAGCAGGGTGAAGCGGCCGTCGGCGGTGGTCTGGCCCAGGCCAATGCCCAGCTCGCTCTGGATCTGGCTGACCACGGACTCGTGGCCGCCGATGTAGCAGACCATGCTGTCGCAGACGCGGATGATGTGCCGGCCAACCGGCTGACGGAAGATCTGACTATAGAAGGTAGCCACGCCTTCGACATCGCTGGCAGGAATGCCGAGCACTTCGCCGATGGCATAGATGGCGCCGTCCGGCACCCAGCCGCGTTCCTTCTGGACGATCTTGAGGGCTTCGATGGACGCCGCGCGCGGGTCCTCGTAGTGATGCATTTCGTGCTCGATGGCCGAGCGCTCGGTTTCGCTCAGGACGAAACGGTCAGTCTGGATAAGCGTGCTGTTCATGCTTAGCGGTCCACGTCAGCCATAACGAAGTCGATACTGCCCAGGTACGCAATGAGGTCGGCGACCATGCTGCCGCGGATCACCGAAGGGATCTGCTGCAGGTGCGGGTAGCTCGGGGTGCGGATCCGGGTGCGGTAGCTCATGGTGCCGCCATCGCTCGTCAGGTAGTAACTGTTGATGCCCTTGGTCGCCTCGATCATCTGGAAGGATTCGTTGGCCGGCATGACCGGGCCCCACGAAACCTGCAGGAAGTGGGTGATCAGGGTTTCGATGTGCTGCAGGGTGCGCTCTTTGGGCGGCGGCGTGGTCAGCGGGTGATCCGCCTTGTACGGGCCTTCCGGCATGTTGCGCAGGCACTGGTCGATGATGCGGATACTCTGGCGCATCTCCTCGACACGGACCATGCAGCGATCGTAGGCATCGCCGTTGTGGGCCAGCGGCACTTCGAACTCGAAGTTCTCGTAGCCGGAGTATGGACGGGCCTTGCGCAGGTCGAAGTCAAGACCGGTGGAACGCAGGCCGGCACCGGTGACGCCCCATTCCAAGGCCTGCTTGGTGTTGTACTGGGCAACGCCAATGGTACGACCCTTGAGGATGCTGTTCTGCAGGGCAGCCTTGGTGTACTCGTCGAGGCGCTTGGGCAGCCATTCGACGAAGTCTTTCACCAGTTTGTCCCAGCCGCGCGGCAGGTCGTGGGCGACGCCGCCGATGCGGTACCAGGCCGGGTGCAGGCGGAAACCGGTGATCGCTTCGATCACGGTGTAGGCGCGCTGGCGGTCGGTGAAGGTGAAGAACACCGGGGTCATGGCGCCGACGTCCTGGATGTAGGTACCCAGGAACAGCAGGTGGCTGGTGATCCGGAAGAACTCGGCGAGCATGATGCGGATCACGTCGACCTTCTGCGGCACCTGGATGCCGGCCAGCTTCTCGACGGCGAGCACGTACGGCAGGTTGTTCATCACCCCGCCGAGGTAGTCGATACGGTCGGTGTAGGGGATGAAGCTGTGCCAGGACTGACGCTCGGCCATCTTCTCGGCGCCACGGTGGTGGTAGCCGATGTCCGGTACGCAGTCGACGATCTCTTCACCGTCCAGCTGCAGGACGATACGGAAGGCACCGTGGGCCGAAGGGTGGTTCGGGCCCAGGTTGAGGAACATGTAGTCCTCGTTGGTGCCATGACGCTTCATGCCCCAGGCTTCAGGGTTGAAGCGCGCGGCTTCTTCCTCGAGCTGTTGCTTGGCCAGGGTCAGGCTGTACGGATCGAACTCGGTGGCGCGGGCAGGGTAGTCCTTGCGCAGCGGGTGACCTTCCCAGGTCGGCGGCATCATGATACGGGTCAGGTGCGGGTGGCCGGCAAAGTCGATGCCGAACATGTCCCAGACTTCGCGCTCGTACCAGTTGGCGTTCGGCCAGATACCGGTCACGGTCGGCAGGTTCAGGTCGCCTTCGCTCAAGGCCACCTTGATCATCACGTCGCTGTTACGTTCAACCGACAGCAGGTGGTAGAACACGCTGAAGTCGGCAGCCGGCAGGCCGCGGCGTTGAGTGCGCAGGCGCTCGTCCACCCCGTGCAGGTCGAAGAGCATGCTGTACGGCTTGGCGACATTGCGCAGGAAGCTCAAAACTTCCTTGAGTTTGGCGCGGGTAACCCAAAGCACCGGCATGCCGGTGCGGGTTTCCTGGGCAACGAACGCCTCGGGGCCGAATTTGTTGTTCAGTTCGACGACCACATCCTGGTCGTCAGCCTTGTAAGGCGGGATATAAATAGCGGTGTCCGCTGTCATGGTCTCGGTCGCTTTCGGTCAACGTAGAGAATGAAGCCAGGCTGCCTGTCGCACATGCGCAGGCAGCAGATAGCTGGATCAGACTTCGTCGGGGCTGCGCAGGTTGGTGACCTGGATGCGCTGTTCACGGCGTTGCTCTTTCTGCGACGGCATCTCGGCACGGTAAATGCCTTGATCGCCGACAACCCAGGAAAGAGGACGACGCTCCTGGCCAATCGACTCCTGCAACAGCATCAGGCCTTGCAGGAAGGCTTCAGGGCGAGGCGGGCAGCCAGGCACGTAGACATCCACGGGGAGGAACTTGTCGACCCCCTGAACGACCGAGTAAATGTCGTACATGCCACCGGAGTTGGCGCACGAACCCATGGAGATGACCCATTTGGGCTCGAGCATCTGCTCGTACAGGCGCTGGATGATCGGCGCCATCTTGATGAAGCAGGTGCCGGCGATGACCATGAAGTCGGCCTGACGCGGCGATGCCCGGATGACTTCGGCGCCGAAGCGGGCGATGTCGTGGGGCGCCGTGAAGGCCGTGGTCATTTCCACGTAGCAGCAGGAGAGGCCGAAGTTGTAGGGCCACAGGGAGTTTTTACGCCCCCAGTTGACCGCGCCACTGAGCACATCTTCAAGTTTGCCCATGAAGATGTTCTTGTGGACCTGGTCCTCTAGCAGCGAATCGGAGACGGTTTCCCGTTCTCCGATGGGATACTGCTCGTTAGGCGCATCCGGGTCGATTCTGGTGAGATTGTATTGCATTGCCAAAGCCTCATTGTTTCAGCTTCGCCTGCCGCATACGACGACCCACGGGTGCCCAATCGAGCGCCCCGACCCGCCATAGGTAGACAAGACCTGCCAACAGAATTGCTATGAAAACGAGTGCTTCGACGAATCCGGTCCAGCCGCTTTCGCGGACGGACACAGACCATGCAAAGAGAAAGAGGGCTTCGATATCGAAGATCACGAACAGCATCGCGACCAGATAGAATTTGGCCGACAGGCGCAAGCGGGCGCCGCCGGTGGGCAGCATGCCGGACTCGAAGGGTTCGTTCTTGCTGCGGCCCCAGGCCTTGCTACCGAGCAGGGCGGACAGACCGAGCATGAAGGCACAGAGGCCTACGACACCCAAAAGGAAAATGGCAAAGCCCCAGTTGTGGGCGATGAGTCCTGTCGAATCGGGCATGCTGAAAATCCTTATACAGAGACAGTCTCTGCGGCTTGGAAAGAAGTAGAGCAGTGACGATATGTCGCAGCGGAATCTATCGCGCTGATTTTATGGGTAAACCCGGTGCAAGTAAAATTTCTGCAGCAAATTTATTCGTAGGATTAAGAACAAAAATCTTTCGTAACTCGCTGAAAGCCCCGTGGAATGGGCATTGCCACGGGTTTTGTTAATTATGTTTCTTGTCGCGCGTAACGAACCTGTAATTTCGAAATGATAATTAATATCATTTGACCTTGTCTGAATAGTCCTACTGTTAGGCTCAACTACAAAGTTGTGCAACATTGACATCACCTGCAAGTTTTCCCGTGCAGTGTTCTAACCGGTTTTTTCCTCTCGCGCTGCGCTCTGGATCAAGGCTTTTGCAGATTGGCCGGGGTGGGCCGAGGCGGCGATCGCCCATTGGCCCAGCCAATAGGCGAGGATGATCAGGTAGGGGGCGGCCGTGAACGGGCTGACGAAGCGGTCGATGCCGATCAGGCTGTCGGAAAACACGAAGGCGATGGCGCCCAGGGCGGCAAGGCCGCCGCAGGCCAGGGCGCGCCAGAGCATGGCGCTGATGGCCAGGGCGTAGACGGTCACCGGCACCAGCAGCTCGCCCAGACCCTGGCTGATCAGCAAGCCCAGCAGCGCAGCGCCGACGATGGCCGAACCTGCCAGCGCCCGAGGGGCCCATTGGCGGTTTTCACCCAGGTAGCCGCGCAGGTAGGCCAGGTGGGCGCAAAGAAACGCCCCGAGACCGAACACGAACAGATCGCCCGGAACCGCCAGGAGCACATCGCCGAGCAGCGAGAAGCCCAGGCCGATCATGATCCAGCGGCGGTAGCGACCGGGGTTGGCGCCATTGAGCCAGGCCAGCAGGGCCAGCACGGGGATCGGTTTGGCGGCAAGGCCCAGCAGCGCATTGCCGCTGGCCAGTGCATATAGATAGACGGCGCCGCCAAGCAGGGCCAGGCAGAGCAGGGTGAGGGGGCGAGGCATGTCCGATCCTTGGTGTTGTTGTGTGCCTAGCATAGCCAACCGGAATTAATGTGTAGGAGCGGGCTTGCCCCGCGATTGCACTCTAGCACTGCAATCGCGGGGGCAGGCCGCTCCTACCGGGGGGGGTGACCCCCCAACCCCGGGATTG